>NZ_JBSFVA010000006.1:333975-418209 GCF_053592075.1 Nonomuraea sp. NPDC002799
CAGCCCGTCGTTCGGTGCGCCGGAGTCCGGCGCGCGGCCTTATGACGGCCCGTCGTTCGGTGCGCCCGGCAGTGGTACGCGGTCCTACGACAAGCCACCCTTCGGGGCGCCCGAGGGCGGTGCCCGCTCCTCCTACGACACCCCGCCCTTCGGCGGCAGGCCACCCTATGGCGGCACGCCGCCGCCACCCCCGCATCAGGCGCTCGGCATGGGCTCGGGCTGGGCTCCGCCACCCCCGGGCGGTCCGGATGGCGGCCGGCCGCCGAGACGCGGGCCCGGCATCGGCGCGATGGTCTCGATCGCACTGATCATCGCCGTCGTGGCCTCCGTGCTGGGCAGCTTCGGCACCTACCTGCTCACCAAGCCGGGCAGCGGCACCGACCCCTCCTACAGTCTCGGCCCGATCCCGACCGGCGCCACGAACCGGGCGCCCGACTCGGTGCCCGGCGTGGCCGCCCGGGTGCTGCCCAGCGTGGTCTCCATCGAGGCCGGCACCGCCAGCGAGGGCGCCACGGGCTCCGGCTTCCTGATCAAGAACGGCTACGTGGTGACCAACAACCACGTCGTCGCGGGGGCCGTCAACGGCGGCGAGATCCGGATCATGTTCCACAACCGCAAGACCACCGCCGCCCGCATCGTGGGCCGCGATCCCGGCTCCGACCTGGCCGTGATCAAGCCGGAGGAGACGTTCGGCACGCCGGAGATCACCCTCGGCAACTCCGACCAGGTCGTCGTGGGCGACCCCGTCATCGCCATCGGCTCCCCGCTGGGCCTGACGGGCACGGTCACGACCGGCATCGTCAGCTCGCTCAACCGGCCGGTCATCGCGGGCGACGACACCGGAACCAGCAGCGAGGAACCCGCCTACATCAGCGCCATCCAGACGGATGCCGCCATCAACCCGGGCAACTCGGGCGGTCCGCTGGTGAACGGCCGCGGCGAGGTCGTCGGGGTGAACTCGGCGATCGCCACGCTGAGTCGTTCGGTGAACAGTCAGAGCGGCAGCATCGGCCTGGGCTTCGCGATCCCGGTCAACCAGACCAGGCGCGTGGCCGAGGAGCTGATCAGCACCGGCAAGGCCAAGCGGCCCAAGATCGGCATCGTGCTGGACAAGGACTACAAGGGCCAGGGCGTGCGCATCGCCTCGGAGCCCAGCGGCGGCCGGCAGCCGGTGGACGCCAACGGGCCCGCCGACAAGGCCGGTCTGAAGGCCGGTGACGTGATCCTGGAGATCGACGGCCTCACGCTGCAGGACGGCAACGAGCTGATCGCCCTGATCCGCAGCAAGGCGCCGGGGGCCAAGGTCGCCGTCAAGTACCAGCGCGCCGGCCAGGAGCGCACCGCGACCCTGGTCGTGGTGGCCGAGGACGGGCCGACGCCGTCCCCGTCCTGAGCCGGCCGGTCCGCTGAGCGCCGGGAGAGCCTGCTCTCCCGGCGCTCAGCGCTGTCACGGTGCGCGCGGCCCGCGCATGCGGGGCCTTGGCGCTGTCACGGTGCGCGGCCTCGCTCGTGCGGTGCTCAGCGCTGTCACTCGCACGGGGACGCTGCCCTGGGGTGAGGAGGAAGCTCCCGCCGATTTGGCGGAAATGACCCAGGGGGGACGACCGACCTACCCCCCGGAGCCCTTAGTCTGTGGATAGGCCGGGGTTGTCCTCGGAGAGGTTGGACTGCGGTAGGAGCTCACGGTGTTCGGACTCGGGTGGTTGGAGGTCGGGGCGCTGATCGTCATCGCTCTCCTCGTCTTCGGTCCCGACAAGTTGCCTCAGGCCGCCTCCCAGGCGGGGCGGACGCTGCGCAACCTGCGCCGGATGGCCAACACCGCGCGCGACGACCTGCGGGCCGGGCTGGGCCCGGAGTTCTCCAACTTCGATCCGACCGACCTCAATCCGCGCAACTTCGTTCGCAAGCATCTGCTTGACGATCTTGAGGACGACTGGAACGACAAGCCCAAGACTCTGGAGCCGGTCGTCGCGGCGCCCTACGTGCCCGAGCCGGTGGACGAGCTCGGCTATGGGGAACTGCCGCCCTACGACTCGGAAGCGACCTGACGCGTCCGCTGGACTACAGTCGGGCTGTGAGCGACAACAGCGCGGCCATCCAGGAGGGCGCGAAGAAGTCCGGCGTCCTCTGGCTCACCCTCGACCGGCCTCGCCTGGCCTGGCACGCCTGGCACGACGGCGCGATCTACCTGGTCACCGGGGGTCAGGAGCAGCGGCTGCCCGGCCTCGACGCCCTCGACCGGGTCCAGGTCACGCTGCGCAGCAAGGACAACGGGGCCAGGCTGGTGGAGTTCGAGGCGACGGTCTCGGCGGTGGACCAGGCGGCGGCGGCCGACGCCGTGGCGGTGCTGGCCAAGGAGCGGCTCAACGCCCCCGACAGCGAGCATCTCACCGAGCGCTGGGCACGCGAGTCCACCGTCCTGCGGCTCACCCCGGCACACTGACGCCGGCCAGCCTCTTCGAGCGCCTCCTTCGGCTCACGCGGGCGCGCTGACCCTGTCGCGTCTCACGCGGGTGCGCTGACGCCGGCGCGTCTCCCGCGCCTCACACGGGCGTGCTGACGCTGCCGGGTCCTTCGAGCACCTTCTGCGGTGCCGCGGGATGGGTGGAGGCCGTGGCGGTCTGCGCGAGGAACGCGCCGGACAACACGATCAGGCCGCCCAGCATCTGGAAGACGCCCAGCGTCTCGCCGAGCACCGCCCAGGCCACGATCGAGCCGCCGATGACCTCCAGGGAGGCGACGGTGGCCCCGACGGCGGCCGTCAGGCGCCGCACGGCGTTCACGCTCAGGATGTAGCCGCCCAGGGTCGCGATCAGCACCAGCCACAGGTACGCCACCACCACCGGCAGGGTCAGGCCGCCCGCGGGGGTGACGGAGACGGTGAAGGCGTCCCAGGGGATGTTCCACGGGCGGGCGAACGGGATCAGCACCACGGTCGCCCCGGCCATGCCCCAGGCGATCAGGCCGAGCGGGTCCACGTCGTCGCCGAAGCTATCGCTCATGATGAAATATCCGGCGCAGCACGCGCCCGCGAGCAGTCCGAGCAGCAGGCCCAGCCCGTCGAGCCGCATCCCGTGCCACGCCTCGACGACGACGCCGAGGCCCACCACGGCGACGACCGCGCCGGCGTAGGCGGCCCGTGCGAGGCGTACCTTGCGGACGAACCGCACCCAGGCGACCACCATCACCGGCGCCATGAACTCCAGCAGCAACGCGATCCCCACCGGCAACCGGGTGATCGCGACGAAGTAGAGCGACTGCACCCCGGCCACCGCCATGAGCGCGTACAACCCCAGGAACGGCAGCCTGGACCGGGGGATCCGCAACGCCCGGGGCCGCACGACGGCCAGCACGGCGATCAGCAGCAGCCCCGCGCCCGCCATCCGCGTCCAGACGGCCTCGATCGGCGCCAGCCCGGCGCCGATGAGGTATTTGGCCATCGGGCCCGAGCACGCGAAACACCACGCGGACACGAACGCGAGCGCGAGTCCCGTAGACCTCATCCCACACCACCTGGCCAGTAATTACCGTATAAGGGGTTTGATACTGACATGTACGGCGTCTCGGGCGCAACAGAGTCCCACTGTTAGCCTGACCACGTGAAGATCTTCGTGGCCCGGCTGCCGGGAACCCCGGTCTTCGACCCGGCGGGCGACCAGATCGGCCGTGTCCGGGACGTCGTCGTCGGCCTGCGCATCGGCCGCGGGCCCATCGTCCACGGCCTGGTGGTGGAGGTGCAGCCGCGCCGCCGGGTGTTCCTGCCCATCACCCGCGTACGCCGCATCGAGGCCGGATCCGTGATCTTCACCGGCCGGCTCAACATGCGCAGGTTCGATCAGCGGGCCACCGAGACGCTGGTCGTCGGCGAGATCCTCGACCTCAGAGTGACCGTCGACGGCGAGCCCATGACGGTCTACGACGTGGCCATGGAGGAGATCAAGCCGTCCACCTGGGAGATCACCAAGGTCGCCCTCTACAAGGGCAGGCGGCGTGAGCCCAGGATCGTCGGCTGGGCGGAGGTGCAGGGGTTCGACAAGCTGCAGAAGGACCAGGGGGCGGCCGGGCTGATCGCCGCGTTCGGGTCGATGCGGGCCGCCGACATGGCCAGCGCCCTGCACGAGCTGCCGAGCAAGCGGCGCGTCGAGATCGCCCGCGCCCTCGACGACGACCGGCTGGCCGACGTGCTGGAGGAGCTGCCGCCCGAGGACCAGATCATCATCCTCGGCACCCTGGCGCCCGAGCGGGCCGCCGACGTGCTGGAGGAGATGGGGCCCGACGACGCCGCCGACCTGCTGCACGACCTGCCGGCCGAGCAGGCGGCCGAGCTGCTGGCCCTGATGGAGCCCGGCGAGGCGGCCCCGGTGCGGCGCCTGCTGACCTATCCCGAGGACAGCGCGGGCGGCGTGATGACCAGCGAGCCGGTCGTCCTGCCGCCCAGCGCCACCGTGGCCGAGGCGCTGGCGAACATCAGGCAGCAGGACCTGGCGCCCGCCGTGGCGGCCCAGGTCTACGTGACCCGGCCGCCCACGGAGACGCCGACGGGCACGTACCTCGGGGTCTCGCACTTCCAGCGGCTGCTGCGCGAGCCGCCGTCCACGCTGCTCGGCAGCGTGCTTGACCCCTCGATCGACCCGATCAGGCCGGAGTTCTCGCTGCGCGAGGTCACCTACTACCTCGCGCACTACAACCTCGTCGCGGCCCCGGTCGTGGACGAGCTCGGCCGGCTGGTCGGCGCGGTGACGGTCGACGACGTGCTCGACCACCTGCTTCCTGAAGACTGGCGCGAGGGGACCGACCGTGACGACTGAACGACTGGACCAGCCACGGGACCTGCGCCGCTCGCTGCGCCCGCACTATGATCCGGAGGCTTTCGGCCGGCTCTCGGAGCAGATTGCCCGGTTCCTCGGAACGGCGCGCTTCATCGTGTACATGACGGTGTTCGTGGCGATCTGGGTGGTCTGGAACGTCGCCGCGCCAGGCCATCTCAAGTTCGACCCCTACCCGTTCATCTTCCTGACGCTGATGTTGTCGTTGCAGGCCAGCTATGCCGCGCCGCTCATCCTGCTGGCCCAGAACCGGCAGGGCGACCGCGACCGCATCCAGTACGAGCAGGACCGCGAGACCGGCGAACGCAACCAGGCCGAGATCGAGTATCTGACCCGTGAGATCGCCGGTCTGCGCCTGGCGCTGAACGAGGTGGCCACCCGGGACTACCTGCGCTCGGAGCTCGGGCACCTGCTGGAGGAGATCAGGAAGGGCCAGTGACGTCGAGCTTGGTGAGCATCGCCCGCACCTGCCCGATCTCCCCGGCGTCCAGCATGTCGAGGAACTGGGACCTGATGCCGCGCAGGTAGGTGGGGGTGGCCTCGGCCAGCCGCGCCGCCCCCGCCTCCGTCAGGACGGCGAACAGCCCGCGGGCGTCGTCGGCGCACGCCTGCCTGGTGACCAGCCCGTCACGCTGCAACCGGTCGATGAGCCTGGTCAGGCCGCTGCGGGAGAGCAGGACGCGTCCGGCCAGATCGTTCATGCGCAACCGCCGCTCAGGCGCCTCGCCGAGCTGCATGAGCACGTCGTAGGAGGCCAGCGGCAGAGCGTGGGCGACGAGCAGCTCCGCCTCCAGATGGCGGGTGATGCGGACCTGGGCGCGTTGCAGCGTCCGCCAGACGGTCAGCTCCTCGACGGTCAGGCCCTCGTCGCGCAGAAGAGTCACGGAGTAACCTTAGGACGTTGTTGCACGGACATCTAACAGCACGGATTAACTGAGTGGGGTCTCCGGTTCATACCATGGAGGGGCATCCTCACTGACGTTCAGCGCTTGCCACACATATACCGACAAAGGAGGGACGGCACTCCCTCGTGCCGAGACTTCGATGGCACTAACCCAGGAACAGGTGACGGTCGCTCTCGCCACCGTCATCGACCCCGAGATCCGTCGGCCGATCACGGACCTCGACATGGTCAAGAGCATCGAGATCGCTCCTGACGGGGCGGTGCGTGTGGGCGTCTTCCTCACCGTGTCCGGCTGTCCGATGAAGGACACCATCACCCGCGACGTGAAGAACGCCGTCGGCAAGCTCGACGGCGTCACCGGCGTGGAGATCGAGCTCGACGTCATGAGCACCGAGCAGCGCAAGGTCCTGCAGACCAAGCTGCGCGGCGACCGCGGGCCGGAGAAGGAGATCCCGTTCAACCAGCCCGGCTCGCTGACCCGCGTGTTCGCGGTGGCCAGCGGCAAGGGCGGCGTCGGCAAGTCCTCCGTGACGGTCAACCTGGCCGCCAGCATGGCCGCCGGCGGGCTCAAGGTCGGCATCGTCGACGCCGACATCTACGGCCACAGCATTCCTCGCATGCTCGGCGCCGCCGAGCGGCCCACCAAGGTCGAGGACATGATCATGCCTCCGGTGGCCCATGACATCAAGGTCATCTCGGTCGGCATGTTCAAGCCCGAGGGCAACACGCCGGTGGTCTGGCGCGGCCCGATGCTCGACCGGGCGCTCCACCAGTTCCTGGCCGACGTCTACTGGGGCGACCTCGACGTGCTCCTCCTCGACCTGCCGCCCGGCACCGGGGACATCGCGATCTCGGTGGCGCAGCGGCTCCCGTCGGCGGAGCTCCTGGTCGTGACGACGCCGCAGATGGCCGCCGCCGAGGTGGCCGAGCGGGCCGGCTCGATCGCGGCCCAGACCCACCAGCAGATCGCCGGCGTCATCGAGAACATGGCCTGGCTCCCGTGCCCGCACTGTGACGAGCGCATCGCCGTGTTCGGCGAGGGCGGCGGCCAGATCGTCGCCGACGCGCTGACCAGGACGCTCGGCTCCCGGGTGCCGCTGCTCGGGCAGGTCCCCATCGACCTGCGGCTGCGCGAGGGTGGCGACGAGGGCAAGCCACTGGTGCTCACCGACCCCGACTCTCCCGCGGCGGCCGAGCTGAACAAGATCGCGGCCGGCCTGAGCAAGCGTTCCTCCAGTCTGAAGGGCCTCCAGCTGGGCCTGGCTCCGCGCCGCTGACCTCCCGTCTCCGTCGCGGGTTCCCAGCGAACCCGCGACGCGACGCGACCCGACCCGCGACCCGACCCGCGGTGCGAGCTGTGACCCGCGGCGTGGCACGGGATCCGTGGTCGGTTAGCGTGTGCGCATGCGCTCACGACGTTCGGTGCTCGCCGTGCCCGGCAGCAACCCGCGGTTCCTGGAAAAGGCCCAGACCCTGCCCGTGGACGAGGTCTTCCTCGATCTGGAGGACTCCGTCGCGCCGCTGGCCAAGGAGGAGGCGCGTGGCAACGTCGTGACCGCGCTGCGCGAGGGCGACTGGACCGGCAAGACCCGCGTGGTCAGGGTCAACGACCTCACCACGCAGTGGACCTACAGAGACGTGATCGAGGTCGTCGAAGGCGCGGGGGAGTTCCTCGACTGCGTCATGCTGCCCAAGGTGCAGGACTCGACCGAGATCGTCTGGCTCGACACCCTGCTGACGCAGATCGAGAAGACCATGGGCTTCGAGGTGGGCCGGATCGGCATCGAGGCGCAGATCGAGAACGCCCGCGGCCTGGTGAACGCCGACGCCATCGCAGGATCGTCGCGCCGCCTGGAGACGCTGGTGTTCGGTCCCGCCGACTTCATGGCCTCGATCAACATGCGCACCCTGGTCGTCGGCGAGCAGCCGCCGGGCTACGTCGAGGGCGACGCCTACCACTACATCCTCATGCGGCTGCTGATGGCGGCCAGGATGCACGATCTGCAGGTGATCGACGGGCCCTACCTGCAGATCAAGGACGTCGAAGGTTTCACCAGGGTCGCCAGGCGGGCCGCGGCGCTCGGCTTCGACGGCAAGTGGGTGCTCCACCCGTCGCAGGTCGACGCGGCCAACGAGGTGTTCTCCCCGGCGCAGGAGGACTATGACCACGCCGAGCTCATCCTGGAGGCGTACGACTACTACACCTCGGTCGAGAAGCGCGGCGCGGTCATGCTGGGCGACGAGATGATCGACGAGGCCTCCAGGAAGATGGCGCTCGTCGTGGCGGCCAAGGGGCGGGCCGCCGGTCTCACGCGGACGAAGAGGTTCACACCTTGAAGCCGACGGCGGTGAAGAACCAGAACGACGACGTCAGCCAGAGCCCGATGAGCGCGGTGAACGCCAGCCCGCCGAGCACCGGCAACGTCCAGCCCGGCGTGTTCCGCTTGGGCAGCGACAACAACTTCGCGGTGAAGACGCCGTAGAAGAAGCAGCCGAGCAGCGAGTGCGCGAGCACCCTGGGCACGTCGTACTGCAGGCCCAGGGCGTAGAGACAGTGGAAGGCGACCGGGATGGTCAGCACGAACGCCAGCCGGCCCGACCAGCGGTGCACGGCGGGCGGGATGCTGACCCCCAGCTTGCCCCACATCGACAGGGCCGAGACGACCTGGACGATCGCCAGCACGAACGCGCCCGTCGTCAGCCACACCTTCATCGGCAGCGCGCCCGAGAACCCGGCCACGCCGACGGCGAACCCGGTGGGCGTGTGCGCCCGCCCATAGACGCCGAGCGCGACCAGCACGAGACCGCCGATCAGCAGCGGCACCAGCAACGGGGTCACGCTGCCGCGCGAGGACGGCTGCTGGATGGCGGTCATTGCATCTCCTCGATGAAGCCGTCGACGTCCTTCGGGTAGACCGTGGTGTTCTCGACCGTCACGGGGGCGGTGGGCTGCTCGTTGTCCAGCTTGACGTCGACGCTCTCTTCGCCGACCTTGGCCGTGCCCACCTGGTAGTAGCCGCCGCCCGGGTCCTTGATCTGGATCCAGCCACCCTTGAACTGGGCACCCCTGACCAGCGCCGTGGCGCGGTAGAGCCCTGACGGCTTGACGACCGTGGGCGCGACGAAGCTCCACTTCTTGCCGGCGACCGAGACCCAGCCCTTGGCCTGGCCGCCGCCGAGTGTGGCCGTGACCTTGGAGCCGCCGCCCGCGAGGCCCTTCAGGTCGAGTGCGCCCGCCGACTCGGTGCCCTTGAACCAGGCCTCGGCCCGGCCGTCGCAGAAGTAGCCGACCGCCTTGCCGTTCCTGATCGAGATCGCGATGAGCGCGCCGTTGCCCTTCACCCGGCCGCCGTAATCGGCCTTCGCGATCTTCTTCGGTGCTGTTTGCTCAGGTGATGGCGATGGTTCTGTGGCCTGCTCCGGTGTGGTCTCCTCCGCCGCGGACGGTGCCTCCGCGGCGGTGCTGGCGGCGCCGCTATCGGCCGCCGGTGTCGCGGTGACGCTGGCGACACCGAGCCCCGCCGCGAGCACCACGCCCGCCGCGAGGGTGATGACAGGTCCCAGCCTTGACATGGCCTGCTCCCAGGGTCGAAATGCCTATGGCTCCGAGCATCCGCTTAAAGAGGGCAACCGTCTGTGAACTATTGCGCACCAGGCGGACAGAATGGGTGGATGCAGGAAAATCCAGGGCCCTATTTTCCCTCGGGTGAGCAGCCGCCGGGCTACCCCCATCAGCCACCCGGCTATCCCTATCAGCCACAAATCCGGTCCTGGTTCCTGCCGACGCCGAGCGGGGCCCGTTACGACCATCTCGCGCGCAACGCGGCCGCCCGGCCATGGCGGACGATCGTCGGCACGCTGACCGTCGCCGCCGGCTTCTTCGTCATCGGGATCGTGGTGATCTGGGCGGGCATCGTGGTCGCGTACTTCCTCGGCATCCCGACGCCGCTCGAAGCCGACGGGCAGTTGTTCGGCGATCCGGTGTTCGGACTGGTCGTGGTGCTGCTGTCGATCGCGCCCGTGCTGGCCCTCGTGTACGGCGCCGCCGCGCTCATCCAGCGGCGCAGGCCGGGAACCGTGTCGTCGGTGGCGGGCCGGCTCCGCTGGCGGTGGCTGCTGACCTGTGCCGGCATCGCCGTGGTGGCGCTGGTGCTCGGCCAGGTCACGCAGGCGGTGGCCCTGTCGTTGTCGGGCGAGGACGAGGCCCTGTTCGGCTGGAGCGGGTGGGCCGGGTTCCTGCCGGCGCTCGTCGTGATCGTGTTGCTGGTGCCGTTCCAGGCGGCGGCCGAGGAGTACGTCTTCCGCGGCTGGTTCGTGCAGGCGGTCGGAACGCACCTGAACAACCCGATCTGGTCCATCGTCGTCGGGTCCGCGCTGTTCGCGTCCCTGCACGGGTACTCGTGGGTGGGACTGATCGACGTGTTCGCTTTCGGGGCCGTCATGGCCTGGCTGACGGTGCGGACCGGAGGTCTTGAGGGCGGCATCGCGCTGCACGTCATGAACAACGTGGTGGCCTTCGGGCTGAGCGCCGCCGCGGGAGGTCTCGACGACGCTCTGAACCAGGGGAAGGTGCCGGTGCCGTGGCAGGCGCTGACGGGGACCGTCGTGCAGCTCGGGGTGTACGCGTTTGGTGTGTTGTATGTAGCCAAAAAACGCTCGATAAGCACTATTTCGGGATAAAGCGGGCGGGAGGTGCCGGGAATCTCACTAGAGAGGTCTCGCTATTCCGGCCCAGTCGTGTTGGTCTGGATCCTGTTGGTCGAGCGAGACGATGGGAGGTGATCGTTTCCGTGGGACGGGGTATTAGTGCGCACGTGTGATACTTCGTCTCGAAATAAGCGCACGATCGACCTTCCTGGAACGGTCCGCAGAGTGTGACCGTTCCCGTACGTCTAGTTCGACTAGGAGGTACGGCGCGTGGCCTCCGGCCCCAGCGAACCGCCACGGCGACCGCCGGGTGACGACGACTCGCGTCCCGAGGACGCGTCGGAACCGCAACCTTCGCAAGAGCCCAGGATCAGGCATTCGCCTCCTGGCCCCAGCGATGACCGGACCAGGGGATTACCCCTGACCTCGCCCTGGGGCATGCCGCCGTTCGCCGCTCCGATTCCGGAGGACGAGCCGCAGGAAGCGCCCAAGGGGCGCCGGCCGTACAGCTCGCCGACGGCCGAGCCCGAGGCCGAGCCGCGCCGCCGCCCGCGCCGCATCGTCAACCGGCCCGACAAGCTCGTCGCCGGCCGCCCGCTCCAACCCGACCCCGAACCGCGCGCTCATGACGTGCACGACCCCGAACCGCCCGGCATTGACGCGCACGACCCCGAACCGCACAGCCCTGACGTGCACGACCCCGAACCGCACGATCCCGCCGTGCACGACCCCGAACCGCACGATCCCGCCGTGCGCGGTCGCGCACCCTACGATCCCGCTGTGCCCGGGCGCGCGGCGCACGATCCTGAGGCGGAATGGGCCCGTGACGATGCCGGGCCCGCGCCGGGACAGGACGCGCACGAGCCCGACGAGCGGGGTGAGGACGCGTACGACCCGCAGGAGGACGAGTTCGAGGTGCGGCGGGTCGGACGCCCGCCGGCCGGCCGCCCCACCCGCCCCGACCTCCTGGTGGCCACGGGCGCGCCGCGCCCGCAGGGGTCGAACGGCAGGCACCACAGAGGACCGGCGCCGGCCGCCGTCCGCAGGTCCAGCCCCCTACGCCGGCACGACAGAGCCATCCCTCTCGTCCTGGCCGTGGCCCTGGCGGTCCTGGTGGGCACGGGTGTGCTCGTGTGGCAGTGGGGCGACGGCGAGAGCCCCGGCCTGCGGCTGGCGGCGGGCACGGGACGTTCGGGGGACGAGCTGTTCACCGTCTCGGCCGCCGGCGACGGCACCGACCAGAAGCTCAACGACATGACCTCGGTGGGCCGCGCCGTCGTGGCGGTCGGCAGCGACACCACCAGCCCCACCCCGCGCCCGCTGTTCCTGTTCTCCCCTGACGGGGGCAAGAAGTGGCAGCTCGGCCAGGTGAGCGGCGGGTCCGCGCCCACGGTGCGGCGGGTGGTCGGCGGCGCCGGCCGCTGGCTGGCCAGCGGCGGCGACGGCACCTCCGGCGACCGCGGCCTGTGGACCAGCACCGACGGGTTCAGCTGGACCGCCGTGGAAGCCGCCGGCATGACCGCGTTCAGGCCCGGCGACGCCATCCAGGACATCGCGCGGACGGCGTCGGGCTTCGTCGCGGTGGGACGGACGACGGGGGCGGACGGGGGCTCCGGCCCCGCGGCCTGGCGCTCCGGCGACGGCCGGACCTGGGACCGCGTCGACACCAGGGGCCTGGAGGTACGCGAGATCAAGGCCGTGGTGGCCGGTGGCGACACCGTCGTGGCCATCGGGGTGCCCGACGACGGCGTCGGCTCGCGGGTGTTGCGCTCGGCGGACGGCGGGCGCGCCTGGCGGGCCACCGGTTTCCAGCTCCCTGAGGCCGATCCCCGCGCGGGGACGCTGGCCGTGCTGCCCAAACGGTTCGTGCTGGTGCCGACGCGGCAGCGCACGATCGAAGGCGACGTACGCGTCTACTGCTCGCCGACCGGGGCGCAGTGGTCGCAGTGCGGCTCCATCGGCGGCCTGAGCGGCGAGAGCGTCGGCGTGGAGTCGCTGATCTCCTACCCGTCCGGCGTCGCGGCGATCACGCAGGCCAATCTCGGCCGCTACTCCGTGCTGACCACCAAGGACGGGCGAGGCTGGGACAAGCGCGCCGACCTCGGCGACCTGCCGGGGGCGACGCTGCGCGGCTTCACGATCTCCGACGGCGGCACCCTGTTCGCCGGCGGCGACCAGGCGGCCTCCGACGTCGACAACCAGCTCGTGCTCATGACCGCGCCCCCGCGCGGAGCCGCGTCCCAGGTGCGGCTCGGCGAGATCGAGGGCCTGACGCGGATCGCGCGCGAGACGACCGCGCTGGCCGCCTCCGCCGGCCGGTACGTCGCGGTCGGCTCCGCCTCCGGCGACGCCGGCCTGTGGACGATCAAGAACTGGCAGAGCTGGAAGTCCATGAGCCTGGGCGGGCCCGGCAGGCAGTCGCTGGAGGACGTGGCCCACGGCGCCCGCGGCTGGCTGGCCGTCGGCGGGACCGAGACGACCTCACTCACCGACCCGCTCCTCGTCACCTCCGACGACGGTGAGAACTGGAAGCGGGTGAACGCCTCCGGCGACCTGGCCCGTGACCAGGACCATCCCTATCTCGACACGCACGTCGTCGCGGCGGGCAAGCAGGGGTACGTGCTGGCGGGCGAATCCAGGGACCAGGCGGGCGCGGCGAGCGCCGCCGTGTGGTTCACCCGCGACCTGCGCAAGTTCACCCGGTCGGAGAAGTTACCGCAGGGCGGCTCGGGAGTGCGGATCCAGGACGCGGTCGCCATCGGCGACGGCTATCTGGCCGTGGGCGGAGCGGGCTCCGCCGACCGGGAGAGCAGCGTGGTCTGGCACTCCGAGGACGGCCTGAACTGGAGCGCGCGCGGGCGCGTGGCCCCGCGGGGCGCCACCTCGGCCGGGCTCCGACGGGTCACGATTTATCAGGACAAGGTGGTGGCCATCGGCACCGCTCTCACCGGCGGCTCCCGGCGCGCCTTCGCGGCCGTGTCCGACGACGACGGCGCCACCTGGGAGACGGCCTGGCTGCCGGCGGACCAGGCGGCCGCCGTGTACGACCTGGCGGCGGCGAAGGAGGGCCTCGTGGCCGTCGGCTGGCACGGCGTGCCGGGCGAGGGCGACAGCGCGGCGTGGACCTCGCAGGACGGCCTGTCCTGGAACCGGATGGAGCTGACCAAGGACCGGCTGGCGGGCCAGGGGACGCAGTGGTTGTCGGCGGTGGCGGTGTCGGGGTCGGAGGTCGTGGCGCTCGGCCGGTCGACGACGTACAACGCCGATCACCTGATCCTGTGGACCTCCAGCCTTACGTCGAACCGGTGAGATCCCAGCTTCAGGTGAGACTCCAGCTTCACGCGAACCGGTGAGATCCCGGCTTCACGTCGAACCGGAAAGATCCGGCAGCACGCCCCAGTCCGCCAGCGATCGGAGGAGGCCCGCGGTGAGCGGCAACCGCGCCAGCTCGCCCATGTCGCACCAGCGCACGTCGGCGGCGTCGTCGCCCGCGATGGGCACGCCGCCGGCCGCCACCGCCAGGTAGTCGCGGATCACGTACGTGACGCCGCCTGGACCCGGGCGCTCCACGGTGCCCGCCAGGCGGCCCACCGTCACGCGCAGCCCCGTCTCCTCCAGAACCTCGCGGCGCACGCCGGCCACGTCCGTCTCACCGGCCTCCAGGCGGCCCCCCGGAATCGACCACAGACCCTCGCCGGGCGGATGGCCCCTTCGGACGAGGAGCAGCCGGTCAGAGGCGTCGAAGATGATCGCGCCGACACAATTTACGCGCACATGACCAAGATTACGACGGGATAACGGGAACCGGCCTTGACGGGGCCGTGCCGGAGAAAGCACCGTGGGTAGTTGTGAGAGCCGCTCCAACCTGCCCGCGGTGTTTCGGCCCCCTTCACGGGCCGGGCACCAGGTCGAGTGCGTATCGATGCGACACGCACGGAGATGTGCTGCCCTATCAGCCTCCTTGGCCGCCGACGAGCACGGCGCTTGAGGCGATACGCAAGAACTCCGTCGTGCCCGTGTGGCTGCCGTGGCCCCTGCCCGCCAACTGGCTGGTGACGGGGTTCGGCGAGGTGGGCGACCAGCGCACCGGCGCCCGTGCCAGCGTGGTGGCCCTGACCGGGCCGTCGCTCATGGAGGGCCCGGCCGACGTGCTGGTCATCGCGGAGGAACCCGGCATCGGGATCGGCGCCGCGTTCGCCGGGCTCGACGGCCCGGATCCCGGCAAGGGATTCGACGCGGGGCCGCCGAACGCCAAGATCGAGGTGCTCGGGCATCCGAGCGCGTTGTGGTGCGTGGGCGGGGCCTCCGACCGGGCCGTCTACGCAGGTGAGGCGCTCGGCAACTGGTTGTGGGCGATCGCCTGGCCGGCCGACGCCGGCTGCATGATCGCGCTGTCCGAGCTGTCGCTGATCGACGCCCGGGATCATGAGCTGGACGTGCCCTTCGGCGCTTTCTCGCCCAGGCTCGAAGATTGACATCTTTGACCGTGATTCGCGCTCTCCTGTAGACGGGCTAGAGTTCGGAGGCGTGACAGCGCGTATCGAGCGAGTGGTGACCGAGGGCCTCGTCGACTTCGACGGCATCGAGCACAAGGTCGAGAACAACACCTGGATCGTGGGCGACGACGACGAGGTGATCGTCATCGACCCGGCGCGTGACGCCGAGAAGATCCTGGAACAGGTGGGCGAGCGGGAGGTGCTGGCCGTCATCTGCACGACGGGCCTGCCCGACCACGTCGGGGCCGCCATCGAGGTGGCGAGCCGGGACGAGGGCGTGGTCGCCCTGCACCCCAAGGACAAGCCCCTGTGGCGGGAGACCTGGTCGGAGACCTGGCCCGACATCGAGGTGGAGGACGACGGCATCTTCGAGGTGGCCGACGTCCAGCTCGAAGTCCTGGAGACGCCCGGCGTCACGCCGGGGAGCGTGTCCCTCTACTGCGAGGGGCTCGCGGCCGTCTTCGCCGGCAAGGCATTGCAGGCCGACGGTCCCGGCAAGCTGGGTGGCGAATACCCCGCCCTGGCCGACCAGCTCACCTCGATCGGCGGGCGGCTGTTCACGCTGCCGGCCGAGACGCGGGTGCTGGCCGCCCACGGTGACGAGGTGACGATCGGCGACCTGGAGCCGCACTTCGACGACTGGGTGTCCGGCTCGCTCACGCGCGTCGGCTCCGATGACGCCGACGAGGGCCCGCTGGCCGACGGCACCAAGATCTCCGGCATCAGTCTCAAGCCGGGCGACGACTAGGTGAAGGAGTGCCGCCGCCTGGTGCGGGGGCTGAGGGCCCGGCGGCGGCCGGCGACCGGGCCCGTGGCGCGGGGTGAGGCCGGATGAGCAGCGTGCAGGGCCAGCTTCCGCTGGACGGGATGCCGCGGCGGCTCTATTCGTGTACGCCGTCGCGGCTGAACGCCTGGCTCGACTGCCGCCGCCGTTACCGGTTCACCTATCTGGACCGGCCGCAGCCGTCCAAGGGGCCCGGGTGGGCCCACAACAGCGTCGGCGCGAGCGTGCACAACGCGCTGGCGGCCTGGTGGCGCGAGCCGTACGAGCGGCGGACCCCGCTGACGGCGTCCATCCTGGTCACCAACGGCTGGATCACCGAGGGCTTCAAGGACGCCGAGCAGTCCGGGCGGTGGCTGGCTCGCGCCCGCGACCTCGTGTCCGGATATGTCGCGACCTTAGATCCGGCTGACGATCCGGTGGGCGTCGAGCGGACGGTCGCCACCCGCACCAAGGTCGTCGCTCTGTCCGGCCGCATCGACCGGCTCGACCGGCGCGGTGACGAGCTGGTCGTGGTCGACTACAAGACCGGCCGCCGCCCGCTCACCCAGGACGACGCCCGGTCGTCGCTGGCGCTGGCCGTCTACGCCATCGCCGCGTCCACGATGATGCGCACGCCCTGCCGTTCGGTCGAGCTGCATCACCTGCCCACCGGCGAGATCGTCGAGTGGCAGCACACCGACGAGTCCCTTTCGCGCCATCTGCAGCGGGCCGAGGAGGTCGCGACGGAGGCGGCGGCGGCCGACGACCGCTACCGCGAGGTGGTCGGCGCGCCCGCGCGCAAGCCGGCCCAGCGGGCGCCCGCCGGTCCCGCGCCGGTGCCGGCCGAGATCGACGAGCTGTTCCCGCCCAGCACCGGCCCCATCTGCTCCTGGTGCGACTTCCGCCGGCACTGCCGCGAGGGTCTGGCCGCCGGTCCTGAGCGACAACCCTGGGATGGTCTGGCGGAATAAATGTAGTTTCCCCACCGAAACAGTGGTTATGGACGATATGTGAGACGTGTGGGGCGATTACCGGCGGCGGTGGCGCTGGGCACGCTGTTCAACCCGCTCAACTCGTCCATGATCGCCGTGGCGCTGGCCCACATCGAGGCCGAGTTCCACGTCGGGATCGCGGCCGTGACCTGGCTGGCCGCGGGGTTCTATCTCACCGGCATGCTGGTACCGCCGCTCATGGGCACGCTGGCGGACCGGTTCGGCCCGCGGCGGGTGTTCTGCGCGGGGCTGGTGACGATGGCGGTCACGGGCGTGCTGGCCGCGCTCGCGCCGTCGTACCCGGTGTTGCTGGTGGTGCGGTTGCTCCAGGCGTTCGGGAGTTGCGCGACGATGCCCGCGGGGATGGCGATCGTGCAGGCGGCGATGCCCGGCGAGGACGGCAGGCCGCCCCCGAAGGTGATCGCGGGGATCTCGATGGTGCTCACCGCCAGCGCCGCCACCGGGCCCGTGCTCGGCGGGCTGCTGGTCTCGTTGTGGGGCTGGCGGGCGATCTTCCTGGTCAACCTGCCGCTCGCGGCCGTCGCGTTCGTCGTGGCGCTGCGCTGGCTGCCCAAGGTGCGGGCGAGCAGATCGCGGCAGGCCCGGCCGCTCCGCCTGAGGCCCCGCCTCCTGGCGACCTGCGGCCAGTTCGCGCTGCTGAACGTGGTCTTCTACTCCGCGTTCTTCGTGGTGCCGCTGTGGGCGCAGCGTTCGGCCGGGCTGCCGGCGCACCTCGCCGGGCTGCTCGTGCTGCCGATGGCGGGGCTGGCGATCGTCATGACCCCCGTCGCGGTGGCGCTGGCCGCCCGCGCGGGCATGCGGGCCCTGCTGGTGCTGAGCGGGGCGCTGCTGCTCGCCGGCTCCTGCGCGATGCTCGCGGTCGGGCCGCTCACGCTGGTGCTGGTGGCCGCCGCGCTGCTGGGGGTGGCGTCGGCGTTCGGCCAGTTCGGGCTGAACTCGCTGATCTTCGTGCACGCCGACGCGCGTGACACGGGGGTCGCGGTGGGGATCTTCCAGTCGTCCAGGTACGTGGGCGCCGCGACCGCGTCCTCGCTGCTGGGCGTGCTGTTCGACGGCACCGGCATGGGCGCGAGCGCGCTGACCATGATCGGCGTGTCCGTGGTCGTGCTGGCGGCCGGCGTGCTGCTGCCGGTCAGACGGCCGGCGGCCGGCGACGGGGATCGGTCAGGCCCTTGAGCCCCTTGCTCACGTCGTAGCCGGCCGCGCCCAGACGCTCCCGCGAGGCGCGCAGCATCTCCCTCGTGGCCGGCATGAACGCGCGGTCGTGCACGGGCTCCGGCACCGAGTTCAGCACCAGCCTGAACGCCTTCAGCGCGGCCGTGACGGTGGCTCCGGGCACCTCGGGGAGCGCGCCGTACATCCGCCTGGCCCAGTCGGGCAGCGTGTAGTAGCAGAGCGCGCCGAACGGGAAGTAGAGGGGCTTGCCGGCGGACAGCAGCCTGAGCTCGCGCGGCAACGCCGGCCACAACAGGAACCGCACGGTGGCGGCGGCCTCCTCCGTCACCCGCAGGCTCGCGCGGGCCCGCTCGAAGTAGGCGTCCATCTCCGCGCACGAGCCCGGCACGTCCTCGGGGTGCAGGCCCACGTAGGCGGCGCTCCCGCGCTGCTCGCGCAGGTAGCGGTCGGCCTGCCGCCCGGTGAGGCCGAGCCCGCCGCGCCTGGCCACCTCCAGGTAGGACGACACCTCCGCGCAGTGCACCCACAGGAGCAACTCGGGATCGTCGACCCGATGGGTCCGGCCGGTGTCGGGATCGTGCACGCGCAGCGCCTTGTGGATGCTCCGCACCCGCCGGCCGATCTCGCCGGCCTCCTGCGGGCTGCCGAACGTCACCCGCCCCACGAAGTCGGCCGTGCGGCGCAGCCGCCCGAACGGGTCCTCCTGGAAGCCGGAGTTCTGCCAGACGCCGCGCATCGCCACCGGGTGCAGCGCCTGGAGCATGAGACCACGGACGCCGCCCACCCACATCGAGCGGTCGAGGTGCACCTGCCAGGTCGCGCTCTGCGGCGGCTGGACGACGATCTCGTCGATGGCTTTCATAGTAAGTGGATGATTACATGATATTGGACCTAGTGTCCAAGAAGTGCTGTTCGGCCGCGTTCCAGAACCTGACCAGCGCCGCCGCCGTCGTCTCCGGCGCCTCGACGGCCGGGGAGTGCGCCGCGCCGGGCACGACCACGCACTCGGCCCCCAGCCTGGCCGCCATCTCCGCCTGCGCCTCGGGCGGCCAGCCGTCGTCGTGCTCGCCGTAGAGCACCAGCGTGGGCACCTCGATCTGGCGCAGCTCGTCGGTGCGGTCGTACATGGTGAGCACCTGCTCCGCCATGCGGGACAGACCGATGGGGGAGTTGGTGAGCAGGCGCTTGTGCAGGAACGAGAGAATCTCGTCAGGCACGTCGCCGGCCAGCGCCTCGGGCTCGAACCGGTGTTGCCACACGTGCTCAAGCCCCAGCGCGGGCACCTCTTCCATGATCTTCCGGCCGTTACGGGCCCGCCGGCCCTCGATGGCCGCGGGGCCGGAACCCATGAGCGTGACCGAGGCGAACCTGGTGCGCCCGTCGATCGCGGCCTCCCTGGCGACCAGCCCGCCGAAGGAGTGGCCCACCAGATGCAGGGGATCGCCGCCGCCGATCACCTGGGCGAGCACGTCGATGTCGGCGCCGAGGGCGGCGCAGGTGTAGGCGCCGGGGTCGTCGGGGCCTGGCGTCTCATACTGTCCGCGCAGGTCGACGGCCATGACCCGGCGGCCGGACTGGGCCAGGGTCATCAGGACCGCGATGAAGTCCTCTTTGCTGCCCGTCAGGCCGGGGACCAGGAGCGCGGGCCAGCGCTCAACCACACCACTGACCGGGAGCGCCTCCAGGGCCGCGAACGTGCCCTGTGACGTTTCGATTTTCTGTGGTGTGACGCCTGGAGGCAGATCGAGGAATCGCGGCGTACTCACGTGAGGCAACAATACCCAGAGGTCAGCGCCCCGACACCGGGACCGCCATTACGCGGGTGCGAGTTGTGAGGAGTTGTCAGCTATGTGGACCTGGGGATTCGGCCCGCCACGTGGTGGGACGACGTTCGGAGATTTTCGGTCCTTCTGGGCCGCGCACACGCGGGCGCGCGCCTCCAGGTGCCTCGTGGACGGCGCTGAGCGGGCTCCTGGAGTGCCGGCCCACCTCGACTGGGCTCTCTGTGGGGCGATGCGCCTTGAGGCCGTCTAGGGGCACCTACGGCTCCTGGCGCGCGAAAGGCGCGCACCCTGGTCGGGTGCGCGCCTTTCGTCGTACTGGCCTCAGCCTGTGCGGCGGCGGTTGACGCCGGCGCCGCTGCTGCTGCGGGGCTGGCGGCGCTGCTGCTTGCGCTCGCTGGCGGCGGACGGGGCGATGTCGTCGTCGTCCGTGGCCAGATCGGGTGACTGGAAGATCACCATGAACGGGCTCGCGGGGACGATGCGCTCCGGCTCCTGACGCACCGGGGGCGGCGGCGTGCTGAAGAGACTCGGCGCCACCTCCGTCACGAGCGGCCGCTCGGCCTGTCGTTCGACCGGCTGTTCGACCTGTCGCTCGACCTGTCGCTCAACCTGGCGTGCGACTTGCCGCTCGACCGGCCGCTCGGCCTGTCGTTCGACCGGCCGCTCAATCTGGCGCTCGACCGGTCGTTCGACGGGCTGTTCGGCGACGGGCCGCTCGATGGGCTCGTCGGCGATCGCCGGCCTGGCGGCGGGTGCTTCCGCCGTCACCGGCTTGGCGGCGCTCCGGCGCGAGCGGGTGCTCTTGACCGGTGCCTCCTCGGCCACGGGCGTGTCCACGACCGGAGCCGCGTCGGCGGTCCGGCGCGAACGGGTGCTCTCGACCGGCGCCTCGGGGGCGTCGGCGAGCGCCTGCTCGATGGCCGTCGAAGCCGCGCCCCTGCGCGTACGGGTGCGCCTGGTGTCGGCGGCCACCTGGACCTCGTCGGTGGAGAAGATCGCGGGGGCCTCCTCAGTCTTGACATCCACGAGCTCGACCTCCGGCGTCTCGACGGGTGCGTTGTCGTTCAGCTCCTTGCCGCCACGGGTGCGACGGCGCTGACGGGACGTCTTGGCAGGACGTTCGCGCTCGCGCTCGCCCCCGCGATCGTCGCGCTCGTCACGGCGGCGACCGCCACGTCCGCGGATACGACCGGTCTCCCCGAGGTCCTCGATGCGCTCCGCCGACAGCCCGGCACGAGACCGGTTGACGTGCGGCAGGACGCCCTTGGTGCCCTTGGGGATGTTGAGCTCGGCGTAGACGTGCGCGGAGGTGGAGTAGCTCTCCACCGGCTCGGCGAAGTCGAGCCCGAGCATCTGGTTGATCATCTTCCAGCGGGTCAGCTCCTCCCACTCCACGAACGTGACCGCGATGCCCGTGCGCCCGGCCCGGCCGGTACGGCCGATGCGGTGCACGTAGGTCTTGTCGTCCGTGGGGCAGTCGTAGTTGACCACGTGGGTGACGTCGTCGATGTCGATGCCGCGGGCCGCCACGTCGGTGGCCACCAGCACGTCGATCTTGCCGTTGCGGAACGCGCGCAGTGCCTGCTCGCGCTGGCCCTGGCCGAGGTCGCCGTGGACGGCCGCGACCGCGAAACCACGCGTGTCGAGCTGCTCGGCGACCATGTCACAGGCCCGCTTGGTCTCGCAGAAGATCATGGTGAGACCGCGGCCTTCGGCCTGCAGCAGCCGCCCGACGATCTCGATCTTGTCCATTCGGTGGGCGCGCCACACGATCTGGCGCGTCAGCGGAGTGGTCTCGCCCTCGCCGCTCTCAAGCTCAGCGCGTACGTGCGTCGGGCGGTTGAGGTATTTGCGGGACAGCGAGACGATCTCGCCCGGCATGGTCGCCGAGAACAACATCGTCTGCCGCTCCGCCGGGATCAGCTTGAAGATCCGCTCAATGTCAGGCAGGAAGCCCAGGTCGAGCATGCGGTCGGCCTCGTCGAGCACGAAGCTCGTGATTTGGCTGAGGTCGAGGTGCTTCTGCTTGACCAGGTCGAGCAGGCGGCCGGGGGTGCCGACGATGACGTCGACCCCGGCCTTGAGCGCCTCGATCTGCGGCTCGTAGGCCCGGCCGCCGTACACGGTCAGAACTCGGGAACCGAGTTTGCCCGCGGCGGTGACCAGGTCCTCGCTCACCTGCGTGGCGAGTTCGCGGGTCGGCACGACGACCAGCCCGCGGGGCTTCTTGCGGTTTTTGCGTGGCTTGCCGATGCTCTGGAGCATGGCGATGCCGAACGCGAGGGTTTTGCCCGTGCCCGTGCGTGCCTGACCGATCAGGTCCTGGCCGCTCAGCGCGAGCGGGAGTGCCATCTCTTGGATGGGGAACGGTGTGACGATGCCCTCAGTCTCGAGGGCATCGGCGATTTCTGGTGTGACTCCGAGGTCTCGGAAAGTCGTCAGCGTGGCCTGCCTCAGTCTCAAATGAAGGCGGGCCTGCCGGGACCGACGGGTGGAAAACACCCCCGTGTTGTGGGTCCTCGCGGTAGAGCCAGCCCTCTCGCGTCATCAGCGACCGCGCACCCGGGGAATCGGGGGTAATCGGGGGATTCCCCCGAATTAACACAGTGCGGTCGCACTTTCACAGATCAGTGTACTCGATACCACAACGTTGGCCGAGCTCGCGGATGTTCCCGAAGAATCTCCGAAGTACGCTGCCTTCCATGAAGCAGTCTCCAGGAGTCGTCGACCTGCTCGGCGTGCTCGCCTATGCCGAGCTTAGCGCCTACGCCCGGATGACCGAGGACGCGGCCACTCTGGCGCCCTCGCTGGGCGACCGGGCGGAGCTGAGCCGGTTGGCCGTGACCGAGTACGCCCATTTCCGCCTGCTGCGCGACCGCCTGGTCGCGCTCGGGGCCGATCCGGACGCGGCGATGTCGCCGTTCGTCGAGGCGCTGGACGCCTGGCACGCCCAGACCCGGCCGGGCGACTGGCTGCAGGCGCTGGTCAAGACCTACGTGGGGGACGGCATCGCGCTCGACTTCTACCGGGAGGCGGCCAGGCACCTCGATCCGTCGATCGCCGAGCTGGTGGACGAGGTGCTGGTGGACGAGGGGCGTTCGCGGTTCGCGGTCGAGGGGGTCAGGGCGGGGATCGAGGCCGAGCCGGCGGCGGCGGCGCGGCTGGCGCTGTGGGGCCGGCGGCTGGTCGGCGAGGCGCTGAGCCAGGGGCAGCAGGTGGCCTCCGCGCGGCCGGAGCTGGCCCAGTTGCTGGTGGAGTCGGGGCAGGTCGATATTTCCCGACTTTTCGCCACGTTGACGGAAGCGCACGGCAAGCGCATGGCCGCCATGGGCATCTGACCTCTCGGGCACGCAGGACTGCTCATCGGTCGAGGGGTACGGCGCCTGAGCCGCACCCCCCCGGGCCTGAGTCCTTAGAGCGTGCCGCCGAACCCGACCGGTCTGGTCTCGTCCTCGCCGATCTCGATGAACCCGAGCGAGGCCACCGGCACCACGATCCGCCTGCCCTTCGTGTCGGTCAGGGTGAACACGCCCCGATCCACCGACAACGCGTTCCTGATCTCCTCTTCCACCTGATCGGCCGTGAGGTCGGTCTCGACAACGAGTTCGCGGTGTACGGAGCGTACGCCGATCTTGATTTCCATAGTGGCTCCCTAGTCGACGGGCCTGGCTCAGTCCCATCGTGACCGCTCACGCGGGCGAACGGGGGAATGATCGCGCCGAGCGAACGGGGTTATGCCGTACGCGGAAAACCGCTGATGCCGCGCCAGGCGAGCCGCGCCATCATCTGCTCGGCCGCGTCCTTGGGGATCGAGCCCTGGGTGGTGACCCAGTAGCGGGCGCTCACCTCGGCCATGCCCACCAGGCCGACACCGAGCAGGTGCGCCTCGTCACTGGTGCACCCGGTGTCCTCCTGGATGAGCTCACTGACCATCTCCGCGCACTCGCGCAGAGAACGCTCCACCCGCTGCCGCACGGGTGCGACATTGCGCAGGTCGGACTCGAAGACGAGGCGGAAGGCCTCGCCCTGCGTGGAGACGAAGTCGAAGAACGCGCTGAACGTGGCCTGCACGCGCAGTTTGTTCTCGTGGGTGGAGGCCAGGGCCTCCCTGCAGCGGTTGACCATGTCGTCGACGTGCAGGTCGAGCAGCGCGAGATAGAGCTCCAGCTTGCCGGGGAAGTGCTGGTAGAGCACCGGTTTGCTGACCCCGGCGCGGTCGGCGATCTCGTCCATGGCGGCCGCGTGGTAGCCGTTCTCCACGAACACTTCCTGCGCGGCGCTCAGAAGCTGCCGGCGGCGGGCGAGTCGGGGCAGCCGGGTGCCCCGGGGCTTGGCGTCCGGGGTTGCGGTCACGCGGTCTCCATAAGTCTCTGTAACGGGCTGTGCGGACATCCTACGTGCGAGTAAGCGCCCTCTCAGCGATAGCCGGCATCACCGGGGCGCGCCCCCCAAGCACGCCCGGTCAGCACGGCGGCCGCCTCAGCGGTATTCGTCATCGTCGACGTCGACCACGCGGTCCTGATCGGCCGCGTCGGCCGGGTCGACCTCCAGCGGAAGCTCCCGGCGCACGGAGTCACCTCGCTGGCGCACGTCGAGCTCCTGCTCGACCGCGTCGCCCGGATCGACCTCCAGCGGCAGGTCGGGCCGGAGCCACCCGCTCGGCGGGCGCACGTCCTGACGCTGCTCGGCGGTGTCGGCCTCGGGCGCCTCGATCGAGATCTCCTCTTCCTCGTCGTTGGAGTCCTCATCCCCGCGAATGTCCATCTCCGACATCTTTTGGTCCCCCTCTTGGTGCGGACGGAACCAGCCTACGCCTGGCCGAAAAGGTCGCCGCGTTTCTCCACTCTGGCGAGGACGTCCGGCGCCGCGAACTCCAGGTCACCGGGACGTTCGCACTCCTCGACCTCCTTCCACGTCACCGGGGCCGAGGCGGTCGGCCGCTCCCTGGCCCGCAGGGAATAGGGGGCGATGGTGGTCTTCGCCGGGTTGTTCTGGCTCCAGTCGATGAAGACCTTCCCCGGCCTGGCCTTCCTGGTCATCACGCTGACGACCTCCTTCGGGTGCTCCTTCTCCAGGAGCTGGGCCAGCCTCTTGGCGTACACGGAGGGCTCCTCACGGCCGTCCCAGTCCGCGTAGAGCTGCATGCCCTTGTTGCCGCTGGTCTTGGGCCTGGGGCGGAGGCCGTCGGCACGCAGGATCTCGCGGAGCAGGAGCGCCACCCGGCAACATTCGACGATCGTCGCGGGCGGCCCCGGATCCAGGTCGAACACGAGCGTGTCCGGCGGCAGCGCCCGGCCGTGCTCGTCCACCCGCCACTGGGGGACGTGGAGTTCGAGGGCGGCGAGGTTGGCGTAGTAGACGAGGCCCGGCAGGTCGTCGATGACGGCGAAGTCGATGGTCTCGCGGTCCTTGGTGCTGCCGGGGGCGGGCAGGGTGACGCGCCTGATCCAGTCCGGGGTGTGCTCGGGGGCGTTCTTCTCGAAGAAGGACTGGCCGGTGACGCCGTTCGGGTAGCGCTTGACGGTCAGGGGGCGGCCCTGGAGGTGGGGGAGCAGCACGGGGGCGACGCGGCTGTAGTAGTCGATGACCTCGGACTTGGCGAAGCCGTACTCGGGGTAGAGGACCTTGTCGAGGTTGCTCAGCGTGAGCTCGCGTCCGGCGACCTTGACCGGCACCTTCATCGGGTGACCTCCGCGGGGAGCTTGTCGGGCCGCAGCCCGCGCCACACGGGGTGCCGCAGTCGCTGCTCATCGGTCCACATCGTGTAGGCCACCTCCCCGACCAGAACGGGCCTAACCCATCGATTTCGCCACGGAACGTCGTTGCAGAACGGGCTGCGGGGAATCTCCAGCGGGCGCAACGTCCGGTAGAGGTCGTCCAGGACGGTGTCGGTGAAGCCGGTGCCGACGTGCCCCACGTACGTCAGCCCCGCGTCCGTGAACATCCCCATGATCAGCGACCCGATCCCGCCCGCCCTGCGCCCCTTGCCGGGTTTCCAGCCGCCGATGACGATCTCTCTGGTGTTCAGGTTCTTCACCTTGATCCACCAGGGGGAGCGGATGCCGGGCCGGTAAGGGGAGTCCAGGCGTTTGGCGACGACCCCTTCCAGGCCCTGCTCGTAGGTGGCGGCGAGCAGGCCGGACGCGCCGGGGAAGTAGGGGGGCGCGCCGATGTCCAGCTCGTCGAGAAGGGCCCGGCGGTCGCGGTACGACAGGTCGAACAGCGGCATGCCGTCGAGGAAGAGCAGGTCGAACGGCATGTACGTGATCGGGTACAACTCCAGCATCACCGGCTCGGGGTCGGTCAGGTGCATCCGCCGTTGCAGCCGCTCGAAACTGGGCCGCCCGCGGGGGCCGAGCGCCACGACCTCGCCGTCGATGACCGCGTTCTTCACCCCGAACCCCGAAATTTCGGGATATCGCCGCGTGTACTCCACTCCATGCCGTCCCGTCACCCGCAGCCCGCCGTCGAGATGGACGATGGCCCGAATGCCATCCCACTTGACCTCCAGGCCGTACAAGTCGGGATCGGAGGGTAGTTCCCCAGGTACAGCCAGCATTGGTGCGATTGGGTATGGCATTGGTTGCCCCATGACGGGTATGTGCCCCATGGGCGAGCCGTTGAGAGCTGAGGAGTGCTCATGCGCAGCATCTGGAAAGGTGCGATCTCCTTCGGGCTGGTGACGATCCCGGTCAAGCTTTACTCCGCCACCGAGCAGAAGGACGTCTCCTTCCATCAGGTGCACCGTGAGGACGGCGGGCGGATCCGCTACAAGCGCGTGTGCACCGTGGACGGCGAAGAGGTCGCCTACTCCGACATCGCCAAGGGCTACGAGCTCGCCTCGGGCGAGATGGTGGTGCTGACCGACGAGGACTTCGAGGATCTGCCGCTCAGCACGTCACGCCGGATCGACGTCCTGCAGTTCGCGCCGGCGGAGCAGATCGATCCCATCTACTTCGCCAAGTCCTACTACCTGGAGCCGGACGCTCAGGGGGCGAAGCCGTACGTGCTGCTCCGCAACGCCCTGGAGAGCTCTGGCCAGGTGGCGGTGGTGAAGGTGGCGCTGCGGCAGCGGGAGTCGCTGGCCACGTTGCGCGTACGCGACGGTGTCTTCGTCCTGGAGACCATGCTCTGGCCCGACGAGATCCGCGCGCCCGAGTTCGGGTTCCTGGAGGAGGACATCGAGGTCCGGCCCCAGGAGCTCAAGATGGCCGAGTCGTTGATCACCACGATGGAGTCCGACTTCGACCCCGGCGAGTACCACGACACCTACCGCGAGGCGTTGCAGCAGGTGATCGAGGCGAAGGTGGCGGGCAAGGAGGTCATCGCGGCGCCCGAGGAGGAGGAAGCCGGCCCCGCCGTGGACCTCATGGCGGCGCTGCGGGCGAGCGTGGCGGCGGCGAAGCGGGAGCGGGAAGGCGAGCCGGCCAAGGCCAAGAAGTCGTCCCCGTCCAAGTCGAAGGACGAGGAGAAGGCTCCGGCGAAGACCGAGGAGAAGGCCCCGGCGAAACGGAAGACCCGCAAGTCGGCCTGACCGGTGCCTGGTGAGGGCGGTTCAGTGGCGTTCACACGGGTGCGTCCGAGAACCAGGTGATCCCCTGGCCGTGCGAGCGGGTCCAGGCGAGCGGTGTGCCGTCCAGCGCGAGCACGTTGTACAACTCCTCGCCCGGCGGCGCCGGCAGGGTGTCGTAGGCCAGCGAGTCCGGGGCCTCGTTCGCGATCCAATGCCCGGGCAGCCCGCGGACCACCTCGGTGAACGTCAAGCGTCGCGGCGCCGCCACGTGATAGAGCACCGAGCTGTGGAAGACCACCAGCGTGGCGTCGGGCGGGGCCTGCGCGGCCAGCGCCGGCAGGTCGTCGACCAGGTCGCCGCGTACGAGCAGCGGCGGGTCGGCCGCGGCGACGGCCGCCGCCGCCCGCAGCCGGGCGCGGCGATGCGCGTGCTCCGGCCAGATGAGCGCGTCGAGCCAGGCGAGATGCGCGGAGTCGGCCGCGTCGAGCGGGTTCAGGTCCAGGCCGGCCCGCCACACCACCCGGGGTAAGCCGGTCGGCGGTGTCATGCCGGCGGTCGTGCAGGTGAGGACCGGTGCACCGGAGCCGACCAGGTGATCGTCGTAGCGGTAGGCGTACCGGTCGGGGTAAAGACAGAGCCCGGCGGACGCGCCGACCTCCAACAACGCGAGCGGCTGCGGGAGCGCGGTGAGCACCGGCAGCAGGACGGCACACCGTCCGGCCTCGTTCGTCTGCGTGGTCCTGACGCGCATCTCCGCCGCGATCGACGGCCAGTTCGCCACCGTGTAGTCGTGGAACGCGGCCGGGTCCTCGACCGGGCCCCCGAGCAGCCGGACGACGCCGAAGAGCAGGTTCGGCTGCCGCTTGGTGGGCGGAAGCGCGGCGAGCAGGTCCAGCAGCCGCTGATCGCGCGACACCGCTGAGGCCAGGCGCTCGTACGCGGGGGACACGCCACGCGCCTGCCGCGCGGCGAACTCGGCATAAGTCGCGGCGGTCGTCATGCCCCGATGGTCGCAGCGAACTCCGCCCGCGCACGTATCCCCATGGCCAGAACCTCTAGAGCGGCATGGGACAACCCCGTCCCGCCAATCCGGACATATCGGATAATTCGTACTATTTCAATTCATAATGCTGTAATGCGAGCAATAAGAGTCTTAATGCAGAGCAAAAAGGAGTCATTCCTGTTTGTGGCCTCCTGTCCCGGAAAAGACATTTACCGGATGGCTCATCAGCAGCCGTCCAAGCCCGTTTCCGGGAAACCGGAGGCGTGGAGAACGGGGCAAATCGATCCTTTAGGGGGAAAACGCAATGCCCAAGCTCAAGAGTGTTATCGCCGGTCTCGCCATCAGCACGGCCATGGCCGGTGGCGTGGTCAGTCTAGGGGCGGCCACCTCAACCGCCAGCGCTGCCACTCAGATCGGTGCCGGCACGTCCGTTCTGGCCAACAACGGCTGCTACGCCCGCCGCCGCTGCGGCTGGGGCTGGGGCGGTGGCTGGGGCGGCTGGCGTCGCCACCACCACCAGAAGTTGCGGGTGCGGGTGAACGTGCACAACCGCAACTACAACCGCAACGACAACCGGCACGAAGTCCGGCACGATGTCCGGCGCCCGAGCGCCACCAACGGTACGTCGTAAGTGCCGTGTGCTGATGGTGCAGGGATGAGTTGCCCGTAGTTCATGGATGGTCGTTGTTCGCTTGGGTGTGGATTTCGGCTGGTGAATGTCGGGTTCTCGGGAGCGGTCCGCGTCTTGCTTCGCGGTTCGGCCTGAGATTCTTTTCTCCTCGTCTCCACGGCATTTGTGATGAGGGCTCCTCTGGCGTCAGTCAGGGGAGCCCCTTTTGCGTTACTGGAGTGGTGGCCGGGTGGGTGTCTTCGCGGGTGTGTCGTGCTGGTTTCTGGTGCGGGGATGGCGCGGTCTTATAGGTGATGGCGTGGTGGGGGTTGGGCATGGGGTTGTGTGGTGTCGGGCAAGTCTGCGCATTTCCGGTTTGCTGGGTTTTCGGCCGGATATATGCAGTATGCGGGTGATTGGTTAACGGTCGCCTGTGGCGTTTCTCGGGTAATCGGGGTTGTGTGCTGGTTGTTCGGGAGGCGTGGGGAACGGGGCAAATCGATCCTTTAGGGGGAAAACGCAATGCCCAAGCTCAAGAGTGTTATCGCCGGTCTCGCCATCAGCACGGCCATGGCGGGCGGTGTGGTCAGCATGGGGGCGGCCGCGTCGAGCGCCAGTGCTGCCACTCAGGTCGGGGTCGGCACGTCCGTCCTGGCCAACAACGGCTGCTACACCCGCCGCCGCTGCGGCTGGGGCTGGGGCGGCTGGGGTCGCGGCAAGGGCAAGGGCTGGGGCTGGGGCCGGGGCTGGGGCGGCTGGGGCCGTCAGAACCACGGCTACGGCCGGATCCGCATCGTCGTCATCAACAGGAACCACAACCAGAACCACAACGACAACGGCAGTGGCCGCGGCAGGTGGTAGGACCGGCGTCCTAGCATGAGCCCGTGGCGCGTTCCCCGCGCCACTCAGGAGTCCGCTGAGCGATGAACTCCGGCCGTACGCCCGAGTGCCCGTATTCACCGGGACCAATGCCGTCCCACCGAATACGGGCACTCGTCATTCCCCCCACATGCCTGCGTTGCCGTGAACGCCGTTCAGGCTATTCGGCATTGCCTGGCGAGAAATCCGGAATGGTGGCGACAGCGTCGAGGAATGACCGTTCCCGTGGCAGCCGGAATGGCCGCTCTCGTGGCGGCGACCCGGAACGGCCGCCGTTCTCGTGGACGTGCCGCCCATGCGCGGTCCCAGGTGCTCGGCGCGCCCGAGTCGGCGCACGCCGGCCGCTGAACGCTGGGCGAGGTTGGAGGGGCGGCGAAGTGCGCTTCCTGGTCCCGTCGGGGTGCGCTCGGCGGGACCCAGAGCAGGTTTCGTGGTGCGTCCGAGTGCTCTCGGCGAGGCCGCGGAGTACGTCTCGTGGCGCGGTCCGGGGGTGCTCGCGGCGGACTCGGCGGCGCGATGGGCCTGAGATGGCTGTCGACGCGTTGAGCGCGTCCTGGCGTGAGGGTGTCATCGGGCTGTCTGAGGCCGGGATCGCCGCCCGGCAACGACGGCCCATGGCGTGGTGGCGCGCTGCCTGGACGAATCGGGCCCCGTGGTGGTGCGTTGTCTGGACGGATCGCGGGCCTTGTGGGTGGCGGGCTGTCTGGACAGGTCGCGGGTTCTGTCGTGGCGAGCGGCGCTCCGGAGGGTGGCGGGGGCATGCACGCGGGCGACGCCCGGTGGCCCGGCCTGCTGTCTGAGCTTTGCGGGGGAATGACGAGTGCCCGCATTCAGTGGGACGGCATTGGTCCCAGTAAATACGGGCACTCGGGCGTACGGCCGGAGTTCATCGCTCAGCGGACTCCTGAGTGGCGCGGGGAACGCGCCACGGGCTCATGCTAGGACGCCGGTCCTACCACCTGCCGCGGCCACTGCCGTTGTCGTTCTGGTTGTGGTTGTGGTTGATGACGACGATGCGGATCCGGCCGTAGCCGTGGTTCTGACGGCCCCAGCCGCCCCAGCCCCGGCCCCAGCCCCAGCCCTTGCCGCGGCCCCAGCCGCCCCAGCCGCAGCGACGCCGGGTGTAGCAGCCGTTCCCGGCCAGGACGGACGTGCCGACACCGACCTGAGTGGCGGCACTGGCGCTCGACGCGGCCGCCCCCATGCTGACCACGCCACCGGCCATGGCCGTGCTGATGGCGAGACCGGCGATAACACTCTTGAGCTTGGGCATTGCGTTTTCCCCCTAAAGGATCGATTGCCCCGTTCCCCACGCCTCCCGAGCAACCAGCACACAACCCCGATTACCCGAGAAACGCCACAGGCGACCGTTAACCAATCACCCGCATCCTGCATATATCCGGCCGAAAACCCAGCAAACCGGAAATGCGCAGACTTGCCCGACACCACACAATTCCATGCCCAACCCCCATCGCGCCATCACCTATAAGTCACCCGCCGCAGAAACACCACACCACCCCGGAAAACACGCCACCACCGCCGCACAACGCAACAAGGGCTCCCCTGGCCGACGCCAGGGGAGCCCTCATCACAAATGCCGTGGAGACGAGGAGAAAAGAATCTCAGGCCGAACCGCGAAGGAAAACGCGGACCGCTCCCGAGAACCCGACATTCACCAGCCGAAATCCACACCCAAGCGAACAACGACCATCCATGAACTACGGGCAACTCATCCCTGCACCATCAGCACACGGTCACTACCAGCGACTAGTAGTGTGCGTGGGCCTGTTGTCGTTGTGGTTGTCGTTGTGCACCACGACGCAGATCGTGCCGCCGCCACGACGGTGACGTCCCCAGCCACCGCCCCAGCCGCCCCAGCCGCCGCCACCGTGGTGGCCCCGCCCGCAACGGTGGTGACGACGGTGGTGGTGGTTGTTGTTGTTGCCCCAGCCCCAATCGTCGTTCGTGAAGACGAAGTTGCCGGTGCTGACCGGGGTGGCGGCACTGGCGGCCGCACCCATGCTGACCATGCCGCCGGCCATGGCCGTGCTGATGGCGAGGCCTGCGATAACACTCTTGAGCTTGGGCATTGCGTTTTCCCCCTACAGGATCGATTGCCCCGTTCTCGACTTTTCCGGGTACCGAAAAGGTCTTGGACGGCTACGAGGAGTCATCCGGTGGATGTCATTTCCGGGGCTGTGCACGAGCAAACAGGAATCACCCTATTTTGCTATGCATTAACGGTCTTATTGCTCGCATTAGATATCTATCCATTGAAATGGAATGATATGTCTGATTGTGTCGCGATTGATGGAGTGAGTGCAGGCCGAGGCGATTGTCTCGTCGGCCGGACATCCGTTGTCCGGCCATGCCGAATACGCGCGAGCCCGTGTTCTCGCCTGCGGTGTCGATCGCGAAAATCCGCGAGCACGTTAGGTGCCGCCACACCGGTCGCCAGGCGCGCGCCATAATGGCGCCCGCATTCGCCGTTAATAGTGAATGGTCGGCATGCTGACCCTCATCGGACAGGTCCGGCGAGCGTCATTGTCGGGGCGCGGCGGAGGTCATCCATAGGGGCCGGCAAGTGGTCGCCCTCCCCGTAGACGGCTTTCGCTTCGCATGGGTCGACGGCAGTCTCGGTCCGCGTCCGGCTCGCCGTCGTTCACGGACAGTGCCTTCGACGTCACGCTGTGTGCCGCTGGTGTGATGTTTTCCCACTGCGGCCGCCATAAACGGCATACGGCAGCTTTTGCCGCACCCTTGGACTGTCATGAGATCGCTTAGACATCTATGTAGTGAATTAGGCTGATATGTCGGGGTTCGTGGGCCTGGCGCGTGCATCTGCCCGTAAGGGTCGGTCTGTACGCAATCCGGACCCCGCCTACGCTTGATGTGCAGCGTTGCAGGGACGACAAGGAGGAAGCATGGCGGCGGAGCCGGTCCCGCACTGGCCGGGACACATGATGGGCTCGGTGCACGTCCGATCCACCCCGGAGCGTGGCCCCGAGGAGCAGGCGGTCTTCGTGCACGGCCTGGCCGGGTCGGCCACCAACTGGACCGACCTCATGGACGAGCTCAAGGACACGGTCACGGGGCACGCGCTCGACCTCCCAGGAGCGGGGTTCTCGCCCGCGCCGGCCGACGGCGACTACACGGTGGCGGGACACGCCAGGGCAGTGATGGCGCTGATGGAGCGGACGGGGCCCGCGCACCTGTTCGGCAACTCGCTCGGCGGCGCGATCGCCGTCAGGGTGGCCGCCACGCGCCCCGACCTGGTCCGCTCGCTGACCCTGGTCTCGCCCGCCCTGCCCGACCTGCTCCCGAGATACGGCCCCGTCCGCGTGGCCGCCGCCGCGATGCCCAGGCTGGGGGAGTGGGTGGCGAGCAGGTTGCGTCTCCTGCCGGCCGAGCAGCGCATCAACGCCTCGTTCGCGATGGTCTGGGCCGATGCGGCCGCCGTCCACCCCGCCCGCCTGCGCGACGCCATCGATGAGCTCCGCCGCCGGGACGACCTCCCCTACACCGGCGAGGCCATGATCCGTTCGGCCAGGGGCATCGTGGCCGAATACTTCCGGCGCGGCGCGGACAATCTCTGGAGCCAGGCCGCCAAGGTCCAGGCGCCGACCCTGATCGTGCACGGCCGGCACGACCGCCTGGTCCGGCCCGCCATGGCCGCGAAGGCGTACCGGACGTTCCCGCAGGTCAGACTGGTGCTGCTGCCGACGGCGGGTCATGTGGCGATGATGGAGACGCCGCGGCTCGTGGCGGCGGAAGCCCGCCGTCTGATCCGTGAGACCCGGTTGGGGAATGCGCCGCTGCCCAACTAGGTTCCACACTGAGATAAGACCCCTGGAACGGGAGCGTAGAAAGTGTCGTTGCCACCGCTGGTCGAGCCGGCCGCAGAGCTGACCGTCGACGAAGTGCGCCGTTACTCCCGCCACCTGATCATCCCTGATGTGGGCATGGCGGGGCAGAAGCGGCTGAAGAATGCCAAGGTGCTGTGTGTCGGCGCCGGGGGCCTGGGCTCACCCGCGCTGCTGTACCTCGCGGCGGCGGGCGTCGGCACCCTCGGTGTCATCGACTTCGACGTGGTCGATGAGTCCAACCTCCAGCGCCAGATCATCCACGGCCAGTCCGACGTGGGCAGGCTGAAGGCCGAGAGCGCCGCGGCGTCGGTCCGTGAGATCAACCCGCTGGTCGAGGTCGTGATCCACAACACGGCCCTGACCACAGAGAACGTCATGGAGATCTTCTCCGGCTACGACCTGATCGTCGACGGCACCGACAACTTCGCCACGCGCTACATGGTGAACGACGCCGCGGTGCTGCTCGGCAAGCCGTACGTCTGGGGCTCGATCTACCGCTTCGACGGTCAGGCCAGCGTGTTCTGGGCCGAGCACGGCCCCTGCTACCGCTGCCTCTACCCGGAGCCCCCGCCTCCCGGCATGGTGCCGTCGTGCGCCGAGGGCGGCGTGCTGGGCGTGTTGTGCGCGTCGATCGGCTCCATCCAGGTCAACGAGGCCATCAAGCTGCTGACCGGCATCGGCGACCCGCTGGTCGGCCGGCTGATGATCTATGACGCCCTGGAGATGAAGTACCGCGACCTCAAGGTCCGCAAGGACCCCGAGTGCGTGCTGTGCGGCAAGAACCCGACGCTCACCGAGCTGCTCGAGGACTACGAGGCGTTCTGCGGCGCGATCTCCGACGAGGCGGCCGAGGCGGCCACCGGATCCACGATCACCGCGCGGGAGCTCAAGGCCATGCAGGACAACGGCGACAACATCTTCCTCGTCGACGTCCGCGAGCCCAACGAGTACGAGATCGTCTCCATCCCCGGCGCCACGCTGATCCCCAAGGGCGAGTTCCTCAACGGCTCGGCCCTGGAGAAGCTGCCGCAGGACAAGAAGATCGTGTTGCACTGCAAGTCGGGCGCGCGCTCGGCCGAGGCGCTGGCGGTCGTCAAGAGCGCCGGGTTCTCCGACGCGGTCCACGTCGGTGGTGGAGTGTTGAGCTGGGTCAAGACCGTGGACCCGAGCTTGCCCAGCTACTAACCGTTTTCTGGGGATGTTCCCGGGACGCCCCGGTTAAGGTCGATGGCGTGAACTCCGCCCGTCCGTGGCCCACCTTGGTGGTGGCCTCCGCGCTGACTCTGGTCTGCGCGGTGGCCGCCGGGGTCGCGGGCAGCGCGGCGGGCACGGAGCTGACCCGGGGCCCGAGCACGGCGGAGCTGAACACGGCGGCCAGGCACGAGGTCGCCGACCGCTGGCGCACCTGGCCCAGCGGCCGCATCTTCCCCGCCACGCTGCCGTACTCCGCCGAGCAGGGCGGCCTGGAACGGGCCAGCCGCATCGGCATCTCCACCCGCACCGCGTGCGGCGGCTCCGTGGACGCCAAGGCGGCCAAGGCCCTGCGCGCGGCCGGCTGCAAGGGCGTGTTGCGGGCCACCTACATCGACGCGCTGCGTGGCGTGCTCGTCACGATCGGTGTGGTCGCGCTGGCCGACGAGCCGCGCGCCGCGCGGGCCAGGTCCGCCTTCGCCGACACCGGCAAGCCCGTCCCCGGCGTGCGGCCGCTGGCCTTCAGCGGCACGGTCGCCGACCGGTTCAGCCCCGGCGTGCGCCAGGCGGGCTCCGTCCGGCAGGCGGGACCGTACCTGGTGCTGACCACGGCGGGGCAGGTGGACGGCCGCCCCGCTGACACGGCGGGCGAGTCGCGCCCCGCCATCTTCGCCTTCGCCACGGAAATCTCCGAGCACGTGCTGACCAGCCTGAGCACCCCGCGCATGCCCGACTGCGCGGCCGAGGAGTGGCAGTGCTGAGGCGTGCCGCGGCGTTCGTGCTGGCCTGCGGGCTGGTGTGCGCGGCGCCGGCCGCCGGGCTGGTGTTCGCGGCGCCCGAGGCGCGGGCCGACGACGTGCGCGGCGGGCAGCAGCCGGTGATCAAGACGCTGGCGCTGACCCAGGCGTGGCGCATCAGCATGGGCGCCGGGGTCACCGTGGCGGTGCTCGACTCCGGGGTCGATCCGCACCATCGCGACCTGGCCGGGTCCGTGCGGGCGGGCAAGGACTTCACCGAAGGCGCGAACCCGCCGGGGACCGTTCCCAGCCGCCTGCACGGTACGTACATGGCCTCGTTGATCGCCGGTCACGGTCACGGCGCCGGCGGAAGACTCGGGATCATAGGCGTCGCGCCCGCGGCGGACGTACTGTCGGTAAGGGTCATCCTTGAGGACGAGGAGCCGGGTTTCCGGGAGTTCAACTCGGCCGAGCGCTTCGAGAACGTGGTGGCCAGGGGCATTCGGCACGCGGTGGACAAGGGGGCGGACGTGATCAACATGTCGATCTCCAAGGAGCTGGCGACCCGGGAGGAGCGGGCGGCCATCCGCTACGCCATCTCCAAGGGCGTCGTGCTCGTCGCCGCCGCGGGCAACGACGGCGACCGGAAGATCGACGGTGATTTCGCCCCCTACTCCTATCCGGCCGCGTTCCCCGGGGTGGTCGCCGTGGCGGCGACGGACCGGCGGCTGCGGCGGGCTGCGTTCTCCAACTGGAACTCCTCGGTGCTGGTGGCCGCGCCGGGCGTCGACATCATGGGCGCGGGCCCGGGGGACGAATACTGGGTCGGCCGGGGCACCTCGCAGGCGACCGCGCTGGTGTCGGGGATCGCCGCCCTCATTAAGGCGAAATATCCGAGCATGTCGCCGCCGCTGGTGGCGCGGGCACTGACCGCCGGCGCCACCGACCGGCCCCCGGGCGGCTACGACACCGCCACCGGCTTCGGCATCGTCAACGCCGCCAAGGCCCTGGCCGAGGCGGGCCGGCTGGCCAAGCACACCGAGACCGCCATGGGCCCCCAGGTCCAGGATCCCGCCGCCCCGATGGCGGGCGGCCAGGCGGGCCCCATCAAGGTCATCTCCAGGGACGAGGGCCGCGTCACGGCCTACGCGGGCATCGCGGCGGCGGCGGCCGGCGGCGCGCTCGGGTCGTTGGGGGTCATATTCGTCCTGGTCAGACGTGTACGGCGGGAGCACAGCTCTCAAGACGCATGATCCGCCCCCCAAGGGGGACGAAATAGACATCGGAGCGACGCGGGAACGAGGCGGTGGTGAGGGGACGTAGGTCGACGTCAGGGCTACCGCGCGCCGGGGGAGAAGCCACGCCCGCCCAGCGGAACCCGCTGGGCGCCAGCACCAGCCGCCGGTCGCGGGTGCGTGCCTGGCCCGCGGCGGGCTCCCGCGCGCGCACCGCCACCGGCCGGCGGGCCCAGCAGGCCTCGCTGGAGCAGGGCGCCCGCTACCGGCGGATGTTCGTCCTGCTGCTCAGCGTCATCGTCGTGGTGTCCTCCGTCGTCGTGCTGCTCGGCACGATCGGCCTGTTCGCCGAGACCCGGTCGCGGCCGCTGACCGCGGCCGAGCAGAACCAGTACAAACAGGAGGAGATCGCCAGACGCTGGCAGGCGTGGCCGGCGACGGGGGTCTTCCCGGAAGAGGTGAAGTATCTCGGGCTCGACCGGGCCCAGCAGTACGCCCGGCGCGTCGGCATCGCCCCCGAGACCGACTGCGGCAAGGGCGTGGACGCCTCCGTGGCCGGAGTGCTCGACAGCCACGGGTGCGTCACCGTGTTGCGGGCGACGTACGTCGACCAGACGGCGTCCTTCGTGATCACCGTCGGCGTCGCCGTGCTGAAGGACGAGGCGTCCAGGGTGTCGGCCACCGAGGAGCTGACCCAGGACGACCGCGTGGGCGTGCTGCCCGTGGCCTTCCCCGGCACGGTGACCGAGCGTTTCGGCGCCGAGCAGCGCCAGCGCACCGGATGGGTGGGCGCGGGGCCGTACATCGTCTTCTCCACGGCGGGCTACGCCGACGGGCGCACCAGGGCCGCGATCGCGCCCGAGGAGATCCTGCACAGCGAGTTGTGGCCGGCGGCCAAGTCGGTGGGCAATCAGATCGCCTACTTCCTGGCGGACCCGCCCAAGGTGCCGCCCTGCACCCAGGGGAACGTGTGCTGACCGCCGTGCGCACGCTCGCGGCCGCGCTGCTCCTCTTCGCGGGCCCGGCCGCCGACCCGGTCAGGGAGCAGCAGCAGTGGGTGCTCGACGCGCTCAACGTGGAGCAGGCGTGGTCGGTCACCAAGGGCGAGGGCATCACCGTCGCCGTCATCGACAGCGCGGTGGACGGCCAGATCAAGGAGCTGAAGGGCCGGGTGAGCACCAGCCCCGACATGACGGCGGGCGCCGTGCCGCGCCAGGTGCGGCCGGGCCGGCACGGCACCGCGATGGCCGGGCTGATCGCCGGCTCGGGGGCCGGCGACGGGCTGGTCGGCGTGGCGCCCGCGGCCCGCATCCTGTCGTTGCCCATGGTGGTGGACGAGGAGCCGGAGCCGGCCGTCCCGCCGGCGGAGGAGGAGGGCATGTCGGGGGAGAGCTCGCTCGCGCGCGCCCTGCGGTACGCGGCCAACCACGGAGCCCAGGTCATCAGCATGTCGATCGGCTCCTACGGCCCGGTCAGGTCCGAGCGGGAGGCCGTCTCGTACGCGCTCGGCAAGGGCATCGTGCTGGTCGCCGCCGTGGGCAACGACGGCCAGACCGCCTACGCCAGGGAGAGCGGCACCTCCTACTGGAGCTTCCCCGCCGGCTATCCCGGCGTCATCGGCGTCGCGGCCACCGACAAGCAGGGCAGGCGAGCCCTGTTCAGCAGCGACAACCTGTCCGTGCTCGTCTCAGCGCCGGGCGTGGACGTGCCGGTGGTCAAGCGCAAGAGCGGCTACGAGTTGTCGGAGGGCACCAGTTCGGCCGCCGCGCTCGTCTCCGGGGTGGTCGCGCTCATCAAGGCCCGCTATCCGAACCTGCCGCCCGAGCAGGTCGCCCAGGCGCTGTCGTCGAGCGCACGCGGCCGGCCCGCCGCCGGCTACGACGACCAGACCGGCTACGGGGTCGTCGACGCCGCCGCCGCGCTGAACGCCGCCGAGCGCCTGACCGGCGTCAAGCGCGGCGTCGTGGCCGGCCAGGACCACTTCGGCCAGGGCGAGGACTCCCCGGTGCCGACACGGCCCGGGCCCGACCCGTGGCGGTTGTGGTTGTACGGGGGCGGGGTGCTGGTGGCGCTCGTCACGTTCTGCGGCGCCATCGTGCTGCTCAACCAGCGCAGAAGCGAGGGCGTCGACCGCTGGGAGTGAGCTTCGATCGTCGTGTGGAGTAAAGATCCGCTATGGTCCCCCGTCATGGGATACGAGCTGCGGGTGGTGCGCGACTCGCCACTCGCCTTCGCGGAGCTCGCGAAGGCCATCGCGCCGGCCGGTTTCGGGCTGCGCGGATCTGATGAGATCGTGGCCGGTCACGGCGGCCGTGCGTACACGGTGGCGCGCTGGCGGGGCCAGTTGATCGGTGAGCCGGGCTCCGACTGGCAGGTGGCCCAGCTCGTGCGGTTGTCGGCCGCACTCGGCGGCCGCCTCCTGGGCGAGGACGGCGAGGTCTACACGCTGCGCGACGGCGTCATCGAGGTGGTGACCGGCGAGGGCGTCATGGAGATCGGCAAGTACGACGAGATCGTCGACGCGGGCCCGGCCGCATGGACCCCCTGAACCCCTTCGCCGAGCGGGTGCTCGACCTCGTCGAGCGCATCCCGCCCGGCAAGGTCATGGCCTACGGGGACATCGCCGAATACCTGGGCGAGGGCGGCCCGCGCCAGGTCGGCAAGGTGATGTCCACGTGGGGCGGCGGCGTTCCGTGGTGGCGCGTGGTGCACGCCGACGGCAGCGGCGCGGCCCCTGACCACCTGCGACGGTGCCTGGCCCACTGGCGCGAGGAGGGCACCCCGCTGCGCGGCGAGCGCGTGGATCTGCGTGAAGCCAGGTGGGACGGGCGTTCAGCGGATTCTCAGTAAGGCATTTGACCTGCACTTTCGCCAAACGGGCGATTCTGTGACATGTGACTCCCCTTACCATGGGCAGAACACTGATGGCGGCCCGAAAGGCGGTGCCACCCCTATGGCCACCGGCGTCACAGCCCAGAGCCAGGGCGGCGACACGCGCGCCGACCGCCTCAAGGCTGTCCAAGACCTCTGCGATCGAGGCGAGCCTCTCGAAGCGGTCATGCGAGCCGCCGGTCCCGGCGGCCGCGACGCGGCGTTCGACACCGAGATCCTGAGCGGCCCCCTCGGGGCCCGGATCGATCTCGCGGTCAAGCGCGGCGCGGCGCGGCGGCGTGAGCTGCTCGACCTCGTGCGCCCCTATCTGGCGGGCGTCGACGCGGGGGTCAAGCGCGACCTGCCGGTCGCGCGCCGCCTCATCTGCCACCTCATCGAGCATCGCCAGGACGCGGAGCTCGTCGACGGCGAGACGCTCCTCACGGTGGTGCTGGCGGCGGCCGAGCCGTCCAAGCGCATCCGCAAGGGCCTGCGCTGGTACGCCGACCTGCCCCTGCGCGACGAGCTGCCGCCGGAGCTCTACCGGCTGCGCCGCGCCGACCTGGTGCCGGTGACCCACATCGACGACATCGTCTGGGTCAACGGCAAGCTGCGCGTCACCGGCTTCGCCTACCTGGCGGGGTTGTCGGTCCGCAGCCGCCGGGCCAACTGGGCGACCGTGGTGCTGCGCGGGCCACGCTGGCTGCCGCCCATCCGCATGCGCACGCGCCGGGTCCTCGCGCCCGAGGCCACGCACGGGGCGCGCGAGCCCGGCTGCAACTACGACTGGTCGGGTTTCAGCGCCGAGCTGAGCCCGTGGCCGCTGCGCTGGCGCGGCGCCGTACGCGCGGTGGTGTCCGGCGTGCGCCGCCGGATGCGCCACCGTCCGACCGTGCCCGACGCCACGACGTGGCGGGCCGAGATCGTGTTCTGGAGCCGGGGCGCGCGGGCGACGGGCCTGCTGCGCGGCTCCTCCGTCGGCCGGCCGGAGCGCCCCGCGGGGCTCAAGCTGAAGCCCGGCTGGTGGGTCCGCCCGGTCTGGACGTCCGACCGGGCGCTGCAGGTCGTGCTCCAGCCGAACCGGGCCGAGCTGACGGGTGTGTCCGTCGACGGCGACCGGCTGGAGCTCACGATCACCCTGCCCGGCCGCAGCGTCACCAAGGGACACGCGCGACTGGGCGGCCACCGCATCGCGGCCGACTTCACGCCGTCCGGCGCCGGCACCCAGGTGGTCATCGGCCTGGCCGTGCCCACCCTGCTGCAGGAGAAGGACGGGCGGCGGCTCTGGGTCGAGCCCAAGGGCGACCCGGCGGCCTCGGTCATGCTGGGCGACCTGGTGGACACCCGCACGGCTGTGGGCGACCGCGAGATCACCGTGCAGGGTGACCGCCGCGACCGCGTCATCGTCTCGGCGCACCGCATCCGGCCGGTGATCGTGTCGGCGGTCTGGGAGGGCTCCGCGCTGCTCCTGCGCGGCCACTACCCCGACGCCGCCGGCCCGCGCACGCTCACGCTGCGGCACCGGTCCGGCCTGTCCTACCTGCTGCCGATGGAGCGCTCCGGCGAGGAGTTCTCCGTACGCGTCGAGCCGTCGGCGATGGACCGCTTCGGCGAGCCCGTGCCGCTGTCGTCGGGCACCTGGAACCTGTCGATCCGCCACCCGTCCGGCGAGATCGTCCCGCTGCGCATGGACCACGCGGCCCTGCCGGGGCTGGACGAGGAGCCGCGCACGCTCGGCGGCCACACCTACCGCATGATCTCCACGCGGTTCGACGTGCCCGTGGTGACGGTGGAGGAGGCGCGCCCGGCCGACGAGCGCGGCGTCGCCGGCACCCACGTGCTGCGCCGCGTCTTCTATCCGGCCCAGCGCTCCGAGCCGCTGACGGACGCGACCGTCTACGTCGTCAACGACGGGCGCCTCTACGCCGACAGCGTCCGCGCCATCTACGAGGAGCGGCTGCGGCGCGGCGACGACCGCGAGCACCTCTGGATCGTCAAGGACGGCGCCTTCGAGCCGCCGGGCGGCGCGACCGTCGTGCGCGCGGGCAGCCGCGAGCACCACGACGCGCTGGCCCGATCCCGCCACATCGTGACCAACACGTTCCTGCCGGCCTGGTTCCGCGCCCGCGAGGACCAGATGGTGGTGCAGACCTGGCACGGCACGCCGGCCAAGCACATCGGCAACGACCAGCCGCACATGAACCGCGACCCCAGGCCGCCCATCTGGCACCGCCAGGCGGCCGAGGTGCGCGGCTGGGACCTGCTGCTGTCACAGTCACCGTGGGCGACGCCGGTGCTGCGCAAGGCGTTCGGCTACAAGGGCGAGATCCTGGAGAGCGGCCTGCCGCGCAACGACGTGCTCAACTCGCCCGACCGCGACGCCCTGGCGGCGGCCGTGCGCGAGCGGCTGGGGCTGGCGGCGGGCAAGCGGGTGATCCTCTACGCGCCGACGTGGCGGGACTACGACCGCAAGAACGCCATGGTCAAGCTGGACCTCGCCAAGACCCGTGAGGCGCTGGGGGCCGACCACGAGATCCTGGTGCGAGCCCATCCCATGCAGGCCGCACCCGCCGTCCCCGACATCGCTCGCGACGTCACCACATATCCGGATATGGCGGATCTGTTGCTGGTCGCCGACGTGCTCGTGACGGACTACTCGTCGGTCATGTTCGACTTCGTCTGCACCGGGCGGCCGATCGTGTTCTACGGCTACGACGTGGCGAAATACGCCGCCAAGCGGGGGCTCTACCTCGATCTGGCCGAGCAGGCGCCGGGGCCGGTGTTGTCGACGTCGACCGACGTGGTGGAGGCGCTGCGATCGATCGACGAGGTGGCGGCGGCGCACGCGGACCGGTATGAGGCGTTCCGCGCGACCTTCGCGCCCCGCGACGACGGAAAGGCGACCGCGCGCGTGGTCGACCACCTGTTCTCGTGATCAGGAACTGAGCCGCCGGGGCGGAAGGGCCCGCCCCGGCGAGCGGTGTACGCGCGGGCGCGCTGACGTCGGTCGATCAGCGGCGTGTCGCCGGGAAAGTGGGAGAACGGCCCACTACGGTAGGCGGTTCGCGTGGGGAGACCGGGCAAGTCGGCACGATCTACCCCTGTGGTCTGGTGGAATCTAGTGTTGTGAGTGGTCAGACCTGGCGGTTGGTACGACGTGGCAGCAGCGGCCCTGTTGTGCCTCCTGTGCTCGACGAGCATCAGCGTGCCGTGGTCGAGCACCCGAGCGGCCCCCTTCTCGTCCTCGCCGGCCCCGGCACCGGCAAGACCACCACGATCGTGGAGAGCATCGTCGATCGCATCGAGCGGCGCGGCGTCGACCCCGAGCGCGTGCTCATCCTGACCTTCAGCCGCAAGGCCGCCGAGGAGCTGCGCCAGCGCGTCACCGGCCGGCTGCGCCGCACCACCCGCACCCCGCTCGCCCTGACCTTCCACTCCTACGCGTACGCGCTCCTGCGCCGCGAGTCGATCCTCGACGGCAGGCCCCCACCCCGCCTGCTCACCGGCCCCGAGCAGCTCCTGGAGATCCGCCGGCTGCTCCACGGCGAGCTGGAGGGCGGCGCGCTCGACTGGCCCCAGTCGCTCCGCGAGCCGCTGAAGACCCGCGGGTTCGCCCAGGAGCTGCGCGACTTCCTGGCCAGGGCCAACGAACGCGGGCTCGACGGCGAGCGGCTGGTCGCGCTCGGCGGCCGGCACGGGCGCGCCGACTGGGCGGCGGCGGGCCGCTTCGCCGAGCGCTACCTGGACCGGTTCGACCTCGACCCGGAGGAGACCTACGACTACGCGGAGCTGGTCAGGGCCGCCTCGGCGCTGCTGGCCAGACCCGAGGTGCGCGAGCGTGAGCGGGCGGCGCACGACGTGATCTTCGTGGACGAATACCAGGACACCGACCCCGCGCAGGAGCTCCTGCTCGCCCAGCTCGCGGGCGACGGCCGCGACCTGGTCGCGGTGGGCGACCCCGACCAGTCGATCTACGGGTTCAGGGGCGCCGAGGTGCAGGGCATCATGCGCTTCCCCGAACGTTTCCCCGCCCGCGACGGCCGCGAGGCCCCGGTGCTGGCGCTGCGGGTGTGCCGCAGGAGCGGGGCCGGTCTGCTGGAGGCCACCCGCCGGGTCGCGGCCCGCCTGCCCGTCGCCCCCATGCCCGACCACACCTATGGCCACGAGCACGGCCACCGCGAGCTGGCGCCGCTGCCGGAGCTCGATCCCGGGGACGCACGGGTGCTGCTGGCCGACAGCACCAGCCAGGAGGCGGCCATCGTGGCCGACACGCTCCGGCGCGCGCACCTGATCGACGGGGTGCCCTGGCACCGGATGGCGGTGCTGGTCCGCTCCGCCAGGCGGCAGGTCCCGCTGCTGCGCCGGGCGCTCACCAACGCGGGCGTGCCCACGATGATCGCGGGCGACGAGGTGCCGATCGCGCAGGAGCCGGGCGTGCGCCCGCTGCTCACCATGCTCAAGGTGGCGCTCGACCCGGCCCTGCTCGACGAGGGGGTGGCCGAGGAGCTGCTGACGGGCCCGCTCGGGGGCACGGACATGATCGGCGTACGCCGCCTCCGCCGCGCCCTCAAGATCGCCGAGAACGAGGCCGCCGCCGCCGAGCCGCGCCCCCCGGAGGACGAGCCGCGCACTCCGGAGGACGAGGCCGCCGAGCCGCATGCCGCTGGCGACGACGAGCCGGATGCCTCGGAAGACGACGACCCGCGTTCCTCGGGAGCGTTGCTCGTCGCCGCCGTGCGGGACGCCCGCGAGCTGACCCGGATCGAGCCCCACGTGGCCCTCCCCGCCGAACGCGTCGCCAAGCTGCTGGCCACGGCCAGGCGGGCGGCGGCCGAAGAGGGCACCGCCGAGGACCTCCTGTGGGCCGTGTGGCACGGCAGCGGCCTGTCCGAGCGCTGGACGAACCAGAGCCTGGCCGGCGGCCCCAGGGGCGCCCAGGCGGACCGCGACCTCGACGCCGTGGTGGCCCTGTTCGACCACGCCGCCAGGTTCGTGGACCGGATGCCCAAGGCGGGGCCGGAGGTCTTCATCGACGATCTGGCCGCCCAGGAGATCCCCGGCGACACGCTGGCCGACCGGGCCCCCGACGGCGACGCCGTGCGCGTGCTGACCGCCCACCGCGCCAAGGGCCTCGAATGGGACGTCGTGGTGGTCGCGGGCGTGCAGGAGGGCGTCTGGCCGGACCTGCGCCTGCGCGGCTCCCTGCTCGGCGTCGAGAACCTCATCGAGGTGGTCGAGGGCGCGCAGCCGAACGCCGCCTCCCTGGTCTCCAAGCTGCTGGCCGAGGAGCGCAGGCTCTTCTACGTGGCCGTCACCAGGGCCAGGCGCCGGCTGGTGGTGACCGCGGTGGGCGGCGAGGACACCGACGAGCGGCCGTCCAGGTTCCTGTCGGAGCTGATGCCGGGCGCGGTGGAGACCGCGACGGGGGACGACCGGGCCCGCTGGCTGACCATGCCCGCCCTGGTGGCCGACCTCCGCAGCGCGGTGACCGACCCCACCAAGTCGCCGAGGATGCGCCAGAAGGCGGCGCAGCAGCTCGCCCGCCTCGCCGCCGCCGGCGTCCAGGGCGCCCACCCCAACGACTGGTACGCCCTGACGCCCATCTCCGACGACCGCCCCCTGAGCTGGCCCGGCGACATCGTCAGCATCTCACCGTCGGCGGTCGAGAGCTTCACCAAGTGCGGCCTGCGCTGGCTCCTGGAGACCGCGGTCGGAGCGGCCGGCACCAGCACCGCCCAGGGCCTCGGCAACGTCATCCACGCGCTCGCCGTCCTCGCGGCCACCGACCTGCCCAGCGAGGACCGGCTGGGCGAGCGCCTGGACGAGGTCTGGAAGGAGCTCGACTTCGGCGGCGTCTGGTACAACCGGAAGCAGCGCCAGGTGGCCGAGCGGATGATCGGCAAGTTCCTGCGCTGGCAGGAGCAGAATCCGCGCGAGCTGAAGGCCATCGAGGAGTCGTTCACCGCCATGGTCTCCGAGGGCGTGCAGATCAAGGGCCGGGTGGACCGCGTGGAGAGCGACGACGACGGCCGGGCGGTGATCATCGACCTCAAGACCGGCGGCTCCAAGCCCAAGGCCGGCGACCTCGACCGCCATCCGCAGCTCGGCGTCTACCAGCTCGCCGCGCTGCTCGGCGCCTTCGCCCGGCACGGCATGACAGAGCCGGGCGGGGCCGCGCTGGTGCAGCTCGGCAAGGCGGCGGGCAAGAACGCCGCCCTGGAGCAGCAGCAGGGCGCGCTGGCCGACGACAAGGACCCCGGCTGGGCCGGCGACCTGGTCGACACGGTGGCGACCGGCATGTCGGGCCCGTTCTTCCAGGCCCAGGTCAACGACGGCTGCCGCACCTGCGCGGCCAGGTCGAGCTGCCCGGTCAACGACAACGGGGGCCAGGTGTGCTGAACCCCGTCGAACTCGCCGAGAAGCTCGGCATCCTCCCCCCGACCAGCGAGCAGGCCGTGGTCATCGAGTCGCCGCTGCAGCCCATGGTGGTCATGGCCGGCGCCGGTTCGGGCAAGAGCGAGACCATGGCGGGGCGGGTCGTCTGGCTGGTCGCCAACGGCCTGGTCAAGCCGGAGAACGTGCTCGGCCTGACCTTCACCCGCAAGGCCGCGGCCGAGCTGGCCACCAGGGTCAGGGAGCGCCTGAACGGCCTGGCCGAGGCGGGCCTCGTCGAGCCGGGCGAGCTCGACAACGAGCCGACCGTCTCCACCTACCACGCCTACGCCGCCCGCCTGGTGACCGACCACGCGCTGCGCGACGGCCTGGAGCCCACCATGCGCCTGGTCACCCCGGCCGTGTCGTGGCAGCTCGCGTCGCGGGTGGTGGCGATGTACGACGGGCCGATGGACAAGATCGAGCTGGGCCCGCCGTCGGTCACGGCCGCCGTGCTGGAGCTGGCCGGGGAGCTGTCGGAGCACCTGCGCGCCGGATCCGAGGTGCGGCGGGTGGGGGAGTGGCTGCGGCAGCGCTACGACACGCTGCCGGGCCGGCGCGTCGTCGCCCAGGGCAAGCCGGTCACCGTCCAGGCGGCCAGGGAGCAGTTGCTGCCGCTGGTGGAGGCGTACGAGCGGCTCAAAAGAGGGCGCGAGGTCATCGACTACGGCGACCAGATGTCCCTGGCGGCCAGGATCGCGGCCGGTCACAAGGAGGTCGGCGAGATCGAGCGGGGCCGCTACTCCGTGGTCCTGCTCGACGAATACCAGGACACCAGCCACGCCCAGCTCGTCCTGCTGCGCTCCCTGTTCGGCGGCGGCCACCCGGTCACCGCCGTGGGCGACCCGTGCCAGTCGATCTACGGCTGGCGCGGCGCCTCCGCGGGCAACCTGCGGCGCTTCTCCCGGGACTTCCGCACCGGCTCGGGCGAGGAGGCCGAGGTGCGGCAGCTCAGCGTCAGCTTCCGCAACGGCGACCGCGTCCTCGACGTCGCCGCCCGCGTGCAGCTCCCGCTGCGCATGGAGGCCCGCGAGGTCCCCGTCCTGGTGCCCGGTCCCAACCGCGTCGACCGGGGCCGCGTCACCTGCGCCTTCCACGAGACCGCCGAGGACGAGGCGCGATGGGTGGCCGACGGCGTCTTCCGGATCCTCGGCCAGGAGGTCGCGCCCGACGGCCTGCCCTGGGGCGAGAAGGAGCGCAAGAAGACCCTCGCCGTGCAGCCCCAGGACATCGCGATCCTGGCCCGCAAACGCTCGCAGTTCCCCGCGCTGCGCCGGGCGCTCGAAGAGCGCGACATCCCGGTCGAGGTCGTCGGCCTGGGCGGCCTGCTGACCGTGCCCGAGGTGAACGACATCGTCGCCACCCTGCGCGTGCTCTACGACGCGACGGCCGGCGACGCGCTGGCCAGGCTGCTGGCCGGGCCGCGCTGGCGGATCGGCCCGGCCGACCTGCGGGTGCTGGGCGAGCACGCCAGGATGCTGGCCCGCGAGCTGGCCGACAGCCACCGCGAGGCGGACCCGCTCGACCAGGTGGTGGCCGACCTGGCCGAGGAACGCGGCAGCCTGGTGGACGCCCTCGACGAGCTGCCCGACCGGGAGGAGTGGCTGGAGTCGTTCTCGCCGCTGGCCCGCACCCGGCTCGTCGCGCTCGCCCAGGAGCTGCGCCACCTGCGGGCGCACACCGCGCAGCCGCTGCCCGACCTGATCAGCGAGGTGGAGCGGCGGCTCGGCCTGGACATCGAGGTGGCCGCGCGCAGCGGCACGGTGGGGGCGTTCGCGGCGCGGGCGGATCTGGACGCGTTCCTGGACGCGGCGTCCAGGTTCGCGGGCGACGCGGAGGATCCGACGCTGGGGGCGTTCCTGGCCTATCTGCAGGCGGCCGAGAGCGAGGAGTTCGGCCTGGAGGGCGGCCGGGTCGGCGAGAGCAACAGCGTCAAGCTGATGACCGTGCACGCCTCGAAGGGCCTGGAGTGGCCCATCGTGGTCGTGCCGGGGTTGTCGCAGCTCGTCAGCGCGAAGGGGACGATCGCGACCGGTAGCATCTTTCCCGCCACCCCGGTCATGAACAGCCGCTGGACGGAGAATCCGCGCAAACTGCCTTACCCGCTGCGCGGCGACTCCGCCGACCTGCCCAAGCTGGGCGGGCTGAGCAAGGAGGAGCTGGCCGCGTTCGACGAGCTCTGCCGCGAGCGCGACCTGATGGAGGAGCGCAGGCTGGCCTACGTCGCCGTCACCCGCGCCCACTACCACCTCATCGCCTCCGGCTACCGCTGGGGCACCGCCACCAAGCCCCTGGAGCCGTCCGACTTCCTGCTGGAGGTCCGCGACACCGCCGACCGGGTCTCGTTCTGGGCGGACGACCTGGCGGAAGGCGCCACCAACCCGCTGCTCGCCGAGCCCGCCGCCGCCGTCTGGCCGGTCACGCCCGAGGGCCTGCGCTACGAGTCCACGCTCGACGGCGCGCGGCTGGTCGAGAGCGCGCTGGCGGGCACGTTCGCCCCGGCCGATGAGGAGGACGAGCCGCTGCGGCCGTTCGAGGAGGAGCGGTTGCGGGCCTGGGAGCGCGACACCGACCTGCTGTTGCGCGAGCGCGAGAGCCAGCGCCGCAAGCCCGCCACGACCGTCGAGCTGCCCGCCAGGCTGACCGTGTCGTCACTGGTCACGCTCGCCGCCGACCAGCGGGAGCTGGCCCGCAGGATCCGCCGGCCCGTGCCCGTCCGGCCCGCGCCGCTGGCCCGGCGCGGCACGTCGTTCCACAAGTGGCTGGAGACCAGGTGGGACCAGCAGCGGCTGATCGACGACCTGGAGCTCTACGACGACGAGCTGGAGGAGGCCGACGTCCGGCTCGCCGATCTGCAGGCGCGGTTCGAGGAGAGCGAGTGGGCCGAGCGGCGGCCGGTCGATCTGGAGGTGCCGTTCGAGACCATGATCGCCGATCGGCTGGTGCGCGGGCGGATGGACGCCGTGTTCGAGCTGGAGGGCGGCGGCGGTTACGAGGTCGTCGACTGGAAGACCGGGGAGCCGCCCAAGGGCAAGGCGGCCAAGGCGGCGACCGTGCAGCTCGCCGCGTACCGGCTGGCCTGGGCGGAGCTGGCCGGGGTGCCGCTGGAGCGGGTGCGGGCGGCCTTCCACTATGTGCGGGCCAACCGGACCGTCCGGCCGGTGAACCTGCTCGACGGTGACGGGCTGGTCGCGCTCATCGAGGGGGTCAGGATCGCAGATAGTGGAACGCCGGCTTCGGATGCATGAGGAAGTCGTGGTGGGAGATGTTCCAGGCGTAGGCCCCGGCCATCTCGAACACCACCGTGTCGCCGATGCGCACCGAGGTCATGATTTTTCGGGAAAAAACGTCTTTTGGGGTGCATAGCTGGCCGACGAGCGTGACCGGCTCGTCCGCCGCTCCGCCCCGGCCCGACCCCGTCGGCAGGACCGTGAACGGCTGGTCGTGGCCCTTGGCCGCCGGGGTCCGCAGATGGTGCGTGCCGCCCAGCAGCACCGCGTACGCCTCGCCGCGCACCCGTTTCACGTCCACGACCTCGGTCGCGTAGTAGCCGCAGTACGCCGTCAGCGCCCGGCCGGGCTCGATCCGCACCGTTTTGTCCCGGCGCAACACCTGCAGGCCGGCCCCGTAGGCCGCCCAGTCGAAGCGTGACCGGGGCTCGGCGTAGGAGACCGCCATGCCGCCGCCCAGGTTGACCTCCGGGTGCCCGTTGTCCAGCAGCCCGCGTGCCAGGTCCAGCAGCTGCGGGGCGTCCAGGCCGCTGGCCAGGTGGGTGTGCAGGCCGCGCAGCCGTACGCGGTCGCCGAACAGCGGCAGGCACTCCGCCACGCCCGCCTCGTCCATCCCGAACGGCCCGCTCATCGTCAGCGCCGCGCCCGCGACGGGCAGGTCGGGGTTGAGCCGCAGCAGCACGTCGGCCTCCAGGCCCGTGGCGAGCAGGCGGCGCAGCTCGTTCGGCGACTCGACGTGCAGGCGGTGGTGCGGCAGCCGCAGCTCGGCGTCGGTCTTGCCGGGGCCGCCGAGCGCCACGGGCTTGCCCGGGAACAGCGCCGTGACGTGCGCGTGCTCGCCTCCCGACGACACCTCGAACCCGTCCACGTGCCGCGCGAGCACGCGCAGCAACTCGGCGTCCGGGTTGGCCTTGACCGCGTAGTAGAGCTCGGCCGGGCCGAGCGCGCGCCGCACCGAGGCGGCGTGCTCGTCCAGCGCGGGCAGGTCGTAGAGGTAGGCGGGGGCGCCCGGCAGGCTCAGCGCGGCGTCCCTGACACGGTCGGGGATCATGCGAGCGGGTTCGCGATCGGCACGTAGCCGGCGGCGCGGTCGGCGGCTCTGGCCCAGCGCACGCCCAGGTTCGCCTTGGCCGGCAGCGGCGCGCCCGCCAGCAGGTCCGACAGGGGCAGCGGCCGGCCGAGCTCGGCCGCCTGCCGGGCGAGCAGGTCGCGGGCGATCCGCCACAACGCGCGCAGCAGCTCGTCGTCCCGGCCCGCCACCGTGGCGGCGATCTCGGTGAGGTGGTTGACGAGCAGGCAGTAGACGACGCGGGCCCAGCCGCGCTCGGCGTCGTACGTGAGCGCCTGGGCGACCTCGGGCCGCAACCCGCCGAGGTCGTGCCGGCCCGCGACCAGCTTGGTGCCCTCCAGGTCGCGGAAGACGCCCTGGACGGGCAGGCCGGCGGAGTCCAGGCCGACCAGGACGTTCTGGAGATGAGGCTCCAGGACGACGCCGTGCGTGAAGTACATCTCCAGCACCGGCAGCGCGACCACCGACACGTACGCCGCCCACCACGCCTCCGGATCCGGCGCCTTGAGATCCACGGCGAGGGCGCCGGCCAGGACCGGGGTCACGCCGGGGGAGCAGACCGTCCAGGGGCTCTGCCGCACGATCACGCCCAGGCCCTCGTGCAGCCGGGTGCCGAGGGCGGCCGAGCGGTAGCCGGGCTCGGCGAGCCAGCGGGTGGCGGGGTGCCGGGCGGCGACCTGCTGGAACAACGGCGCCAGGCGGGAGGTGAGCTCGACCGCTCCGGCCAGCTCGTACCAGGCGTTCTTCCGCACGCAGTTCGTGATCCGCACGTCCAGGGAGAACTTCAGGCAGACCTCCGCCTCCGGGGCGTACACCGTGCGTACCGACGAGGTCGGCAGCACGACGGGACCGGGTCCCAGATCGATCAGCTCGGCCCCGAAGGCGGGCGCCAGCAGGTCGAGCTGCCACGGATGCGCGGGCAGCACCCGGTAGCCGCCGGGCGCCGTCCCCATCCCGTCGAGGGCCGAGACGTCGCCCTCCTCCTGCAGGACGTCCTCGCGCACGCCGATCAGCCTGACGGGCAGCTCGGCATGCGCCTCGGGGGCGTACCGCAGCCAGCCGTCCCCGCCGCGCGCCTTGGGGCTGGGATGGAACGGGTGGCCGTAGACCAGGGCCTGCTCCGAGGCCAGCCAGGGATCGGCGGGCGCCACGGCCTCGGCCCTGGCGCGCAGGATCGCCGCCACGGCCTCCTTGCTGGCCGCCACCTGCCCGGCGAACTCCCCGTTGTGCCCCTGGAGGTCGGCTTCGACCAGGCGTACCAGCTCATCGGTCGTCAGCGGTTGCCAGACGCCCTCCTTCAGGCGCTCAGGCGGGCCGGTGAAGCGCAGCGCGGCGCCGCCGTGCGTACGGGCCCGCAGCAGCGTGTCGGCCACCCGCAGCAGCAGGTACGGCGGCGCCGGCCAGACCTGGCCGCGCGGCCCGGCCACCTCCCGCGCGCAGCAGCGCAGCAGGGCCGCCAGCGTCGCCTCCTCGGCCAGGGCGGAGGGCGCGTCGATGGCCAGTCCGTGCATTCATGCTCTCCTCAGGTAGTTGGGCCCGCTGATGCCGTAGTGCTTGTTGACGTCGCGCGCCCCGGAGCGCTCCTTGGCCACCAGCGTGCCGGCCGTGATCATGGACTTGCCGGTCAGCCTGGCCGCGTCGAGCGTCCTGGCGCGCAGGAGCCTGGCCATGGGGTCGTCGCCGTACTCGCCGAGCGCCTCCGACAACGTGTCGCGCAGCAGCGCCGCCGCCCGCGCGGGCGGCAGCGCGCCGAACGCCACGGCGGCGGCGGCCAGGTGCAGCGTGATGGTCACGAACACGTCGGCCAGCGCGTGCGGATCGTCGTTGTACATGCGCTCGTCGGCGAACGCCGGCAGCGCGACGCCGGCGGCGGCCAGCCTGGCGGGCGAGGCCAGCAGCCCGTCGTTGTCCTTGACCAGCAGCCGCAGGCGCTCGCCCTGGAAGAGCAGGGCGAGGTTCTGCTGGTGCGCCTCCAGCGCGACGCCGTAGCGCACGAACAGCCGCACGTTCCAGCGCAGCAGCAGGCGCAGGTACTGGGGGATCACCTCGCCGGCCTCGGCGAGCACGCCCGGCGCGGCGAGCGCGGCGACCGGCACGATCTTCCCCTCGGGCAGCCGCCTGACCATCCAGGCCAGGTACTCGTGTCCGGCGTGCGCCCAGGTCTGCTCGCCGGCCACCACCACGCCGGGATCGGCCAGCTCGCGCAGCAACGTCTCGGCGCGCGCGCCGTCGGCCAGCGTGCCGGCCTTGATCGATCGCCGGTTCCTGGCGCCGAGGGTGCTGATCGGCAGCGGCAGCTTGAGGTGCAGGCGCGGATGGAGCTCGACCGTCCGCATGGACAGCGTGGGGCGTACGGTGATCGCGGCCTCGTCGAGCAGCCGCACGCCGCCGACCTTCCGCACCTCGTCCACGGTCAGCGGATGCACCGGAAAGAGCACCTCGCCGGGCCCGAGGTCCACGGCCGGCGCCACGTCGGCGGGCAGCCGCGGTGCCGAGCCCGGCAGGAGCGCCCGGCGCGGCACCGCCGCCCACCGAAGCTCGAACGACGGCGCGAACTCCGGCGCGTAGGCCAGCAGCTCGTCCTCGGACAGCCCGGTGCGCGCCCGCGAGGTCGGATAGACCGGATGATCCACGAACGCGGCCAGCGCCTCGTAGGAGGGGCCGCGCCGGAGCACCTCCACCGCGTGGGCGTCGTGCAGTTCGAGCGCGGACAAAGCCGCCAGGCACTCCTCGAAGAAGGCGGAGACCCCCTCCGCGTCGGCCGGATCGGCCACCTCCACCAGCGTCTCCAGGACCTGTTCCAGCCCGAGGAGCTCGTCCCCGGCCACCACGAAGTCCTGGAACAGCCCGCCGGGCGCCAGGCGCGCCCAGCGCCCGTCCGCGAGCAGGAGCCCCACGCCCTCCTTGGTCCTGGTGACGCGGGAGGACAACCCGCCATAGTTCTCGCGGAGCAGCGCGTCCAGCACCCGAGCGGCCAGATAAGCCTCCCGAGCGCTCATTCGACCACCCACGGCCGGGCGGCGCGGTAGTGCTCGATCGCCGCGTCCACCCGCGCCCGGTCCGGCCCGACCGCGCGTACGACGCCGAGATAGTCCCGGTTCGTATGGGTGAGGGAGACGACGTCCCCCACGCTGCGCAGCGGCCGATGCCAGAGCCGCACGTCGCCCAGCTCGACGGACTCGTGCCCCGGTGCCTCCTTGATCGTCCCCGGCCGGTCCGCGACCAGGCTGACCGCACTCCCGTGTCGTGAAATATCCGGAAGGGCGGGCACGCGCTCCCCGAGATGCACCCGCAGAATCCACTCGAACAGCGCAATCCCTCGCACGTCCGCCAGCAGGAAGTCGCAGTGATCACCGATCACCCGATAGTTCATCTCGACCACGCGGGGCCCGGCGGCCGTCACCACGTATTCGGTGTGACAGGCGCCGAACCCCACCCCCAGCGCCCGCAGAGCGCCCAGGACCTGCTCGTGCGGCCCGTCCGGCGCCCAGTCGAGCCGGGTCTCCACGAAGTACGGCAACGCGCCCAGAGTGGTCTCGAACCCTCCGAGCACCCGCACGCCGGTCCCGTCCCCGAGGGTTTCGAGGGTGCGCAGCGGCCCTTCGAGATACTCCTCGGCGACCAGCGCCTCGCCCGGCCGCCGTTTCCTGACCTCCGCCACGGCCCCGGCCAGATCGTGCTCGCGCTCGACCAGCAGGACATCCTCGCTGGCCACCCCCTCGCGGGGTTTCAGCACGACTGGGAAGGGCAAGCCCTCGGGCACCGGGTCGTGTGGGGCGAGCCGTACAGACCGAACACGCTCGACCCCGGCCTCAAGGAGCCTGCGACGCATCAGGAACTTGTTCTTGGCGGCCACGCACGCCCGCCAATCCTTTCCGGGCAGCCCGAAGTAGGCAGCGGCCAGGGCGGTTTCCGCCTGCAGGTGGTCGGAGTTGGAGAAGATCGCGTCCGGCCGGCCGAGGTGCTCGACGGCGTCGATGAGGGCGCGCGGATCACGTACGTCACACGCCACCGCGTCCGGATGCCGCTCCGGCCGGTCGGTCAGGATCGTCACCTCGCAGCCCAGCGCGCGAGCCGCGGGCAGAAAGCCGTCCGTCACGGAGTCGGTCGGCTTGAGCGCGGTCAGGTAGAGCCGCAACGCGAAGGCACCCCCGGAGGATCAGGTAAGGCTAACCTAACTCGTCGATCTTAGCCCTACGGAGATCACCTCGGGGCCCGGACGCCGTAATCGGCGGCTAACCGCGAGGTCATAGGATGACATGCGATTGGGAAGGGGCGGCCAGTGGAGACCACCGCAGAAGAGCAACTCGTCGGACCGCTGCTCCTGGCACGGGGCACCATCGACAGATCGTCGGCGCTGAGAGCCGACGAGCGGTGGCTGGAGGCCGCCTGGTCCGACCCCGCGACCAGGGTGCTGGTGATCGACAACGGGCACACGCTGGTGCGGCGGACGGGCGATGAGGTGCAGGCGGTGCTGTTCCCGGCCGCGGACGCGCCGCCTGGGCAGCGTTACCTGCTCGGCGTCGAGTCGAGTGTGGCCTACTTCGCGGTGGCCGCGGCGCTGCCCGGCCACTCCACGAGCGACGGCAACGGCCGGGTGACGGTCCCGCTGAGCCTGCTCGACACGCCCGAGGGCGAGCCGGTGGCGGCCGGCCTGCGCCAGGTCGGGGGCCTGCTCGGTGACCGCGACGCCGGTCTGCTGGTCTACGCCGTGGCCCTGGAGGCCTGGCACGCGACCCACGAATACTGCCCGCGCTGCGGCGCCCGCACGAACGTCGCGGCGGGCGGTCACATCCGCGTCTGCCCGAAGGACTCCAGCCAGCACTTCCCGCGCGTCGACCCGGCGGTGATCATGCTCATCCGCGACGAGGACGACCGCTGCCTGCTCGCCCGCGGCCCGCAGTGGCCGGAGGGGCGGTTGTCGATCTTGGCCGGGTTCGTGGAGCCGGGGGAGTCGCTCGAATACGCCGTCATCCGCGAGGTGGCGGAAGAGGTCGGCATCACCGTCGTCAATCCGCGCTATCTCGGCAGCCAGCCGTGGCCGTTCCCGCGCAGCCTCATGCTGGGCTTCTTCGCCGAGGCCGTCACGACCACGCTCACGCCCGACAGGGAGGAGATCGCCGAGGCGCGGTGGTATTCACGCGAGGAGATGGCGAACGCCCTCGCCTCGGGTGAGCTGCGCCTGCCGCCGCCGGTGTCGATAGCCCGCCGCCTGATCGAGACCTGGTACGGCGGCGAGCTCACGGGCGACTGGTGATCAGGCCGCTTCGAGCAGGGCCTTGACCTCGCGGGCTGAGGGATTCGTCCGGACGACCCGGCCGTTCGGCGTCTCGATGACCACGGTCGGCACGACTTGGTTCCCGTTGTTGACGCTCATCACGAACTCGGCGGCCGCCTGGTCACGCTCGATGTCGACCTCGTTGAAGGTGATGCCCTCACGGGCGAGCTGAGACTTGAGCCGCTTGCAAGGACCGCACCAGGTGGTGCTGTAGACCGTGAGCGCCATATTGGGAAATCCCTCCAAAGTCAGGACATTCAGGCGCTCCGTGCAACAACGCGGAGCGCCTGCTTAATCCCTGCTCTGGACGGCACGCCAGCCGACGCTCAATCCCTGCTCTGGACGGCACGCTAGCCGATGCGCTCGGCGATCCACGCCTGCACGCGCTCGGCCACGCCCGGCTCGCGGTAGAGCGGCGCGCTGTGGTTGATCCCCGGCGCCGTGAACACCGTCACCGGCACGCCCACCTGACCCAGCATCTGCTTGAGCAACTGACTCTGCACCGGAGGCACGAACTCGTTCTCCGAGTGCACGGTCAGCATCGGCGCGTCCTTGCGGGTGGCGTGCCAGGCCACCTCCATGCTGGCCCACACCCGCGAGCACTTGCCCTTGGGCGCGCAGCCGCCGGCCAGCTTGATCGCCGCCGAACGGAGCTTGCGCTTGTTGAGGTCGGTCGTCTTCTCGCCGTCGGCGAAGGCGCGCAGCGGGGAGATGATCGGCGACAGGCCCACCACGCCCTTGAGGCCGTTGATGCCGTTGCCGTACGTCCCCACGGCCGCCGCGATGTGCCCGCCCGCGGAGAAACCGACCACCACGTAGTTGCCCGGATCGAACGACCACCGGTCGGCGTGCTTGCGGGCCGTCGAGATCGCGGCCAGCGCGTCGCTGCGCTGCGCGGGCCAGGGCGCGTCGCCGGAGAGCCGGTAGTTGATGTTGAAGACCGTGTAGCCGAGATCGGCGTAGCTCCGGGTGATCTCCGTCATGTACTTCTTGTCGCCGCTCGACCACCAGCCGCCGTGGACGAGGAACACGCCGGGACGCCGCATGCCGTCGGGCGTCCACCAGACGTCCATGGCCTGGCGCTGGTGCGATCCGTAGGAGACGGTCTCCGTGGACAGGCCGCCGAGCCCGTCGTACTCGATGGGCGTCGAGGGGGCTGGTGTGGGCTCCTGCACCGCGTTCGCGGTCACCGGTGTGAGCACGACGGCAGCGAGCGCGAGCACACCCGCGTAAACCGCAGTTCGCACGGCCTTCCTTTCCCCCATGCACATGGTCGGGCCCCATTGTGGGGGAAGAGACCAGTTCTTTGCACCTTGTTGACTATGAGCATAACTCGGGGCGCATGTTGCCAGAATAAAGTGCTGCACCGCCAGAGCTGGGAGGATATACGAGTGAGCAACCCTGACGACGTCCTGATCGGTCTTGATCCCGAGCAACGCGCGGTCGCGGAGGCCGTTCGCGGGCCGGTCTGCGTCCTGGCGGGCGCGGGCACGGGCAAGACCAGGGCGATCACCCACCGCATCGCGTACGCGGTGCGGACCGGCGTCGTCGACCCGCAGAGCGTGCTGGCTGTGACATTCACCACGCGGGCGGCGGGCGAGTTGCGCCAGCGGCTGCGCGCGCTCGGCGCGCCGGGCGTGCAGGCCCGCACCTTTCACGCGGCGGCGCTGCGCCAGCTCACCTATTTCTGGCCGCGGGTGATCGGCGGCCAGGCGCCGTCGGTGATCGAGTCCAAGCTGCCGGTCCTGATCGAAGCCTGCCGCCAGATCCGGAAAAATCCTGATCGGTCCGAGTTGCGGGACATCGCCGCCGAGATCGAGTGGGCCAAGGTCGTCCAGATCGCCCCCGACGACTACGTGAAGGCCGCGGAGGAGTACAACCGCCTGTCCTCGGGCCGCTCCGACGACTCCGGGGGCCGCCTGGAGCGGGAGGCCCGCGTGGCCGAGGTCGCCCGCCTCTACGAGGGCTACGAGCGGATCAGGCGCGAGCGCCACCTGGTCGACTTCGAGACGATCCTTGAGCTGACCGCGGCCGTGATGACCGAGCACCAGGAGGTGGCGAGCCAGATCCGGCAGCAGTACCGCTACTTCGTCGTGGACGAATACCAAGACGTCAACCCGCTGCAGAAGCTCCTGCTCGACACCTGGCTCGGCGGGCGCGACGACCTCTGCGTCGTCGGCGACCCCAACCAGACCATCTACTCCTTCACCGGCGCCAGCCCGCGCTACCTGACGGGGTTCGCGGTGGAGCATCCGCAGGCGGCCCTCATCAAACTGGTACGCGACTACCGCTCGACCCCCCAGGTCGTCGACCTCGCCAACCTGGTCATCGCCAAGGGCAGATCCCCGCACCGCCTGGAGCTCGTCGCCCAGCGCCCCGAGGGCCCCAAGCCGGCCTTCACCGAACACGACGACGAGCCCGCGGAGGCCGCCGGGGTGGCCAGGGCCATCAGGAAGCTCCTCGACAAGGGTGTCGCCTCGCGCGAGATCGCCGTCCTCTTCCGCGTCAACTCCCAGTCGCAGGCGTACGAGGAGGCTCTGTCCAAGGCCGAGATCCCCTACGTCCTGCGCGGCGCCGAGCGCTTCTTCGAACGCCCCGAGGTGCGCCAGGCGGTCGTGCTGCTCCGCGGCGCCGCCCGCTCGTCGGCCGACGAGCCCCTGGCCTCGGAGGTGCACTCCATCCTCACGGGCGTCGGCCTGGCCCCGTCCCCGCCCGCGGGCGGCGGCAAGGCCCGGGAGAAGTGGGAGTCGCTCAAGGCCCTGGCCGACCTGGCCGAGGACATGGCGGCCGAGGGCGCCGACCTGCCGGCGTTCGTCGCCGAGCTGGAGCGCCGCGCCTCCGAACAGCACGCCCCGCCCGTGGAGGGCATCACCCTGGCCTCCCTGCACGCCGCCAAGGGCCTGGAGTGGGACGCGGTCTTCCTCGTCGGCCTCACCGACGGCATGTTGCCGATCATCTACGCGGAGAGCCCCGAACAGATCGAGGAAGAACGCCGCCTCCTCTACGTCGGCATCACCCGGGCCAGAGAACACCTCGGCCTGTCCTGGGCCCTGTCCCGCGCGCCCGGCGGCCGCAAGAGCCGCCGCCCCTCCCGCTTCCTGGACGGTCTCACCGGCCGCCTCTCGGCCCCGCCGCGTTTCGCGGCCCCCAAGGGCGAACGCCGCACGGTGGCCGCGCCGGTGAGCTGCCGCGTATGCGCGAAGACCCTGGCCGCGGCGGCCGAACAGAAGCTGGGCCGGTGCACGACGTGCCCCGCCGACTACGACGAGGCGCTGCTGGAGCGGCTCAAGGCCTGGCGCACGGCCACGGCCAAGGACGCCAAGGTGCCGCCGTACGTCATCTTCACGGATGTGACGCTGCAGGCGATCGCGGAACGGGCGCCCGCCACGGAGCAGGAGTTGTTGTCGATCGCGGGCATCGGCCGCGTCAAGATGGACCGCTACGGCGAAGCCGTCCTCGCCCTTTGCCGCACCCCCTGACCCCGCGCTCCGTCCTCACGCTTCGCCACACAACCGCCCGTAACAACCCTGAAATCCCAAGCAGGAATCATCAGACGACCAGCCCCACGTTTGGGCGCTGACGGACAGCACGTCAGACTTGTCGCAAGACGGGAAGCACAAGGGGGACAAACCAGTGAACGAGGCGCTGAAGGAGCTGCTCGACCTGCTCGACCTGGAGCAGATCGAGTTGGACATCTTCCGTGGCAGAAGCCCGGAGGAGCGCATCCAACGCGTCTTCGGCGGCCAGGTCGCGGCCCAGGCTCTGGTGGCGGCGGGCCGCACGGTCCCCAAGGACCGCAACGTCCACTCCCTCCACGCCTACTTCATCCGCCCGGGCGACCCGTCCATCCCGATCGTCTACAACGTCGAACGCCTGCGCGACGGACGCTCGTTCACCACCCGCCGGATCGTCGCCGTCCAGCACGGCAAGGCGATCTTCACGATGTCGGCGTCGTTCCACATCCCCGAGGAGGGCGTGCAGCACCAGGCGTCCGTGATGCCGGCCGTGCCCGATCCGGAGACGCTCGCGACGTTCCAGGATCGGATGTACGACCTGGTCGGCGACCACCCCGACCTGCGCGACTGGTTGTCACGCCCGCGCCCGGTGGACGCCAGGTACGCCTCGCCGCTGACCTGGGAGGCGTACAAGAACCCGGAGTTGCGCAGCGCCGAGACGAACGTCTGGTTCCGCTACCACGCCGAGCTGCCCGACGACCCGTTGCTGCACGTGGTGCTGGCCGCCTACGCCTCCGACTTCACCCTCGTCGACACGATTCTGCTGGCACACGGCATGGCCTGGGGCGCCTCCAACGTCATGGGGGCCTCTCTCGACCACGCGATGTGGTTCCACCGCCCGTTCAGGGCCGACGACTGGTTGCTCTACGCCCACGAGTCGCCATGGTCGGGTGGGGCGCGCGGACTCGCACGGGGCGAGATGTTCACGGCGTCGGGCGAACTCGTGGTTTCGGTCGTTCAGGAGGCCATGATCCGGGTGATGAAGTAGGCCGGAAGCCGGCCAACGGCAGTGGTCCGCAGGACGCGGCCGATGTAACAAAATCGCAGGTAGAAAATATGTTGCCCCTTCCTGCGGTCCGGGTTTAGGGTCATGGTCAAGCAAGTCGGACAGTCCTGTTCCGACGATTCAGAGAGTGGAGGTGAGCCCCAGTGATCAGCATCAAGACGCCGGCCATGCAGTGGGTCGCCTCCGCATGCAGTCACTCGGTGAGGCTCGCCGATGGCCCGGCCAAGCTGCACCGGGAGAAGTCTGCCCGTAGCCAGGCCGCCGCCTTCTATGCACGACCGCATGCCGGAGTCGTCGCATCTGGAGCTCCTGTCTACAACGCACGTATCGAACTGCCGGCCAACCAGCTCACCAAGGGTGGACTGTGCGGTCCGCAGCCCTGGAGGGATAAACCGGTCATAACCTGACCGGCGAATAGCCCCCAGGCCGCGGATCCCACAGACGGGAACCGCGGTCTTTTTGTTTGTCCGTGATCCCCGACAGTCCACGAGGTGCCCAACCAAGATCAAAAAGATCGATCAAAAGGAGAGACTGATGGGGGCGAAGACGATCATGGACCTGATCGACGAAGCCAGGATCCCCTGTCGTACCGACCCTGACCTGTGGTTCGCCGAGTCGCCGGAGGACGTCGAGTTCGCCAAGGCGCTCTGCGGCAACTGCCCGATCCAGAAGGCCTGCCTCGACCGCGCGCTTGAGCGCGAGGAGCCGTGGGGCGTCTGGGGCGGCGAGCTGGTCCTCAGGGGGACGATCGTCCCCCGCAAGCGTCCGCGCGGGCGTCCGCGCAAGCACCCGGTCGCTGCCTGACCATCACACCCCTACGAGAAGAAAGCGAACAGACCGATGACCACCAGATCCACCAGGAGCCTTTCCGTGCCGCATCTCATCCATGACCTGGTAAATGACCGAATACAAACGCTGCACCGCGAGGCGGAGGAGCAGCGACTCGTGCTGCGCGTCACGCGAGTACAGCGAGCCAGGCGCGAGGTCAAGCGGGCGAACGATCGCCTCCGCAAGGCCCTGAGCCGCCAGGTCTGATCCAGCAGATCCTGCCGCCGGCGCAGGATCTCCTGACAGATCCCCACCACGAAGAGCCGGGCGCAACCAGCGCCCGGCTCTTCTCGCGCCCTGGGTGAGCCCACCTTTTTCGTGTTTCGGGTGCCCGGCTTTCACCGCACCTCAGACAGTGCGCCGCCGCGCGCCTGGGCCGGCGTCCGCTGAAGGGGTGCCGATGACCGGCTCCCCTTCAGCGATCCAGAGCCGTGCCGACATCCACGCGATCCCGGCTCCCGCCACCATCAGCCCGATCAGATAGACGGCCACCGGCACCACGCTCCGCAACGATCCCGGAACCATCCCCACCGCATAGAGCAGCACGGCCACCACCGGCATGCCCCCGCTCCGGATCGCCGCCGCACCGAACGTCAGCACCCCGATCAGCAGAACGACCGAGGTGACCAGGAACGCCCGCCCGGTCACCCCCGCCAGCAGCCCGGTCACAGTGCCACCGCCGAGGTAAGGGAAGACGAAGTGCAGGATGTACTCGATCGCGAACGCCCCGGCCAGTCCGGCCGAGTTGAGCACGTACCCGACGAGGCCGAGGCTGCCCGCCGAGTCACGAATCAGCAGGTAGATGCCGGTGATCGCGAGTAAGCCGGTCAGCGCTCCGAACGGTGCGATGCCGTGCGTGAGAGCCGTCTCCGGCAGAAAGCCGGCGCGACGGGCGGAGTTGATGACGAGCAGCACGGCACACACGAACCCTGCCGCCGCCGTGACCCGATACACACGCATGCCGGAAGTCCTTTCTCTCGCCGAAACCTTTGATAACGCTCGTTATGATGCGCGTTATCGGTGGTCATGGTGAGAGCGTGCCGGGAGACGTAAGCATCCCGAAAGAACTCGGCGCACTGCTCCAGGACCTGCTGCGCACGGCCATGCACGTGCTCCGCGAACAGGGAGCACGCACTTGACCCTCCGCCGCGTGGCCGACGCCGCCACTTTGGGCATCTGCACCTGTTTCGGCGGTCGCCCCGGTCTCCTGGAGGCCATCTATCACTACGGTCTCCAGCGTCCTCCACCAGGCGATGACGACGTCACCGAACGGTCACACGGACCCGCCGGCCAAGATCATGTCGGTTGCGCACGGGTACAGGAGGTTCACGCCGGCCGATCCAGCCCTCGCATGTCGAGGCGTGCGCGTACCTTGCGGGGCTGTGCGCAGCGGGCCGGGCGTTCAACACCGAGAAGACCTACGCGGGCCGGATCGCCGGTACTTGTCGTACAGCCTGGGGCACGGTGTGGACTGGTCGAGTCCCGAGCTTGGCCCAGTTGATGGCGATGATGCGGTGGCTGGTGGATGAGCCGATGCCGCCGCGGTCGCGCAGGCCGAGCTCGGCAGCGGCCAGGCCCTCTGTTCGCCAGGGATCGTCACGTGTTGTGATCAACGCCGAGGGCCGCCAGCTCCGCTTTCAGCTTGTCAAGCAATCTGGGCCCCCAAACTTTGTACTTCTCCACCAGCTCGACCGCCCGGGTCAGGTGCTCGCGAGCCTCGCCGGTCACACCGAGCCCGGCATAGGCCCGGCCCAGCACCACGCGCATGTTCATGGCCCAGACACTGCCCTGCTCGATGGTCTCGGCCAAAGCCGGCTCGGCCACCTCGATGGCCTCCGGCCAGCGCTGCGCGGCGAGCAGAGCTTCGACCAGGCCATGCAGGGCATTGATGCGTGAGTGTTGTGCCGCAGCGGAGGCGACCGGCTGTTCGTCAATGTCTCTCAGCAGACTGCGAAACGCCTCAATGGCCTCATCCAGCCTGCCGAGAGGGGCGAGCACCATCGCCGCTCCTCCGCTGGCCCAGTAGAAGGTGTCGTGGTAACCGGCGGCTTCGGCCAGCTCCCGACCTCGGGAATATGCCCACAGCGCCTGATCGAAGTCGCGAAGGACCCGCCATGCCTCGGCCGCGTTACACACCGCATCGGCCTGCTCTTTGACCGCGCCGAGGCTTTCGGCGAGCCGGTAGACCTCCATCGCCTGCTCCGCGCACTCCCTCAACGCCGCGTCTCCACGGTGTGCGTGAGTCGCGAGGGACGCCCAGACCTGGCGGTTCATGTGCCACAACTCCCGGCGGTCGGACAGCCGGGCAGCAGCGGCCCGCGTCAGCCCGAACACCTCCAGCCAATCGCCCAGCCAATGCGGCGTGTAGGCCGCGAACCAGCGCATCGCCTCACCGAGCTCGGCCACCCGCTCGTGCCGGCCGGCGGCGGCCGCCATCCGCAGCCCGGCCAGCCACGTCTCCCGTTCGACCTCCAGCCAGGCCCGCGCCTCCTCCTGCGTGGCCAGCCGAACCAGACCCTGCCAGCCAGGCGGCGGCGCGCCGTGGTCAGGTTCGAACCACCGCCCGGCCACGGTCGCGCACTCCAGCAGCCAGCCGACCATCCGCTGCTCGGCCGCCGCCCTGGCCTTGGCCGGTTCCTCCGCGCGCAACCGCTGGCTCGCATACAACCGAATCAGGTCGTGGAAGCGGTAGCGGTCAGCGCCCTCATGCTGCAGCAGGCCCAGCTCGACCAGGTCATCCAGCTGATCCTCAGCATCGAACACCTCGGACTGGATGAGCACCGCCGCGATCGGCGCCGCGAAACCCACCGCGGGCACCAGCGCCAGCCGCCGGAAGGCCGCCTTCGCCCGCGGCGACAGCAGCGCGTACGACAACGCGAACGCCGCCTCCACCCCCACATCACCCACCGCCAGGTTCGCCAGCCGGCGATCCTCATCCGACAACCGCTCCGCCAGCAGTCGCATCGACCAGCCCGGCCGCGACGCCAGCCGGGTGCCCGCGATCCGCAACGCCAGCGGCAGATGCCCGCACAACCCCGCCACCTGCGCCGTCTCCACCACCGCGCCCTCAGCGCCCTCCCGCACGATCACCCGCAACAACGCCGCCGACTCCTCCGGCGACAACGGCGACAACGCGATCCGCGCCACCCCCTCCAACCCACCCAGCGCACGCCGGCTGGTCACCACCACCATCCCCGCCCCCGCACCCGGCAGCAACGGCCGCACCTGAGCCTCATCGGCGGCATTGTCCAGCACCAGCAGACACCGCCGCTCCGCCAGCGTTCCCCGCAACTGGCTGGCCCGCTCCTCCTCCTCAGCCGCAATCGCCCGCGGGTCCACGCCCAACGCCCGCAGCAACCGATGCAACGCCTCCGCCGCCGGCACCGGCTCGGCGTCCACACCCCGCAAATCCACATAGAACTGCCCGTCCGGGAAGGTCTCCCGCAGCAACTCGGCCGCCCGCACCGCGCACGCCGTCTTGCCCAGCCCCGCCTGCCCGTGCACCACCACCACCGGCGTAGGACCGTCTGCGGACGCCTCCCGTCCCAAACGGCACAGCAGCTCCAGCTCCGCCACCCGGCCAACGAAGTCGCCGATCCCACGCGGCAGCTCAAACAGCCCCGGCCGCCCCGGCACCAGGCCGCCCGCCCGCGGCCGGCCCGCCCGCGCAGCCTCCACCAGCTCCACCCGCTGCGCCTCACCCAACCGCAACGCATCGGCCAGCGCCTGCACCGTGCGCTGTTGCGGACCCCGGCTGACGCCACGCTCCATGTCCCCGATGGCCCGCACACTCACTCCGGAGGCGTGCGACAGCTCCTCGATCGTCAGCTCCGCGGCTTGCCGCAAGCTCCGCAGAAGCGGGCCGAACGAGCTGGCCATCCACTCTCCCTCGTCGATACCTGCACCCGGCCACCGGGCGGCTTGAGCCAAAATACCGGCATGCCTGAGCTCGGCGGCTCGGCGGGCTACTGGGCTATCCCAAGGCGCCGATCATGAGGGATCACAGTGGACCTGCTCGAAGATCGCCCGAGGCGGGATTGGTTCCGGCGACACGCTGAGCCTGGCCATGCCAGGGGTGGGGTGTTCGGCCAATGTCTGGGCCCGCTTCGGATGTTACGTGACTTGAGCGCTTGCCAACTTGCCTTACGTACGCTGAAAAGATCATCTCGCTACTCGCCCGCTGGCCACTACCCCTCGGATCCCGGGCTCACCCGGTGGCACTCGCCGGCCTCGCATTCCGCCCGCCTGGCGGCACTCGCCTGCCCCATATCCCGCCCGGTCGACGGTACGCGCCTGCCCACAGCTCGCCCGCCCGGCGAACACGCGCCAGCCCCGGCGGTGGGGATGCCGGAGAACGTCTTTACGGCTACCCGATTGCCAGCGCCTCGTCGTTCGAGTCGTCGTCGGCGAATCCTGGGACCCATCGGATCACCTCGTTACGGAAACGCGCCGTGGTGCCCAATTGGCACAGCACTCCGATCCCGGCCGCGTGCACCCGGTGAATCAGCACGTACGACGTCGGCAGGTTGAGCTGGCGAATCACGTTGGTCGGACGGAGGTCGGTGACGCTGGCCGCCTGGGCCTGAAGCCACTCCCGGCTGAACGTGAACTCCTCCACCGCCGTCGGCTCCACATACGGGGCGAGGAAGGCGCGCAGGGCGTCGGCGTCGATGTCGATGTCCTCCCGGATGAAGCCTTCTTGGCGCAGACCGGTCATGACGGCGCCCATGTCGCCCTGGTTGAAGATGCGCATCAGCTTGCCGAAGACCTTGGGATAGCCCTCCGGCATCCGGTTGACCGCGCCGAAGTCCAGAACACCGAGCTTGCCGTCGGCCAGCATCCGGAAGTTGCCGGGGTGCGGGTCGGCGTGCAGCATTCCGACGCGGGCGGGGGAGCTGAACAGGAAGCGTACGAAGAGCAGGCCGGCCCGGTCGCGCTGCTCTTCGGTGCCCTCGGTGATGATGCGGGACAGCGGGGTGCCGTCCATCCACTCACTGACCAGCACCATCTCGTTCGCCGCCACCACGTCGGGGACGTGAAAGTCGGGATCGCCGTCGAACTCGAGGGCGAAGGCATGCTGCGCCTCTGCCTCTCGGAGGTAGTCGAGCTCTTCGGCGACCCGCTCGCGCAGCTCCGACAGCACGGCCTTCATGTCGAGACCGGGCAGCAGCACGCCGAACAGCTTGCCCAGCCGTGCCAACTGGGTGAAGTCGCCGAGCAGGGCCTTACCCGCACCCGGGTACTGGATCTTGACGGCCACCTCACGGCCGTCGTGCCACACGGCCCGGTGAACCTGGCCGATCGAGGCGGCGGCGGTGGGCTGGTCGTCGAAGGACAGGAAGTTGTCCCGCCAGTCGTCACCGAGCTGCTCGGTGAGGACCTTGTGAACCGTGGCGACGGGAAGCGGGGGAGCGGCGTCCTGCAATTTGGTCAGCGTGGCACGGTAGGGCCCCACGATCTCCGGCGGCAATGCCGCCTCGAAGATCGACAGGGCCTGCCCGAGCTTCATGGCGCCGCCCTTGAGCTCGCCGAGCACCTTGAAGATCTGCTCGGCGGTACGTTGCTGCAACTCCTGGGCCACGATCTCGGCGGACTTGCCGCCCAGTCGCTTGCCCAGCCCGAGCGCTGCCCGGCCGGCGTATCCCAGCGGAAGGGTGGCCAGCTTGGCCGAACGCGTGACAGCACGGCGCGGAAAATCGCTCACACTGATGCGCGGAACCTCGGCAGAGATGCCGCTACCCCCCTTCGTGGTCGTCTCCTGAGCACGTCAGTCGTGGTTAGGTGCCATGACCATTCTTAGCGGAGATGGATCGTTTCGCATACAACGACATTGTGGGTGTACCCGCCATGACCGTCTTTTCCAGCGCCAATCGGGTGATACGTCCATTGTGCCGTTGGTCACAACGGACGGTTTGCCGTCCAGATAGGCCAGCGCATGGCCTGTAGCCTCGGCCGCGACCACCGCCGCGAGCGCCGATCCGCAGGCGATCTCCCCCGGCGGATAGCCACCGATCCTGGCGGTGACGATCGGCCACACAGGATCGAGATCGCGACGCGTCAGATCGAGACAGTGCAAGCACGCCGAATCGCCCGGCAGGACCAGCGGCCCGACGATCCCGTGCCCTTCGAACGCCGCCACCAGCAGGTGGGGGATGCCCAGTGAGGTCAGCTCATTGGACAGCACCCCGTCCAACGGGGTGACGGGCGCGAGGATGACGAGATCCGGACGATCCGACTTGTCTCCAAGATACGGGCCACCGGCCAGTGCGTTCACCGCCGGCGTGACGGCCTCCGGACCCTCCTCGTCCAGCTTCTCCGCCCCGGAGGAGGAGGCTCCGGAGGAGGATGCGAGTGGCCGGGTATCGGCGGAGCGCCGGCCCTGCCGCGTGGTGGCGGAAGGCGCAATCGGCGGGGAGTTGGTCGCCGTGGAAGATGAGGGAGGTGGGTAGGCCGGTGGGGGCGAGTCGCCCGACGAGGGCGTGCGCTGGCCCGAGCGCGAGCGAATGGGCGTAGGCACCGCCTGTGGAGCAGCCCGCGGCGCCGGTGGTGGAGTAGTCCGTGGAGCAGCCCGTGGAATCGGTGGTGGAGTAGTCCGTGGAGTGGTCGGTGGAGCAGTCCGTGGTACCGGTGGTGAGGCAGCTCGTGAGGCGGCCGGTGGAGCAGCTCGCGGTGCCGGTGGTGAGGCAGCTCGTGAGGCGGTCGGTGGAGCAGCTCGCGGCACCGCCGGTGGAGCAGCACGTGGAGTGGCCAAGGGAGTAGTTCGTGGAGTGGTCCGGGGCGCGTCAGCGGACGAGGGCCGCGCGGAAGAACGCTCGGCGAGGGCGTCGGCGGGTGGCTCGGTGACGTCGATGGGATCGCTTGTTTCGGCGGATTCGAGGCTGCCGGAGGTGAGCCGTCTGGCCACTGCCACCGCGCCCGCCTCACGCGTCAGCCCGATCTCCGCCCACGTCAACCCGCCCGGCGTGATGTCCCCAGGCCGCACGGGCCCGGTGTCGAACACCCGGATGTGCCCCACCCCGCCGGCCGCGAGCAGGGCCACGACCTGGGCGCCGACCCGCCCGGCCCCATAGACCCGCACCCGCTTCTCCCGCCGCAGCCCGAGCAGCGAGATGCCGCCCTCGGGAGCGGTGGAGCCGAGGTCGAGCGCCTCGAGATCCGGCCTCAGCCGATCCCGCTCGGCCAGGGAGAGATCACGGAGCGGCCCGGGGCTGGTGGCGGCGTCGTGGAGGGCGCCCTGCGCGGCGAGCTGGTCGAGCAGGGATCTGGCGCGGATCTCGTCGAGCCCGGCGGCGGTCGCCTCGTGCAGGACGCACTCCAGATCGCGGGTGCCGTCGAGCCCCTCGATCCATTTGCGGACAGGCGGGGTCAGGCCGCTCAACATCACGGCTCGGAGGGGATGCACGCCGTATTGGAGGGTGTGCTCGTCGCGGATGATCCGCCGGAGAGCGGGCTTCACACGTGGCCTCATGGCGGGAAGGTTTCCATGCCGGAGCAAGATCCCGAGCGCGTTCGGCCGCGGCTGTGGATAACTGTTCTCTTCGGGGCGGCCCTGTGGACAACGCGAAGGGACGAATGAGTTCAGGCTGGTCAAGGGGTAGCAGATCAGCCCAACGAGGGCCTGATCGATGGGCTGTCTCCGGCGATGCGCCCCGGGTTACGCTTCCCCGCATGGATGAGCTCGTGGTTGATCGCAACGATGACGGAGTCGTACTCATCACTCTCAACCGCCCGGACGTGCGCAACGCCATGACCGAGGTCATGACCGAACGATGGCGGGAGACCATGTCCGGCCTGGCGCGGGATCGTGCGGCCCGGTGCGTGGTCATCACGGGAGCCGGCACCTCATTCTCCTCGGGCGGCGACCTGTCGTGGCTCGGCGAGCGCGGCGCGGAGGCCGTTCCGCCGCTGCGTGACCGCATGCTCGCGTTCTACCGCACCTGGCTCATGGTCACCGAGCTCGAGATTCCGACGATCGCCGCCGTCAACGGCCCGGCCGTGGGTGCCGGCCTGTGCGTGGCGCTGGCCTGCGACCTCGTGTACGCGGCCGCCGACGCCAAGCTCCTGGTCCCGTTCACGTCGCTGGGCCTGCACCCGGGTATGGCGGCCACGTATCTGATCCCCAGGAGGGCGGGCGTGGGGCTGGCGCGGGAGATGTTGCTCGCGGGCCGCACGGTCACCGGAGCGGAAGCGGCTGATAAAGACCTGGTAAATCAAGCTTTTCCGAAAGATGACCTAATGTCGGAAGTGCAGACTATCGCCACGAAGATCGCCCAGAACGCCCCGATTGCCACAAGGCTCACCAAAGTGGCCCTCAAGCAAGACCATCAAGACCTGGAAGCCGCTCTGAGGTGGGAGTCCTTGGCCCAGCCCGTGACCATGGCCTCCGACGACATGCTGGAAGGACTGTCCGCGCATCGGGAAAGGCGCATGCCCAAATTCACCGGCTCTTAATCATCTGACCAGCAGAAACAACGTCCACCCTCTGTGGAATTTCGTCAGTCTCGGCTAACGTGCATATGTGCCCCCCGAGACAGTCGAGGTTCGTCGCAGTTCTCGTCGCCGGCGTACGGTCTCCGCCTACCGCGACGGCGATAAGACGATCGTGCTCCTGCCCGCCTGGCTGAGCGGCGAAGACGCGGATGAGTGGGTCAGCCGGATGCTGGATCGGCTGGCCGCCAAGGAACGTCGCCGAAGGCCGACCGACGAAGCCCTCCTCGAACGCGCCCGCGACCTGTCGGCGAGATATCTGGACGGCGAGCCCGACCCCGTGAGCGTGCGCTGGGTCGACAACCAGCAGCACCGCTGGGGGTCGTGCACCCCGGAGAACGGCACCATAAGGATCTCCACCCGCCTCAAGGGCCTGCCCGAGTGGGTCATCAACTACGTGATCATTCACGAGCTCGTGCATCTGCTGGTGCCCAGTCATGGGGCCAAGTTCTGGGCGCTGGTAGAACAGTATCCGAAGGCGGAGCGGGCTCGTGGGTTCCTCGAAGGATTCTCCGCCGCGGCCCACACGGCACCGGAGGAATGTTGACGCGCATCGTCGCGGTCCTCGTACGCCGGCACATGGTCCAGGAGGCGGCGCCCGCCGGCGTCGACCTGGCGGCGTTCCTCGAAGCGGTGGCCGAGGACACCTACGAGATGGTCGCGGGCCTGGAGCTCGTCACCCCGGTGCTGATCACCAGCGTCCCCGAGCTGGACGAGATCGTCTGGCCCGGCACCGAGGTCATCACCATCAAGGACGACGAACCGCTGCGGGCCATCCTCGGCCGGCTGCGGGCGGAGCAGGTCGCCGTGGTCGCCGCCGACGCCCCTGACCTGCCTCCGCTGCTGGTCGGCAAGCTGTTCAGGGAGCTCGGCCGGGCCGAGATCACGATCTGCCCGGCGGAGAACGGCGGAGCCGTCGCCCTGGCCTGTGCCCTGCCCGCGCCCGCTTGGGCCGACCCGGACCTGGACGACCCGGACATCATCGCCACGCTCCGCGCCCAGGCCCCCGGCTCGCGCAGGGTGGCCACCACCCCCGGCTGGCACCGCCTGCGCACCCGCGAAGACGTGGCACGCCTCGACCCCGGCCTCGAAGGCTGGGACAACACCAGGGCCCTGCTCAGGGCATGGTGAGTGGCGCGATGGTCCTACAGGCATGGTGAGTGGCGCGATGGTCGTACGCCAGGGCCCTGCTCAGGGCACGGTGAGTTCGGCCAGCACGGCGCGATGGTCGGTCCCGGGCACGTCGCGCACGCTGACCTCGCGTACCGCCACCCGCCGGTCCACCAGCACGTGGTCGATGGTGATGATCGGCGGCACCCGCTTGTTGGCCGGCCACGTCGGGATCAGCCCGGCCCCCACCTGGTCGGCCGCGTCCTTGTAGCCCCTGGCCAGCAGCTTGCGCAGGGCGGCGTGGTCGAGGGAGGCGTTGAAGTCGCCCGCCAGAACCCGCACCCGGTCAGAGGAGGCCGAGGGAAGCGCGGCCAGGGCCTCGTTCCAGTCGGTCACCTGCCGGCCGAGCGGCGGGAAGGGGTGCACGTCGACGAACTCGATCGGCTTCCCGCCCGGCAGTGAGATCACCGCCGCGGGCATGTTGTGCCCGAAGGACTGCACCGCCTCGCCGAGCGGCTGCAGCGGGTGCTTGGAGTAGAGCCCGCTCCCGCTGGCGTCCCATTCGTCCTCCAGCACGCGGTGCGGCATCAGCTCGCCGAGCCCGGCCGCGTCCAGGTCGGACACCGCTCCGGGGGTCAGCTCCTGGGTGCTCAGCACGTCGGGGTCGAACTCGCGTACCAGCTTCATGATCGTGGCGGTGTCGGCCCGGCCGAACAGCATGTTGATCGTCATGACCTTGAGCTGCCGGCCGGTCGCGGCCTCGGCCGTGCCCAGCGCCCTGGGCAGCACGCTGAAGCCCAGGGCGGTCGAGGCGAGCAGCGCCACCACGGTGGCCGCGCGTTTACGGCCGACCGCGGCGATCAGCAGGGGGACCAGCGAGCCCGCCGCCGCGTACGGCGTGGCGGTCATGATCTGTGTGGGCAGCGACCCGCGCTCCAGCCCCGCCACCCTGGCCACCGCCCAGGCCGCGAACGGGGTCACGGCGACCCAGGTCAGAGCCGTGCCGGGAAACTTCCATCGTTTGCGGCCAGGTGTCACGATCGTGCCGCCGACGGGTGAAGTCTCCACACAGCCCCCTCAGTTGGAACGACCCAATGGACTCTAGCCAACCGCGCGTGAGCGCAGCCTAAGCGCGGCCTGTCCGCGTGCGGCCAATCGCCGCGTCGCGTCGTCGGAGAGCTCGGGGATCTCGTCCACGGGGAACCAGCGCAGGTCCAGCGACTCGTCGCTGATCACGGCCGCGGCGCCGGGCGGGGCCACGGCGGCGTACTCGACGTCGAGGTGCCAGCTCAGCGGCGGATGGCACCACACCTCGTGCCGGTCGACCGCGAGCGGCCCGGGCAGCAGCTCAAGGCCGGAGATTCCCGACTCCTCCCACGCCTCCCGCAGAGCGACCTCAGCGAGCGAGGTGTCGGCGACCTCGCAGTGGCCGCCCATCGGCAGCCACTTTCCGGCCTTCGGATGCAGCGTGAGCAGCACCTGCGAGCCGTCGGGCGACAACACCGCCGTCGTGGCCGTCAGATGCCCGGGCACGCACTCGCGCAGCATGGCGTCGTCGTGAGCGTCCAGATGATCGAGGAACTCCGTGCGCAGTGCCTCTTCCTCCGGCGTCGGCGCGATCCAGGCGGACAGCACCGCCACCGCGTCGAGGTGCAGGCTCAACTCTTGTCGCCCTCGTCGTCGTCCGGCTTCGCCTCCAGTTGGGAGATGTCCCAGGTGGTCTCGCCCACGACGAACGCCTCGGGGTCGGCGAGATCGTCGGCCGTCGGCATGAGGTCGGGATGACCCCACAGCGCGTCGCGCCCGTCGACCCCGCGCGCGTTCTCCAGCGCGCGCCACAGCGCCGCCGCCTCGCGCAGCCGCCTGGGCCGCAGCTCCAGCCCCACCAGCGTCCCGAACGTCAGCTCGGCGGGACCACCCGTCGCCCGGCGGCGGCGGACGGTCTCTCCCAGCGCCACGGCGGAGGGCAGCTTGCCCTCGGCGGCCTGGTCGACCACGGTGGCCACCCACCCCTCGACCAGCGCGAGCATCGTCTCCAACCGCGCCAGCGCGGCCTTCTGCCGCTCGGTCTCCTCGGGCTTGAGCAGGTTGCCCCCGCTCAGCGCCTCCTGGATCGCCTCGGGGTTGTTGACGTCGAGGCCGCGGATCTGCTCCTCCAGCGCGGAGGTGTCGACCGTGATGCCCTTGGCGTATTCCTCGACGGCGCCGAGCAGGTGCGAGCGCAGCCACGGAACGTGCTGGAACAGCCGGTGATGCGCGGCTTCGCGCAGGGCCAGGTAGAGCCTGATCTCGTCGCCGGGGACTTCCAGGCCCTCGCTGAACGAGGCGATCCCCCCGGGCAGCAGCGCGGCCGTGCCCGAAAGCGGCAGGCCGATGTCGGTGGTGCCGACCACCTCGCGGGCCAGCGAGCCGAGCGCCTGCCCGATCTGCTGGCCGACCATCATGCCGCCCATCTGCTTCAGCATGCCCATGAGCGGCCCGGCCATCTGCTGAGCCTCGGGAGGCAGCCCCGAGCCGCCGAGAGCGCCGCCCATGGTCTCGACCATGCGCTCGGCGATCGGCTCACAAAGTTTGCGCCAAATAGGGACAGTGTTCTCGATCCACTCAGACCGGCTCCAGGCCTGCGGGTTCGACACGCCGCTGGGCAGCGTCGTCGCCTCGTTCAGCCACAGGTCCGCCAGGCTGAGCGCCTCGACTATCTGTCGTCGCTCGCCTTCCATGACGCTCGGATCGCCTTCGGCGACCACGGCGTGCCGGGCGATGTTCTTGGCCATGTCCCAGTTGACAGGGCCGGAGCCCTGGGGCGCCGACAACATGTCGGCGAACTGGCGCATCGCCTGAGCCATCTGCTCAGGGTTGCCGAACATGGCGAACGGGTTCTCGTTAGGGTCGTTTTCGCGACCTGGCAGGTCAGTCACCGCTCTACCTCGTGCAGGATGGAGGAGTCCACATCCGCCACGTTAGTCGTCCTACGGCGGATCAGTGCAAAGTGAGGACCTGGTGCCTACCTCGAAACGCCCGCGCCAACCCGTCGTCGCCGTCACCGGTGCCGCCTCCGGCATTGGCCGGGAGTTGCTCGCCAGGCTCGTATCCGCCGCGGATTTCCGCAGAGTGGTGGCCATTGACGAGGAGCGCGGTGATGTTCAGGAAGCCACGTGGAGAGTGATCGACGTACGAGATCCGCTCTTGGCGAACCGGATCTCCGACATCGACGTCCTGGTCCATCTGGCCGGTGACTACGCCGTCGACTCCGATCCCGGGAAGCGGCGGGCGTACAACCTGCGCGCCGCCCAGACCGTGCTGACCGCCAGCGCCGCGGCGCGCGTGCGGCGTGTGGTGCTGGTCACCAGCGCGATGGTGTACGGCGCCGCGCCCGACAACGAGGTGCCGCTGGCCGAGAACGGCCCCGTGGCGGCCGAGCCGGACACCGGCGTCGTGGGCGACTTCCTGGAGATCGAGTCGCTCGTACGCAGATCGTTGCGCAGCCATCCGGGCCTGGAGGTCACCGTGCTGCGCCCGGCGGCGGTCGTCGGCCCCGGCGTCGACACGGTGATCACCCGCCACTTCGAGTCGCCCAGGCTCCTGACCGTCAAGGGCTGCAGCCCGCACTGGCAGTTCTGCCACATCGACGATCTCCTCTCGGCGCTGGAGCTGGCGGCGCACGGCGCGGTCACGGGGGTCGTGGCGGTCGGCTCCGACGGGTGGCTGGAGCACGACCGGATCGAGGAGCTGTCCGGCATCCGCAGCCTGGAGCTGCCCGCTGGGCTCACGTTCGGCACGGCGCAGCGCCTCCACCGGCTCGGCATCACCCCGGCTCCGGCGACCGATCTGCACTACGTCGTCTATCCCTGGGTGGTCGACTGCGTGACGCTGCGCGAGGCGGGCTGGAAGCCGGCGTGGACCAACGAGGCCGCGTTCGAGCAGCTCCTTGAGCTGCGGGAGAAGCGCACGACCGTGGTCGGCAGGCGGCTGCCCGTCAAGGAGGCCACCCTCACCGCCGCGGGCGCCACCGTCGCCGTCATCGGCACCGCCGCGATCGTCCGCCAGGTCCGCAAGAAAAGGCGCCTGTGAAGGTCGGTTAGGCTTTTTCCGTGGACGTCATCCGGTTGCTCGGCATTCGTGACACCCCGCTCTCCGTCGACGAGGTGCTGGCCGCTGTGGGCGACCACGCCGCCGGCGGCATCACGATCTTCGTGGGCGCGGTCCGTGAGCAAGACCAGGGAAAGCCTGTGACGAGGCTCTCCTATTCCGCGCACCCCACGGCCGAGGCCGAGCTGCGCCAGGTGGCGGAGAAGGTGGCGGCCGACTTCCCCGTGACGGCGCTGGCCGCCGTGCACCGGGTGGGCGATCTGGAGCTGGGCGACACGGCCGTCATCGTCGCCGTGGCCGCCCCCCACCGGGACGAGGCGTTCAAAGCTTCGCGCAGGCTCATCGACGACCTGAAAGCGCAGGTCCCGATCTGGAAACACCAGTCGTTCGCCGATGGCCAGACCGAATGGGTCGGCGCCGGCGAATAAGCTCATCCCATGTCACGACGCGCCCTGACTCTGCTGCTCGCGGGGTTTCTCGTGCTCGCGCTCGGTGTGGTGGGCGCCTTCCAGCCGGTCCCGTACGTCGTGCTGAGTCCCGGGCCGACGGAGAACACGATCGGTGAGGTCGACAAGAAGCCCGTCATCTCGATCAAGGGCAGGGAGACCTACCCGACCAGCGGCGCGCTGAGTCTGGTGACCGTCGCCTACCAGGGCGGCCCCGCCGCCAGGATCGATCTGCTGACGGCGTTGCGCGGCTGGATCGATCCCACCGTGGCGGTGGTCCCGCAGGAGACGATCTTCGCTCCCAACCGCGACCCCAAGGAGGTCGAGGAGGAGAACACGGTGGAGATGACCAACTCCCAGGACTCCGCCACCGCCGCCGCGCTCAGCGAGCTGAAGATCCCTTACAGCATGGTCGTCGGGGTCGTGTCCACGGAGAAGGGCCTGCCCGCCGAGGGCAAGCTGCAGAAGGGCGACGTGATCAACTCCGTCGACGGCAAGCAGGCCGCCGACGTCAACGTCGTCAGCGGCGCGGTCAAGGCGCACAAGCCGGGCGAGAGCGTGGTCTTCAACGTCACCCGTGGCAAGGACAAGCTCGACGTCACCCTGCGGACCGTGGCGGGCCCCAAGAGCCAGACTCTTGTGGGCGTCACCATGCAGGCCACGTACAAGTTCCCGTTCGACGTGGACATCAACGTCGGCGACGTCGGCGGGCCGAGCGCCGGGCTGATGTTCTCGCTCGGCATACTCGACAAGCTCACGCCCGGCGAGCTCACCGGTGGCAAGCGGATCGCGGGCACCGGCACAATCGAGCCGACGGGCGAGGTCGGCGCGATCGGCGGCATCCAGCAGAAGATGGTCGGCGCCAGAGACTCCGGCGCCACCGTCTTCCTGACCCCCGCCGGCAACTGCGCGGAGGCCATGAAAGCCGTGCCCGACGGGCTTCGGCTGGTCAAGGCCGACACGCTGCACAACGCGGTGGTGGCGCTCGACGCGCTGCGCACGGGCAAGGGCGCCTTGCCGGCGTGTGAGGCTGGATGAAACTTCTGGCCATCGCCGTGCGTTAGCCGTACGGCTGGCACACCGGTGTAGGTTGCCAGACACGGACCGTTTCTTCATTACGACGAGGGGTTGGCCTTGAGCTTCCGGACCCCAGGAGCCGGCAGGGCGATGCGCTTGCCCCGCCGACCGCGACTGCTTCTGCCTGTGGCGATCGCCCTGGTGGCGATCGTGGCCCTGTTCTTTCTCTTTTCCGGTATTTACACCGACTATCTATGGTTTGACGCAACCGACTACACCACGGTCTTCTCCGGGGTGCTGCTGACGCAGATCGTGCTGTTCCTGCTGGGAGCGGTGTTGATGGTCGGCATCGCCGGCGGCAACATGTTGCTGGCGTTCCGGATGCGGCCGATGTTCGGCCCCGCGATGTTCGGCGGGGGCAGCGGCGCGGACCGCTACCGGATGGCCCTCGATCCCCACCGCAAGCTGATCTTCATTGTGGGTATGGGCTTGCTCGCGCTCTTCTCCGGCTCCTCGTTCGCGGGGCAGTGGGAGACATGGCTGAAGTTCATCAACGGCGCGTCGTTCGGACAATTGGACAAGTTGTTCCAGTTGGACATCTCGTTCTTCATGTTCGACTACCCGTTCATCCGGATGGTGCTCAACTTCCTGTTCACCGCCGTGATCATCTCGATCGTGCTGGCGGCGATCACGCACTATCTCTACGGCGGGTTCCGCCTGCAGTCGCCGGGCGTGCACGCCTCCAGGGCCGCGCGGATCCACCTGTCGCTGCTGCTGGGCATCTTCGTGCTGCTGAAGGCGGTCGCCTACTGGATCGACCGTTACGGTCTGGTCTTCTCCGACCGCGGCTTCGTGCACGGCGCGTCCTACACCGACGTCAACGCCGTGCTGCCGGCCAAGACCATCCTCGCCATCATCGCGCTGATCTGCGCCGCCCTGTTCTTCGCCGGAATCATCCGGCCCGGCGGCATGATCCCGGGCGTCTCCTTCGGCCTGCTCGTGTTGTCGGCCATCCTGATCGGCGGCGTCTACCCGGCGCTGGTCGAGCAGTTCCAGGTCAAGCCCAACCAGCAGGGCAAGGAAGCCCAATACATCCAGCGCAACATCGAGGCCACGCGCGAGGCCTACAACGTCGACAAGACCGAGGTCGAAAACTACAACGCGGAGTCCGACCCGACCAAGGTCCAGTCCAACGCCGACTCCTCGGTCTCCGGCGTGCGGCTGCTCGACCCGGCGCTGGTGTCCTCGACGTACGAGCAGACCCAGCGCATCAGGGGTTTCTACAGCTTCGCCGACACCCTCGACGTCGACCGCTACCCGGACTCGACGGGCAAGCTGGTCGACCACGTCGTGGGCGTCCGCGAGCTGACCGGACCGCCCGAGGGCCAGAACAACTGGATCAACCGGGCCCTGGTCTACACGCACGGCTACGGCATCGTGGCCGCGCCGGGCAACCAGGTCGACGCCAGGGGCGAGCCCGCCTACGACGCCAAGGACATGCCGGTCACCGGCCCGCTGGTGGCCACGACCAAGCTCCAGGAGTCGCGGATCTACTACGGCGAGGAGCCGGCGGCGGCCGAATACGTGATCGCCGGCGGTAACCCCAAGAACCCGCAGGAGCTCGACTACCCGGAGACGGGCGTCACGGGCCAGAAGAACACCACGTACACCGGCCAGGGCGGCGTCCCCGTCGGGTCGTTCCTCAACCGGCTCGTCTTCGCCGCCAAGTACGGCGAGGCGAACATCGTGTTGTCGGGCGACATCAACGACAACTCCAAGGTCCTGTACGTCCGCAACCCGCGTGACCGGGTCCAGAAGGTCGCGCCGTTCCTCACGCTCGACGGCAACCCGTATCCGTCGATCGTCGACGGGCGTGTCACCTGGATCGTCGACGGTTACACGACGTCCAACGACTACCCGTACTCGCAGAGCGAGAGCCTCGGCGACATGACACGCGACACCACCACGGACCGCCGCGTGATCGCCCAGCAGCCGAGCGACAAGGTCAACTACATCCGCAACTCGGTCAAGGCCACGGTCGACGCCTACGACGGCACGGTCAAGCTCTACGGCTGGGACACCAACGACCCGGTGCTGAAGACCTGGAGCAACGCCTTCCCCGGCATCATCAGGCCGGCATCGGAGATGAGCGCGGACCTGCGCAACCACGTCCGCTATCCGGAAGACCTGTTCAAGGTCCAGCGCTACACGCTCTCGCGCTACCACGTCACCAACCCGGCCGCCTTCTACAGCGGCCAGGACTTCTGGAACGTCCCCAACGACCCGACCCAGGGCACCCAGAACATCAAGCAGCCGCCCTACTACCTGACCACCACGATGCCGGGCGGCACGCCGACGTTCTCGTTGACGACCACGTTCGTGCCACGGCAGGGAGGGGCCAACCTGTCGTCGTTCATGGCGGTCGACTCCTCCTCCGGATCGGAGTACGGACGCCTGCGCATTCTGCGCATGCCGTCCAACACCCCGATCCCGGGCCCGGGGCAGATTCAGAACGCCTTCCAGAGCCGGCTGGCCGGCCAGCTCAACGTGATGGGCGTGGGTAGCTCGTCGTTGCGCTACGGCAACCTGCTGACGCTGCCGTACGCGGGCGGCCTGGTCTACATCGAGCCGGTGTACGTCCAGGTGGCCGCTGGCGGTGGTCAGGAGCCCTTCCCGATCCTGCAGCGGGTCCTGGTGTCCTACGGCAGCAACATCGGCGTCGGGCGAAATCTGGACGAGGCTCTCAAGGAGGTCTTCGGCGGCACGCAGCAGCAGACCCAGCCTCAGCAGCAGCAGCCGAACACGCCGGCCCAGACCAGCACGGCGCTCAACTCCGCGATCGTCAACGCCAAGAAGGCGTATGAGGACGCGCAGAAGGCGCTACAGGCCAGCCCGCCCGACTGGGACGCCTATGGCGACGCCCAGAAGCGGCTGGACGACGCGCTGAAGGCGCTGGAGGGAGCCAACGTGCAGCCTTCGGCCAGCCCGACGGCCACACCGACGGGTTCGCCCACGGCCACACCGACGGGTTCACCGCCCGTTTCGCCATCGGCCACACCGTCCGGTTCACCATCCGCGTCACCTACCGGTTAACCACCGGAGGGCCGTCAGTTTGCGCCCACCCCCCGTCGCCGATAGTCTTCAGACACAACGCGACGCGGGGTGGAGCAGTTCGGTAGCTCGCTGGGCTCATAACCCAGAGGTCGCAGGTTCAAATCCTGCCCCCGCTACCAGAAGAAAAGGCCCGGAGGTCAATCCTCCGGGCCTTTTGTTTTGCCGTCCTGCGGATCCGCAGGTGGTGCGAAGCACTTCTGGCAGGGGGTATAGTTATGACTAACACCAAGCGACGCGGGGTGGAGCAGTTCGGTAGCTCGCTGGGCTCATAACCCAGAGGTCGTAGGTTCAAATCCTGCCCCCGCTACCAAAAGAGGGCCCGGTCTCCTGAAAAGGAGACCGGGCCCTCTGTCATTGGCGTGTCATCACTGATTACATGATTACATGACGGATGAAGCAGTGCCGAGCCTGTACGACTGGGCCGGCGGCACGGAGGTTTTCGAGCGATTGACCACGGCGTTCTACCGCACTGTCGTCAAAGACGACCTGATCGGCCCCTTGTTCGCGCACATGGACGCCGAGCATCCGAAATACGTGGCGATGTGGCTCAGCGAGGTCTTCGGGGGCCCCGACCGCTACACGAAGGAGCGCGGCGGCTACCCGAGCATGCTCCGCCACCACCTCGGCAAGAGCATCACCGAGCCGCAGCGCCGCAGATGGGTGAGTCTGCTCATGGACGCGGCCGACGAGGTCGGACTGCCCGACGACCCCGAGTTCAGGGCGGCGTTCGCCGGCTACGTCGAATGGGGCACCAGACTGGCCAGGCACAACTCCCAGCCCGGCGCCACGCCTCCGTCGCAGGCTCCGGTGCCGCACTGGGGGTGGGGAGTCGCGCCGCCATATCAGCCGTAACCTGGAGGAATGGCAGTCAGGCCGCGCGGCCGGCTACGCATCTACCTGGGGGCCGCGCCCGGGGTGGGCAAGACCTACGCGATGTTGAGCGAGGCACGCCGCGCCGAGGCGCGCGGCAAGGACGTGGTCGTGGGCTTCATCGAGACCCACGGCCGCGCCCGCACCGCCCGGCTGCTCGACGGCCTGGAGATCCTGCCACGGCGGACCCTGTCCCACCGGGGCGCGACCTTCACCGAGCTCGACCCGGACGCGGTGATCGAGCGCGCCCCCAAGGTGGCCCTGATCGACGAGCTCGCCCACACGAACGTCCCCGGCTCCCGCAACGCCAAGCGCTGGCAGGACGTCGAGGAACTCCTCGACGCCGGGATCGACGTGGTCTCCACCGTCAACATCCAGCACCTGGCCTCCCTGAACGACGTGGTCGAGCAGATCACCGGCGTGCCGCAGCGCGAGACCGTGCCCGACGCGGTGGTGCGGCGGGCCGACCAGATCGAGCTCGTCGACATGGCGCCCGAGGCGCTGCGCCGCCGCATGGCCCACGGCAACGTCTACCCGCCGGAACGGGTCGACGCCGCGCTGGCCAACTACTTCCGGATCGGCAATCTGACCGCGTTGCGGGAGCTCGCCCTGCTCTGGGTCGCCGACAAGGTGGACGAGCAACTCGACCTCTACCGTACGGATCACTCCATAGCGGGCACCTGGGAGACGCGCGAACGTGTGGTCGTCGCGCTGACCGGTGGCTTGGAAGGTGACACGCTCGTCCGCCGGGCCGCCCGCATCGCGGCCAGGACCAAGGGCGCTGACCTGCTCGCCGTGCACATCACCAGCGCCGACGGCCTGGGCGCCGGCGGTGACCCCGCCCACCTGGCCCGCCAGCGCACGCTCGTCGAGGACCTCGGCGGGACCTACCACCAGGTGGTCGGCGACGACATCCCGCGCGCGCTGCTCGATTTCGCCCGGGGCGTGAACGCCACGCAGCTCGTGCTCGGCGCGTCCAGAAGGGGCAGGTTCGCGCAACTGATCTCGCGTGGTGTGGGCATCACGGCCACGGCGCTGTCGGGATCGATCGACGTGCACATGGTCACGCACGAGGCGACCAGGAAGGGCCCCGAGCGGAAACGGTCGCGGGCCGCGCTGACCCGCACCCGGCGCGCGTACGGCTGGGCGCTGGCCCTGGCCGGGTTGCCGGCGCTCACCGCCGTGGTCCGGCCCCTGGACTTCACGTTGCCCACCGAGATCCTGCTCTTCCTGCTGCTCGTCGTGGCCGTGGCGCTGACGGGCGGCATGGGGCCCGCGCTGACGGCGGCGGTGCTCGCGTTCGGGCTGCTCAACTGGTTCTTCACGGCGCCGGTGCACACGCTGACGATCGCCGAGCCCGAGAACGTGCTCGCGCTGGCCATCTTCGTCCTGGTGGCGATCATGGTCAGCACGGTCGTCGACCTGGCGGCCAGGAGGAGCAGGGAGTCGGCACGCTCGCGGGCCGAGGCCGAAGTGCTCTCGACGCTGGCGGGGCACGTGCTGCGCGGGGAGGCGGCGCTGCCGTCGCTGCTCGGCAGGATGCGCGAGACGTTCGGGCTGACCTCGGTGACGCTGCTCGAACGGCGTGATGACTGGCGCATCGTCGCCACCTCCGGCGGGGTGCCGTGCACGCGTCCCGGGCAGGCCGACGCCGACGTCGCCATCGACGACCGGCTCGTGCTCGCCGCGCACGGCCGGCTGCTGGAGGCCAGTGACCGGCGGGTGCTGGAGGCGTTCGCGGCGGAGGCGGCGGTCGCGCTGCGCCAGCAGCGGCTGCGCGAAGCGGCCGAGCAGGCCCGGCCGCTCGCCGAGGCCGACCGGATGCGCACCGCGCTGCTCGCCGCCGTCAGCCATGACCTGCGCACCCCGCTGGCCTCCGCCATCGCGTCGGTGGAGAGCCTGCGCGCCACCGACGTCACCTGGTCGGACGAGGACCGCGCCGAGCTGCTCGACACCGCCGACAAGTCGCTGATCAAGCTGAACCGGCTCGTGTCGAACCTCCTCGACATGAGCCGCCTCCAGGCCGGCGCGCTCGGCGTGACCCTGGAGCCCGTGGCGATCGGGGACGTCCTGCCGCACGCCATCGACGACCTCGGACCTGTGCGCGTTCTCGGCGACATCCCGCCCGAACTGCCCGAGGTCATGGCCGACCCCGCGCTCCTGGACCGCGTGCTCGTCAACCTGATGGCGAACGCCGTCCGCTACAGCCCCGACGGCGAGCCCGTACACGTCACCGCGAGCTGGCACGGCGGGAACGTGGAGATCCGGATCATCGACCGGGGTCCGGGCATCGCGCCGGAGGCGCAGGAAAGGGTGTTCCTGCCCTTCCAGCGGCTCGGCGACCGTGCCACGCACGCGGGAGTGGGGCTCGGACTCGCGCTGTCTCGCGGTCTCACCGAGGCGATGGGCGGCACGCTCGTTCTGGAGGACACACCTGGAGGGGGACTGACCATGGCCATCTCACTGCGGCGGGCCGCATGACCCGGGTGCTGGTGGTGGACGACGAGCCGCAGATCCTCCGCGCGCTCCGCGTCAACCTGGCGGCCAGGCAGTACGAGGTCGCGGTGGCGCCCGACGGCGGCTCGGCGCTGCGCCAGGCCGCCGACTGGCATCCGGACGTGGTCATCCTCGACCTCGGCCTGCCCGATCTCGACGGAGTGGCCGTCATTCAGGGCCTGCGCGGCTGGACCGAGATCCCGATCATCGTCCTGTCCGGCCGCGCCGACAGCAGCGACAAAGTGCACGCGCTCGACGCGGGGGCCGACGATTACGTGACGAAGCCGTTCAGCATCGACGAGTTGCTCGCGCGCCTGCGCGCGGTGACCCGCCGCACGGGCCGGCACGAGGAGGAGCCGGCCACGGTGCGGGTGGGCGACCACGTCGTCGACCTCTCCGCCAGGACGATCTCAGGAGGGGTACGTCTCACGCCCACGGAGTGGCACTTCCTTGAGCTGCTGCTGCGCAACCCGGGCAAGCTGATCAGCCAGCGGCAACTCCTGACCGAGGTCTGGGGGCAGACCTATCTCAAGGAGACGCACTACCTGCGGCAGTACATGGCCCAGCTCCGGCGCAAGCTCGAACCCGATCCGGCGCATCCGGTGCACCTGCTGACCGAGTCGGGGATGGGCTACCGGTTCCAGCCGTAGCCGCAGGCCTCTCAGGTTTTGACGAGCATGGAGATCGCCTTCTGCACGGCCCAGCCGAGCAGGAGAACTCCGAAGACCACTTGGGTGATCCGCATCCAGGAGGCCGAGGACTCATCTGCATAGACCACGACGCCAACCCACATAACGGCAAATGTCCCAACTAGGAGGACTGCTGCCCAGTTCAACCCCCGCTGCCACATATGCGAAGTCTCGCAGCCGGCCCGCCAAGGGCGGGTATGGCCCAAGTCGGCACCTGGGCAAGGGGCCTATCGGGGGAGCGTCCTGTGGCTGCCGACACACCGGCGCAGGCGCATGCCGCGCGGCCGCTGGGGCACCGCCTCCTCCAGGCAGGCCAGCAGCGCGGCCGCCGTGCGGGCGTCGGACAGGATCCGCTGCACGGCCTCGCCGTCCTCGGGCAGCTGGCCGCGGGAGGCCAGCTCGTGCTTGAGGAACGCCAAGGGATCCGGCGCGCCCACGGACTCCGCCGCCACCGTCGCCCGTGCGGCGGTGAGGAGGCGCAAGTAGTGGGTACGCAGGACGGCCTCGCGCATGCGGGCGTGTTCGAGGTCGTCGATGAGGGTTCTGGCGATTCTCAGCAGGTCTCCGCTGGGGGTCGCCTCGTCAGCGAGGAACGCACGGATGTCGTCGTACTCCGACCTGGTCATTGCGGGCACCTCCGAGAGCGCAGTCGGCTCGTAGCTACTTCGTACCTGGGAGCGATTGCGGATGACTTGCTGACGGCTTGACTGCGCCTGTTGACCTGGGGGTTCCTTGGGGAGGTTTGAGCGTCTGGTGGTGAGGGAAGGACCCCATGATTACCTGAGTGGCGCGAAGCGGGCGCCGTGGGCTGCTAGAGTTGCTTCGCGCAGGGCGGCCACGAGGTTCCAGGATCTCGGAGAGGCCCGGCGAATCTCACTTTCTTCAGGGTCGTTCTTCGGATGGATTCGCATCCACTCGAAACGGCTGGTAAGTTAGAGGGGTTGTCCTCGAAAGGGGGCGGGCTTAATTCCAGCAGGTCGAGCAAGTCGGGTCAATTTGACAGGGACTTGAACGGCTGAAAGAATTAAGACACAACGAAGCGAA
>NZ_JBSFVA010000007.1:0-346023 GCF_053592075.1 Nonomuraea sp. NPDC002799
GGTCCGAGTTGTCCGGCCGCATCTGGTCCTATCTCCAGGAGTCGTCATGATCGAGCTCGCCGACATCGCCTACGTCCGGTCCGGCGCCGCCGACCTGGACACCGCCTTGCGGTTCGCCGTGGACATCGTCGGCATGGAGCTGACCGCCCGCGAGGACGGCGTCGCCTACCTGCGCGCCGACCGGCGCCACCACTGTCTCGCCCTGGTCGAGGGCGAGTCCGGGGTGATCAGCTCGGGGTTCACGGTGCGCGACGAGGACGCGCTGGCCGCCGCCGAGACCGAGCTGGAGCAGGCCGGCGTCACCGTCGTACGAGGCGACGCCAAGGGGGCCCGCTCGCGCCGGGTCAGGGACTTCCTGGCGTTCGACGACCCGTTCGGCAACCGCGTCGAGCTGGTCACCGACCAGGTGACGCTGACCGCCCCGGTCCGCTACGGCCGCGAGGCCGGCATCACCGAGTTCGGCCACCTGTGCCTGGACGCCCCCGACGTACGCGAGGCCTACCGCTTCTGGAACGGCCACTTCAACGCCCGCGTCTCCGACTGGATCGGCGACTGGGCCTGCCTGATGCGCATCGACCCGGTCCACCACAAGCTGGCGGTGTTCCAGGGGAGCCGGCCGGGCCTGTGTCACATCAACTTCCAGGTCGACTCCCTCGACGCGGTCATGCGCAACTGGCACTTCCTGGAGGCGCGCGGGGTCGAGATCGAGATGGGGCCCGGCCGCCACCCGCAGTCCACGGCGGTCTTCGTCTACTTCAAGGGGCCCGAGGGGATCACCTACGAGTATTCCTGGGGCGTACGGCTCATCACCGACGAGGACGCCTGGCGGCCCCGCTACTTCGACCCGGACGAGCCGGGCTCCATCGACATGTGGCAGGGCGTGACGCGCCGCGTCCACACCCAGCCGCAGATCCGCCGCCCGCTCGACCAGAGCTGAGCGCGACCGCCCCGGCCCCGCACGGCGGCCACAGGAAAGTGATCGAACGCATGAGTGAACGGACGGCAGAGCGCACCGCCGAGGTGCTGCTGGAGGCCGAACGCAGCCGCACGGACCGCGACCCCATCACCGAGGAGTGGCCGGGGCTCGACCTGAGCACGGCCTACCGGGCGCAGGACGCGCTGCCGGCGCGGAAGAAGGCCGCCGTGCGCTTCGCCTTCGCCGGGCTCGGCACCGTGTCCGTGGCGGGGGTGTGAGATGCCGCTGGTCGAGGTGACGCTGTCCGAAGGTCGCGATCCGGCCGCCATCCGGGCGCTCATCCACGAGGTGCACGCGGCCGTCGAACGCTCGATCGGCGCGCCCTCGCAGAGCATCCGGGTCATCGTACGCGAGGTGCCGCGTACCCACTGGGCGGCCGGGGACGAGACGCTCGCCGAGCGCGACGAGAGCAACAGGGGTGGTTGAGATGGAATTCTTCGGACACGTCATCGACGGCGCGGAGGTGAAGTCCGCCGGCGGCGAGACGTTCACCAGCGTCGACCCCTATACGCGCGAGCCGTGGTCTGAGGTGGCGCTCGGCGGCGCGGCCGAGGTGGAGCGCGCCGTGGCGGCGGCGCGGCGGGCGTATGACGAGGGGCCGTGGCCGCGCATGGGCCGCGCCGAGCGCGGCAGGCTGCTGCACCGCCTGGCCGACCTCATCATCGAGCACGCGGACGCGCTCGGCCTGGCCGACACCCGTGACATGGGCAAGCCGATCACCCAGAGCCGCGGCAACGACGTGCCCCGCGCCGCCGACAACTTCCGCTTCTTCGCCGACCACGCCCGCCTGGCCACCGCCGAGACGCTGCCGATGGACTCCGGCCACCACGCCTACACGCGCTACGAGCCCGTCGGCGTGGCCGCCGCCATCGCCCCGTGGAACTTCCCGCTGATGCTGGAGAGCTGGAAGATCGCGCCCGCGTTGGCCTGGGGCAACACGGTCGTGCTCAAGCCCGCCGAGGACACGCCGGCCTCCGCGACGATCCTCGCCCGGCTCGCGCTGGAGGCCGGCCTGCCGCCCGGCGTGCTCAACGTCGTCCACGGGTACGGCCCCGGCTCCGCCGGCCAGGCGCTGACCGAGCACCCCGGGATCGACCGCATCACGTTCACCGGCGAGTCGGGGACCGGCCGCGTCATCTCGGCCGCCGCCGCGGCCCACCTCGTGCCGGTCAGCCTGGAGCTCGGCGGCAAGGGCGCCAACGCGGTCTTCGCCGACGCCGATCTCGGCAACGCGGTGAGCTGGTCCATCAGAGCGATCTTCACCAACGCCGGCCAGGTGTGCCTGGCCGGTTCGCGCCTGTACGTCCAGCGCCCGGTGTTCGAGGAGTTCCTCGCCCGCTTCACCGCCGCGGCCGAGGCGATGAGCCTGGGCGACCCCAAGCTGGACACCACCGCGATCGGCCCGCTGGCCTCGGAGACCCACTACCGCAAGGTCCGCGGCTACGTCGAGACCATCGCCGGCGAGGGCGGCGCCGTCCACTCCGGCGGCCTCGGCGACGGCTGGTTCGTGCGCCCCACCGTGATCACCGGCATGCCCGCCACCGGCCGCCACCAGCGCGAGGAGATCTTCGGCCCGGTCGTCACCGTGACGCCGTTCGACACCGAGGACGAGGTCGTGGCGCTGATGAACGACACCCGCTACGGCCTCAACGCGATGTTGTTCACCGAGAACCTGTCCCGCGCGCACCGCGTCTCGGCCCGCCTCCGGGCCGGCACCGTCTGGGTGAACTGCTTCTTCGTCCGCGACCTGCGCGCCCCGTTCGGCGGGGTGGGCGACTCGGGGGTCGGCCGCGAGGGCGGCACCTTCAGCCGCGAGTTCTTCACCGAGCCGAAGGCCGTCGTCATGCAGATCACCTGACCGCCTGGCGGGTGGTGAGGTCAGGAGCCGGTAGTCAGCATCGCGACGATGTCTTTGTGGTTGAGGTAGGCCAGGATGCGGATGCCGTCGTCATCGCGGCGGAGCAGGAAGGTCGACTCCAGGCGGACAGGCCGCCGGTCTCTCAGAACCTCGGACATGCGCGCGAGGACGACGTTGTCGCGGTGCGGGAGCGATCGGCGCCCGGCGCCGCAGCGCCCATCTTCGACGTCACCCGCACCGTCCAAGACCAGGGCGGCCGCACCTACGAGCTGCTACGCCGCATCGCGGACCCGCTGCGCGTCCGCCTCATCGAGCGCCGGCTGACCCTGTCCCCAGGCGCGCCCGTGTGATGATGCGGGCACCAACCCGGTGCAAAGCCGCTGACTCGGCGGCCGGAGGAGGTGGACCGTGGAAGTACTGGCGGTGCTGGCGATCATCGCATTCATCATCTGGGCGTCAGGCAACTCCGGCGGCACCAGCGGGAGCGGCACCAGCGGGAGCGCCGACAACAAGTACATGAGGCGGTACGAGCGGAAGTACGGGCGGAAGAACAGGCATCGCCGGTCCGGCTAGTCCGACGGTGGCGCGGGCGGCGGCGACCTCGGTCTCGTGCTCTATCAGCCCGGTGGTACGGCATCGAGGGGATGACTCCCCAGGTTCGTGGTGTCGGTGCCGAGACTGGCTACGGTCCACCGGCACGAGTCGGATACAACCTGGACGGGTTCAGCCGACATGACGATTTCAACGGTGCAGTCGCGACCTTCACGACCAGTGATCGGAAATCTGTAGCTCAATGAATTGTTCCGCGTCAGGGTGCTCGGCTCGGGGTGCGCGTAAACGGCCTGGATCTGGGTCTTGTCACCGGCTACGGGGTGGCTCCAATGGAAATAGTTGGGCAAATCCTTGTTCGGCAGCTCAAACACGCAACCCGCAGGCGCCGTCAGGCGCAGTTTTGCAGTCGGATTCCTGAATACAACTGATTCACTGCCGGTCGGCATGATATCTATGATGATTTCTTCGGTGTCGGGCTTGTAGTAGGGTCCGACGTTTCTTACGGCAAGCCGCCCGGGAACCAGATAGATATGACCAGACGGGCAGACCTTGTTTACCACGGCTTTGACGGCCATGCTGATGACCTCCATAGTGGGCGAGACAGTGTATTGTCGCTGCGACTGCCAGGCACAGCACAATATGCCCACCCCTCTCGACCCGCATGCTCACCGTCGGCATTGTTTCCGCAGACCAGAGGGCTTCTTGCCGTTCACCAGAATGAACCGCTGCACAGCGGCTAACGCTTCCGGCCGATCAGGCGATATCTCTATATGTCTGGTCCAGTGCCCCAGCCTGCCCTGAGGTGAATAGCGGTGACTGATCAGTTGGTTCTGCTGGCGCTTAGCTTTGTACTGACGACCGTCCTGGGCGGTGCACTCGGTTCCCGCTTCCAGCGGCGTGCATGGGCACACCAGCACGAGACCCAGCAGCGTGAACGGGAACGCGAGCAGGCGAGCAAGGTATTCGAGGAGGTCAGCAGCCTGCTCGATAGGCGGCTCTACCGCATGCGACTGGTGTTCTGGGCGGCCAAGCGGCAGGCCCGGGGCGGTGCGCACGATGGGCTCGCCGAGGCACGTGAACGCTATCGCGAAGTCCTGCTGACCTGGAACGACAATCTCAATCGCAACTCGGCTCTCACGCAGACGTACTTCGGCACGGGCACCCGCCAGCGACTTGAGGCGCTGTATGAGGATTACGCGGCCATCGGACGCGCGCTCGACCAGTTCATGCGCGATCTCGGCGGCGCCTCACCGCGCCAACCTCACGATGCTGCGCCGAACCCCAGCGCGCGCTCCCGGTTCACCGGTCGGATCCCGCCGATCGGCCGGCGACTTGACCATCTCAGCCATCAGGTCTATCTCTTCAATCTCCACATGCTCCGACTCCTGCAGAGCGGCCAACTGGGTCAGACGGCTCCTGCAGAGTCGATCTCCTCGCCCCCGCGGCGCCTGCTGCAGTTCGGCGACCAAGGCGCGGCGGTGCGACGGCTGCAATCGGCCCTTGTCCGGACCGACGAGACTGCGATCGTTGTGGATGGGCTGTTCGGGCGTGAGACCGAGCGTGCATTGAGTGCGTTCCAAGAGGCCAACGGGTTGGTCGCGGATGGCAGATATGGGTTGGCGACCCGGAAAGCACTGCCCATCGGGGAAGATCTTCCTATTCTCCGTGAGGGCGCCACGGGCGACAACGTCGAGCGACTCCAAGCCGTGCTGACGAATTACGCACCGGGCCGATGGGAGACCACACCAGGGGATGTGGACGGCGTGTTCGGTCCCAGGACGACAAGGACCGTTGAGGCTTTCCAAGAGTGGCGCGGCCTTCTGACCGACGGCGTTGTCGGCCCTACAACGTGGGCCGCTCACTTGAGCGATGGGGATACCTCTCTGGAGCTCGCGGTGCGCACCTGACCCGGCTGGCGTCGCAAGTCAGCCATGCATGCCCGACAGCGTCCGCCGGCAGCCCACCCCCGGCCGGCGTTCAGTCGCACTCGGATGAGGCGCGCCTCCGATCCCCCTCGCCGCCGGGCGTTGATTGCCACTGGCCGCATTGATCAAGCGCGCTTACTCTGACGTCGAATGTGCATATGGCCCGGTCTGCTCTGGCCGGACCGCCCCATCGGCCTTGGAGGTATCTCCATGCGATTCAAGCGAGGGGTTTCAGCGGCGGTGCTGATCGCCGGCGCACTCGCTCTCGGCGCCATCCCGGCTCACGCCATCCCTCCTCCCCCGCCAGGGGGCGACCTCCTCATCGTCTTCAGCTACTACAGCGGCGAACAAGTCATCGGACAGCGCTGGTTCGGGTGCGGTCAACCGCCGGGCCAGTGGGGGATGCTGGACGGCACGCTGAAAGTCTTCTTCACGCCCTGCTGAGCCGCAGAATGAGCTTCGGCGGTCCGCGCCCCCGCAGCGGATCGCCGACGAGCTTGGGTGGTTACTTGTTGACGTCCTTGGCCGGGCGGAACCGCATGCCCCCTGCCGGGAACGTTGACCGCCTCGTTGGTGTTCGGGTTCCAGCGGCGCGGCGCACGTCGTAGATCGCCCACGGCATCCGGTCAAGGTGCCGCTCGAACATGTCCAGCGGCGGCCCGCTGCGGTAACGATCATTCGGCTGATCCGGTATGCCGGGTGGATCGGACCCTGTTGCCAGGCAAGAAAAGAGTTCGTCGGCTGGGCTTGCATCCGGTACCCAGGTACAGGCTTACCGTCGAGGCATGACACCAGACATCGCCTTGGACCAGGAATGGGTACCGTCGGCGTGCACGCTGCCCACCGCTGAGCAGCCGCTTCGGGTGGCCGAGTTCGATGCGTTGTTCGCCGAAGCGGTGCAGGCCCTGTCGCGCCCGGATCGGACGCGGCTACGGCTGGAGCTGGTCGTCAGCCCGGACAATGCCGCTCGGGCCGCCGAGCTGATGGCGCGGGAGAGCGGCTGCTGCTCGTTCTTCGTCTTCACCCTCACCATCGCCGACGGCGGCCTGGCGCTGGAGGTGACGGTGCCGGTGGAGCAGGTCGAGGTATTGGACGCGCTGCAGGCACGCGCAGGCGCGGCCGCCGGAGCGAGGCGGCCGGTGTGAGACAGGACATCGACGGACTGCACCTGCGCAGCGGGCAGGTGGCCGAGCGGGCCGGAGTCAACCTCCAGACCCTGCGCTACTAGCGCACTCCACACTGTGGCGGCCCGACGGCGGCCCTGCTGCCGGGATGCGCTGTACTACTCGTCATGACGATCGCCCGCTCCCTCCTGCTGTTCGCCCTGGCCGCACTCGCCGAGATCGGCGGAGCGTGGCTGGTCTGGCAGGGTGTACGCGAGCAGCGCGGCCTCCTGTGGATCGGGGCCGGCGTCATCGCGCTTGGCCTGTACGGGTTCGTTGCCACGCTCCAGCCGGACGCGAACTTCGGCCGCATCTTGGCCGCCTATGGCGGCGTCTTCGTCGCCGGATCCCTGGTGTGGGGCATGGTCGTCGACGGATTCCGGCCCGATCGGTGGGACGTCATCGGCGCTTTGATCTGTCTGGCCGGTGTCGCCGTGATCATGTACGCGCCGCGCGGCTGAGCTGCGGGTCTGTCACTTGCCACCTCTCGGCAGGCTGTCGCGCAGCACCGTCAACGGAAGGAGAGTCGATTGATTGCCGGGCCCGCCCGATGCCGAACCTGGTCGCGCCCGGTGACGCGATGACGCCTGTGCCGGATGCGGCGGAGTGGATCAAATATCCCCATAGAGGGACCTTTTCGATATGCAGAGACATTAGACAGCATAACTACAGAGAGTAGCTGGAATAAGACTTTTTGTAACTTCGATCGAGCTGGATCGGGTCGCAAGAAATAGAGGAGTCCAACATGAAGGCACGTCAGATGGGCGGAGCATGCGCTGTCGCCATCGCCCTGCTCACGACCGGGGCGATCACAGGTTCCGGCGCGGCGATGGCCGATGATCGTCCGACGCCGAGCAGGGTCACGGTGTGCGGCACCGGTCCGGTATACCGGTCTGCCCACGTCCGCATCGAGATCAAATGCGACATCAGAGTCGATTTCGAACGACGCCGGCGCATGCAGGACAACGCCGATAACGCCGACAACGCCAACGACGCCCTCCTGCCAGAGAGCCTGGACGCAGTGGCCGACCAGTGAGCCTCTCCTGCTAGGTGGGACGTGTTAGTGCGCCGGCTGCGCGTCAGGCCTGTCGCTCGTCGCCCCGCAAGTAACCCCCAGGACACGAAACGGGCCGTCCCTCGGGCCGCACACCAGGAGGAAGGTGTACGGCCCAGGGGCGGCCTTGGCGCTGGATCGCAGCACCCGAAGGCCCCAGGAGTGCACGACGTCGCCGACGTGCCCGTTGTGCTTGCCCCACTCGACGTACTCGCCCGCCTCGGTTGCGCCGGCGATCTGCGCCCGGTCGTACTCAAGCTGGTTCTCGGGCTGGGCCTTACGGGCGAGCAGCGCAGTGCGGGTCTTGCCGCTCTCCCACGCGGCGCCGACCCGCCTCACACGACCGGGTACGCGAGGCGTGGCGCCGAAGATTCACTTGCGGGCACGCCACCCTTCTGGCATGCGAGGTCGTCAGCGCACAGGCAGCCCCGTGACCGCGCGGCCGATGATCAGGCGCTGGATCTCCGAGGTGCCTTCGAAGATGGTGTAGATCTTGGCGTCGCGGTGGAAGCGCTCCACCGGGTGCTCCCTGGTGTAGCCCGCGCCGCCCAGGATCTGGATCGCCTGCTCGGTCACCCAGACCGCCGTCTCCCCCGCCACCAGCTTCGACATCGACCCCTCCGCCTGCTCGAACTGCCGGCCCTTGCGCGCCATCCACGCGGCCCGCCACGTCAGCAGCCGGGCGACGTCGACCCGGGTGGCCATCTCGGCCAGCAGGAAGGCGATCGCCTGGTTCTCGCCGATCTTGCGGCCGAACTGCTCGCGCTCGCGGGCGTAGTCCCTGGCGTACTCGAAGCCGGCCCGGGCGATGCCGACGGCCATCGAGGCGACCGACGGGCGGGTGGTCTCGAACGTGCGCATCGCGGCCTGCTCCCCCGCCCGCTCCCCGTTGCGTACGCGCGCCAGCCTGGCGTCCAGCTTCTCCTTGCCGCCCAGCAGGCACGAGCCCGGCACGCGGACGTCGGACAGGACGACCTCGGCCGTGTGCGAGGCGCGGATGCCGTGTTTGCGGAACTTCTGGCCCATGGACAACCCGGGCGTGCCCGGCGGGATGACGAAGGTCGCCTGGCCCCTGGTGCCCAGGGCCGGATCGACGGAGGCGACCACCACGTGGACGTCCGCGATGCCGCCGTTGGTGGCCCAGGTCTTGACGCCGTTCAGGATCCAGTCGCCCCGGTCGTGGACGGCGCGGGTGCGGATGGCGCCGACGTCGGAGCCGGCGTCGGGCTCGGAGGCGCAGAAGGCGCCGAGCTTGACGTCGTTCTCCGAGCCGAACATCTGCGGCAGCCACTCCCCCATCTGCTCGGGAGTGCCGTTGGCCGACAGCGCGGCGGCGGCCAGGCCGGTGCCGACGATGGCCAGGCCGATGCCCGCGTCACCCCAGAAGATCTCTTCGAACGCCACGGGCAGCGCCAGCCCGCTCTCCTCGAACCACTGGGTGGCGAAGAAGTCGAGGGAGTACAGGCCGATCTTGGCCGCCTCCTGGATGACGGGCCACGGGGTCTCCTCGCGCTCGTCCCATTCGGCGCCCGCTGGTCTGATCACGTCGCGGGCGAAGGCGTGCACCCAGTCACGTACCTCGATCACATCGTCACTGAGCTCCGGACAGAACATGCGCCGCACCCCTCGGTAGTTACCAGCGGTAACACCTTACCGGCCGGTAGGCCCTTGCGGAACGCCCTGCGAGCCCGTCAACTGCGGGTAATATCATGGTCACTCTCCGATCGTCTCGCAGGAGGAGTCCGCGTGGACCGCCGGCTCGTCGCGCTCCTGGCCGCCCTCGCCGCCGCTGCCGCCTATCTGCTGCTGCGGCCGGCGGCGACGGTCGGCGCGACGGCGTACTTCGACTCCGCGGTGGGCCTGTACCCGGGCTCCGACGTGCGGGTGCTCGGGGTCAGGATCGGCCAGGTCACCGAGGTCGCGCCGGCCGGCGGCAAGGTTCGGGTCGAGCTCGCCTACGACGCCGACCGCCGGGTCCCGGCGTCCGCGCAGGCGGTCATCGTCGCCCGCTCGGTGATCGCCGACCGCTACCTCCAGCTCACGCCCCCGTACACCGGAGGTCCGGCGCTGGCGGACGGCGCGACGTTGCGCGACACGCGCTCGCCCGTGGAGATCGACACGGCGCTCAGCGGGTTCTCGCAGCTCGCGGCGGCGCTCGGACCACGCGGGGCCGAGGAGGAAGGCGCGTTGTCGCGGCTGCTGCGGGTGTCGGCCGACACGTTCGGCGGGCAGGGCGAGACCGTGGGCGCCACCGTCCGCGGGCTCTCCGACGCCGCCTCCGCACTGGCCGCGGGCGGCGACGACACCTCCCGGACGGTCCGGCACCTCGCCGTCATCACCGGCGCGATGGCCAGGGACGACGCGCGGATCCGGATGTTCATGCGCGATCTGGCGGGCGTGTCCGAGCAGCTCGACGGCGAGCGCGAGGAGCTGCGGGCGGTGCTCAAGGGCCTGTCGGGCACGCTCACGCAGGTCGCCGACTTCGTCGAGGACAACCGGGGCGAGGTCGCGGCCGGCACGCGCGACCTCGCCCACCTCACCGAGCTGCTGGTACGCCAGCGCGCGTCGATCGAGGCGTTCCTGGACGTGGCCCCGCTCGGGCTGAACAACGCCGGCAACGCCTACGACGCCACGAGCGGCACCTTCTGCGCCCGGCTCGACCTCAACGGCCAGACCGACGACCTGGCCAGGTGGCTCTGCTCGCTGCTCCACGACGCCACGGAGGACGGCTGCGAGTCCCTGCTCGGCCCGCTGAACCCGGCGGGGCGGGCGGCCGGCAAAGGGGCGATCGACACGTCGTGGCTCCTGCCCGACGTCCATGTCGATCGCCCCGATCTCACGCTCGGCGGCCTGCTGCGGCCCTGACCAGGCCCTCCGGCTCACGTCGCCGACCCGGCCGGCCGCCGGCTCGCGCCGCGATCCGGCTGGGCGGGTTATCGCGTGGTCCTGGCGGCCCAGGTGGAGACCAGTACGGCGGCCACGGCCAGCGCCAGGCCGGCCACGAGGCCGTACATGAGCGGGGTGAAGGCGCCGAACGCGGCCGCCACCTGCGGGCCCACGCTGCCCCCGACCGCGAGGGCGAAGGAGAACAGCGCCAGCGCCGTCCCCCGCGCCTGCCCCGCCCTGGCCGAGATGGCCTCGTTCATGGCGGGCAGGCCGGCGGCGGTGGCTCCGACGTAGAGGGCGAGCAGGAGGATGAGCGCCGCGCCGCCGGCCAGGCCCACGACCGCCAGCGCGAGCGCGCCGAGCGACAGGAACACCATCGCCCTGGTCGTCGCGGACACCCGGCCCAGCCACGGCATCACGATGGGCACCAGCACGATCGACGGCAGCCCGGCCGCGCGGAGCGTGAGCAGCTCGGCGGCGGAGGCCACGCCGTAGATCTGCAGGCCGGTGTACACGGCGACGAAGCCGACCATGAGCATGATCGTGGCGATGTACCGGAGCACGAGGACGCGGTCGAACAGCAGGCCGGGCAGCGCGCGGTAGGCCGACAGCGGGGATCCGGCGCCCTCGCGCGGCAGGTCGGGCAGCATGATGGCGCGCAGGCCCAGGGCGGCCAGTGCGAACCCCGCCGCCGAGAGCAGGAACAGCCCGCGCCAGCCGATCGCGTCCACCAAGAGCTGGGCGGCGACCTGCAGCAACACCGCGGAGGCGAGGAAGGCGCCGGTCACAGAGGCGATCGCGACCACGCGGCGGCGCGGCTCGATCCGCTCGGCCAGGTACGCCATGCCCGCGGGCGGGAACATCGCCACCGCGACGCCCTGCACCGCCCGCAGCGCGAGCGCCACCTCGGGCGACGGGCTCAACGCCACCGCCGCCGTGGTGACGGCGGCCAGCGGCAATCCGATCATCAGCAGCCTGCGGCGCCCGTAGCGGTCGGACAGCGGCCCGAACAGCAGGAAGCCGAGGCCGTAGCCGATGCCGAAGGCGGTCACCAGCCAGGTCAGGCCGCCGGCGGAGGCGCCCCAACCGGTGGCCATGTCCTGCAAGAGCGGGATCACGACGTACAGCTGGCCGCTGACCAGCACGGCGGTGAGCGTGAACACGGTCAAGGTGCGGCCGAACAGGGCCGGCTCGGCGGCGGTGTCCGCCGGCGGGTGCGGCCGGCGAGAAGCGGTAAGTGTCATGAGGCGGGACGGTAGCCAACCAACCAGTTGGATGTCAACTGGGTAGTTGGTTTACAACCAACTGGTTGTTGGTGGCTATGATGACGACCATGGCACCCAAGGTCTCGACCGCCGCCACCCGGGCCGCCCTGCTGGAGGCCGCGCGCGAGGAATTCGCCGCGTACGGCGTGGCGGGCGCCCGCGTGGATCGCATCGCCGAACGCGCCGGCGTCAACAAGGAGCGCATCTATGGCCATTTCGGCAGCAAGGAGAAGCTGTTCGACACCGTCATCAAGGAGGCGCTCGACGACCTGACCGCGCAGATGGCCCTGCCCGGCGGCGACCCGGTGGACTACGTGGCCAAGCTGACCGACTACTACCACACCCACCCCGACCTGGTGCGGCTGCTGATGTGGGAGGCGCTCAACTACCGCGGTCAGGACCTGCTGGCCGGGCAGGAGGAACGGGTCGAGCGCTGCGCCCGCAAGGCCGCCTCACTGGCGCAGGGCCGGGGCGAGGAGCCGTCGGCGGCGACGGCGCGGGCGCTGTTCATGCTGACGGGGCTGGCGCTGTTCCCGGCGATGATGCCGCAGCTCGGGCGGATCATCCTGGGCGAGCACGCCGACGACCACGACGCGATGCGCGACCAGATCGCCACCTTCGTCGCCGCCGCCCTCACGTGAGCCGGGTCAGGTGGCCATCGTGATCATGGGTGGGCGTTCCGCGATCCCGACGTCCCTCGACAGGACGTCATGGCCGTCCGCCCCGCGACGGAACTGCGCCAGCCGGTCCGCCGGCTCGTGGGCCGTCTCGATCATCCCCTGACGCCGCAGCCGCGACCAGGCGGCCAGCATGATCTGCGACGCCATCCCCCCGAGCGCCTCCGTCGACTGCGGGGTGTGCTCGCGTGAGCCCAGGTCCACCTGGGCGAAGGCGTCCAGGCCCGCCAGCTCCAGGAGGTCGATCAGCAGCCCGAGCTCGACCCCGTAGCCGGTCAGGAACGGCACCCGCTCCAGGGCCGAGCGCCGGCCGGCGTACTCCCCGGCCAGCGGTTGCACCAAACCGGCCAGTTGCGGCCAGTGCAGGTTGATGAGCGGCCGGGCGACCAGCTCCGTGACGCGGCCGCCACCGTTGGGGGCGCCGTTCAGCGGGCGGTCGTAACAACCCTTGACGTAGGCGACGGTGGGGTCAGCAAGCAGCGGGCCGAGCAGGCCAAAGACCAGAGAAGGGTGAAATTTCCGGATATCGGCGTCGACGAAGACCACCACGTCCCCCGACGTGACGGCCAGCGACTTCCACAGGGCCTCCCCCTTGCCGTCCAGCGGCTTGAGCCGCGGCAGGATCTCGTCCTGGGCGTACACCTCGGCCCCGGCCAGCGACGCGACCCGCGCGGTGTCGTCGCAGGAGCGTGAGTCGATGACCACGACCTCGTCGACGAGCCCGCCGAGCTCCCGCCGGATGGTCCGGACGATCTCCCCCACGGTGTCCCGCTCGTCGCGGGCCGGCAGCACCACGCTCACCGTGGTGCTCCCCTTGGCGGCCATCAGGTCCCGGATCGGCCAGTCCACGGCGGACGACGTACGGCGCCGCAACCATCCGCACACTTCAGGCAGCATGCCACCACCCCCGCTTCCCCACCTGCCAGCTTATGCGGTGGTGGCGTGCCGCTCCAGGAAGGTGTAGACGTCGGCCTCGTCCACGCCCGGGAACGACCCGGGCGGCAGCGCGGCCAGAATGTGGGAATTGGCGCGCGCCGACGGCCAGGCGTAGCCCTCCCAGCGCTCGGCCAGCTCGGCAGGCGGGCGGCGGCAGCAGTCGCCGGTCGGGCAGCCGGACTTGGTGCGGCTGGTGGTCTCGCGCCCCCGGAACCAGCGCGACTCCTTGTACGGCACCCCGAGCGTGATCGCGAAGTCCCGCTCGCGCGAGGGATCCACGTGGGCCACGCAGAAGTAGGTCCCGGTCGGCGAGTCGGAATACTGGTAGAACACCGAGAACCGGTCCGGCGAGGCGAACACCTGCCGTCCCGACCACTGCAGGCACATCCGCTGCCCCTCGATGGCCCCCTGTTCGTCGGCGGGGAAGACGATCCCGTCGTTCTCGTAGGCCTTGTAGATGGTGCCGCCGGCGTCGTTGCGCACGAAGTGGCAGACGAGGCCCAGGTGGTGGGTGGCCAGGTTGGTGAAGCGGTGGGCGGCCATCTCGTACGAGACCGCGAACACGTCCCGCAGATCCTCCACCGACAACGCCCGCCCGGCCTTGGCCTCCTGCAGATAGAGCGCGGCGGCCTTCTCAGGGACCAGGACGGCGGCGGCGAAGTAGTTGGCCTCGGTGCGCTGGCGCAGGAAGTCGGCGAAGTCGCGGGGCTTGTCGTGGCCGAGCGCGAGGTGGCCGAGGGTCTGGAGCAGGATCGTGCGCGGGGTGTGCATGCCGAGCTGCTCGTGCTTGACGTAGATGCGGCGGTTGCGCAGGTCGGTGATGGAGCGTACGGATCGGGGCAGGTCCTGGGCGGTGTGCACGGTGTAGCCGAAGTGCGTCACCAGGCTCTGGACCGTGCTCTGGGAGAGCGCGCCGGTGCGGTAGCCGACCGCGTCGAGGGCCTGCGCGGCGGCCTTCTCGATGTCGGGGAAGTAGTTGCCCACCTCGCGCTGCCTGCGCCGGAGCTCGGCGTTGGCGACCCTGGCCTCCTCGGGGGTGGCGGTGCCGCGGGCCTGCCTGGCGCGCAGCTCGCCGTACAGGCCGAGGAGGTGTTCGAGCACGTCGTTGGGCACGCGCGCGGAGACCTTCAGCCGCGGCAGGCCGAGCCCCGTGTAGATGGGGTCGCGCTGCGCCTCCTCCAGTGCGATCTCCAGCTGGGCGCGGCGGTTGGGCGGCTGGCGGCGCAGCAACTCCTCGACGGGCACCCCGAGCGCGGCGGCCAGCGACTTGAGCAGCGACAGCTTGGGCTCCCGCTTGCCGTTCTCGAGCAGCGAAAGCTGGCTGGGCGCCCTGCTGACGCGCGAGCCGAGGTCCGACAGGGTGAGGCCGCGCTGTTTGCGCAGGTGGCGAAGGCGCTGACCAAACGCGATCAGATCAAGCTCCTGCGTCAAAGACAGCGGTTCTTCGCCTAGCAACGAGGCCATGCGGGCATCTTAGACAGAAAATCGGCCCATTTTCTAGCCTCTGCGGGGGGCGTGTCCCGAGGACGCCGGCGACCGCACCCCGGGCCCGTTCCACTCAGGCGATTGGTCTAGTCCAACGGTAAAAGACGCGAATTCTTCACTGCTGAATACCCATAAGTAATGCCCAGATCGGAAATTTCGGCGTTTCTTCTCATGATTGCGCCCTATTGGCCATGCCCCGTGGGGGCACAGACTCGGCGTGAGCCCCAGGGGACGACGAAGGAGTGAACCGAAATGACGGATCGCCTCAAGGGAGCCGCGGAGCAACTGCGGGAAGAGTGGGACAACGACCCTCGATGGGAGGGCATCGAGCGCACCTACAGCGCGGAAGACGTGGTCAGGTTGCGTGGCAGCGTGCAGGAGGAGCAGACGCTGGCCCGGCTCGGAGCCGAGCGCCTGTGGCGCCTGCTGCACACCGAGGACTACGTCAACAGCCTCGGCGCGCTGACCGGCAACCAGGCCGTGCAGCAGGTGCGGGCCGGTCTGCAGGCGATCTACCTGTCCGGCTGGCAGGTCGCCGCGGACGCGAACCTGGGCGGGCATACGTACCCGGACCAGAGTCTGTACCCGGCCAACTCCGTGCCGGCCGTCGTGCGCCGCATCAACAACGCGCTGCTGCGCGCCGACCAGATCACCTGGTCGGAGGGCGACGCGGACGCGCCGCACTGGCTGGCGCCGATCGTGGCCGACGCGGAGGCGGGGTTCGGCGGAGTGCTGAACGCCTTCGAGCTGATGAAGGGCATGATCGCGGCCGGGGCCGCCGGCGTGCACTGGGAGGACCAGCTCGCCTCCGAGAAGAAGTGCGGCCACCTGGGCGGCAAGGTGCTGATCCCGACCGGCCAGCACATCAAGACGCTGAACGCCGCCCGCCTCGCCGCGGACGTCTGCGGCGTCCCCACACTGATCATCGCGCGGACCGACGCACAGGCCGCGACCCTGCTGACCAGTGATGTGGACCCGCGCGACCAGGCGTTCTCCACCGGAGAGCGCACCGCCGAAGGGTTCTACCGGGTCCGGAACGGGCTGGAGGCGTGCATCGCCCGCGGGCGGGCCTACGCGCCCTACTCCGACCTGCTCTGGATGGAGACCGGCACGCCCGACCTGGACGTGGCGCGCGAGTTCGCCGAGGCGATCAAGGCCGAGTACCCGGACCAGATGCTGGCCTACAACTGCTCGCCCTCGTTCAACTGGAAGAAGCACCTCGACGACTCCACGATCGCCAAGTTCCAGCGGGAGCTGGGGCACATGGGGTACAAGTTCCAGTTCATCACGCTCGCCGGGTTCCACTCGCTGAACTACGGCATGTTCGACCTCGCGCAGGGGTATGCGGCGGACGGCATGTCGGCGTACGTGGAGCTGCAGGAGGCCGAGTTCGCCGCCGAGGCACGCGGCTACACCGCCACCCGGCACCAGCGCGAGGTCGGCACCGGTTACTTCGACCTCGTCAGCACGGCCGTGGCGCCCGACTCCTCGACGACCGCGTACAAGGGGTCGACGGAAGAGGAGCAGTTCGCCCACTAGTTTCCGCAGACTCGCCGGCCACCTCCAGGGCATGGGACGGTTCCCCCGGCGAAGGGCCGCGCCAGTTCCCCCCAGCACTGGCGCGGCCCCTTTTCTACCCGCAGACGGCCGGTCACCCGGCGCTTCGCCCCAACACGAACGAGGCGGTCATCCGGTGCGAGCGACCTCCTCGGCTGACGTGAACGAGGGCGGTCATCCGGTGTGGACGGCCTCCTCGGCCTCCACCTGGCGGTTCCAGTCGCCCTTGACGGCCCGCCAGCCCTCATCGTCCACACCGATCCGCCAATAGCCGGAGATGGACAACCGGTCGAGCGAGATCCCCCGGTCCACCCGCAGGAAGCGCCGGAGCTCCTTCACGAAGCCCGCCTCCCCATGTACGAAGGCGTGCACCTCACCCTCGGGGAACTCCAGCCCCCGCACCGCCTCGACCAGCTTCTCACCCACCGGACCGTCGCCTCGGTACACCCACACGATGTGCGCGTCCGCGGCCGTTCCCAGCTTCTGCTCCTCCTCGGGCCCGTCCACCTCCACCAGCACGTGCGCGAGCACGCCCTCGGGCAGCGCCTCAAGGGCGGCCGCGATGGCCGGAATGACGCTCTCGTCGCCCACCAGGAGATGCCAGCCGGCCGCGGGGTCGGGCGCGTATCCGCCGCCGGGCCCCAGCAGGAACAGCACGTCCCCGGGCTCGGCCCGCTCGGCCCACGGCCCGGCCAGCCCCGAGTCGCCATGGACGACGAAGTCCATGGTCAGCTCCCCGGCGTCCGGGTCCCAGGCGCGCACGGTGTAGGTCCGCAGCCGCGGCCAGTGCTCACGCGGCATGGTCTCGCGGCAGGTCTTCACGCTGAACGGCTCGGGATATTCGACGCCCTCGACCGGAAAGACGATCTTCACATAGTGGTCGGTGAGTCCCGAGGTGGCGAAGTCGGCCAGCCCGTCACCGCCGAACACGACACGGACCATGTGCGGGGAGATCCGCTCGGTCCGCAGAACGACACCCCGGTGAGCGTCCCTGTTCTTCTCAGCCATCGAGCAGCCCCCTGAAGTTAGGTATACCTAACCTTACACGCCCCATGAAGGGAAAGAGTACGCCGCTAACAGCAAAAGGGACAACCCAAGTATCCGGCGATCAGGCCGCCGCGGAGTCCTGCTGCGACGCGGGCCTGACGGACACCGCGCCCAGGAAATGACACATGTGCCGGAACACCTGACGCGCCTCCGGCAGCACGTCGGCCAGGATCGGGAACACGTGCGGCATCCGCCGCCACTCCTCGTACCGCACCGGGATCCCGGCCTGCCGCGCCCGCTCGGCGACGCGCCTGGCCTCGTCCCGCAGCACCTCGGTCGACCCGGTCACGATCATCAGTGGCGGCAGCCCCGTGAAGTCGCCGAGCACCGGCGACACGAGCGGATCGCGCGGATCCAGCCCGGAGGTCCACCGGCGGGCCAGCCATCGCACCCGGCTCGCCGGAAGCAGCGGATCCTGCCACCGGTTCGCGCGGCGCGGGAAGTCGGTCAGATCCGCCCAGGGCGACAGGCAGATCGCCGCGGCCGGTCGCGGCAGCCCCGCGTCACGCAGGGCCAGCAGCGTGGCCAGGGTCAGATGACCGCCGGCCGAGTCACCCGCGAAGACGACGTCCTCGGGCGCGTGGCCGCGCCGCAGCAGGCAGTCGTAGGCGTCCAGCGCGTCGGCCAGGGAGTCGGCCAGCTTGTGCACGGGCCCCTGCCGGTAGTCGAGCGCCAGGACCGGCCGCCCGGCCGCCACCGAGAGCCGCCACGTGATCGACCGGTGCGTACGCGGCGAGCAGGAGAAGTAGCCGCCGCCGTGGAAGTACAGCGCCACCTTGCTCTCGTCGAGCCCCTGACCGCCGCGGACCCATTCGCCCCCGCACGACGAGAACGTCGCCGGCACGATCGTCACCTGCTCGGGATGCGGCACCTGGACCAGCCGGGCGAGATCGCCGAGCCGCGCCGCGCCCGCCAGCGCGAGCGGATGACGCATCAGCAGGCTGGAGGCCGGTTTCAAGGTCCCGCGCATGAGACCGGTCAGCGCGCGAGCCTGCCAGCTCAAGGGGTAGTCGGGCACCACATCCCTGTCGATCCGCATATGGGTCCTCCGATGACTTTTCTTCCCCTTAGCGGATCGTTCTACCGGCCAGTAAGTATCTCGTTCCTTACGCGCATATTTCGGGCCCGCCTGACACGCCGCCCGGCTGGGCCTCACCCGGCCACCGCAGATCGAGCCTCGATCGACGGTGACACCGTCCGTACCCGTCGAATTCGCCTGATCTTGACATGCCCGCAAGGCGGACGAATACCATGCCTCTGCTCAGTGATCGTGTGGGGTCATCCCACGACGTCAGCGAAGGAACTACATGATTCCGGACCCCACAACGTCGGTGCCACCGTGGTACGCCTGGAACGACGGCCCGAAGCCGGCCCGTTCGTGGCCCTCTCCGAAGGCGGACGTCGACGTCCACCGCGACCGGCTGAAACGGGTCGGCCTCGAGATGCACACGGACACGGGCGTGGTGAACGAGTGGGACGCGAAGCAGGGCTACGACCCGCTGACCGGTCTGCCGGCCGACGTCGACGGTTTCGGCGCCAAGTTCTACGGCGATTATTATGCGGTCTCCTCCTCGGATTACGTGGCCACGTTCCTATGGAGATCCATGACGGCCGTGGACGACGCCGTGGAGCGCTTCTCGAACGCTGTCCACAGCGGTGCCCTCAACATCAGACGCAGCTACGAGAACCTCGGCGACATGGTCTTCGCTTCGGGCGTCAACTACGACCGCGCAGAGGGCATCTTCGACAAGAATCTCCCCTCCCTCACCGGATCGGATCTCGGCCGGGGCACCACTCACGAGACGTACCTGATCACGAGTATGCATCCTTGGCAGGAGGAGGACACCTCCCCGCTTGACGCGCCCCTGATCAAGGACTGCCTCAACGCCGTCCACGTGGCGAAGCTGAACGACAAGGCCGGCTGCTGCACCCGACTGGCCGAGCACTTCACCGACCTCCAGGAGACCGTCGAGGGGCGGGCCCGCCAGCTCGCCGGCGCCTGGCCGGGGCAGACGTCCGAGTTCGCGCTCGAAGCACTGCGCAAGGTGCAGGCAACCTACCGGACACTCGCCTACGCCACCGGGACCACCAGCGGCACCCTCTCCTGGCTGGCCGGCGTGGTGCAGCAGTACCAGGACGGCTTCGAGGACACCGTCAAGCTCGGCGACCATGAGTTCGACGACGACCTGCCCAACTGGATGCTGCCCTCCGGCGGCGGCGCACACGACCGGGCCCGCGCGTACCTCCGCGAGCTGAACACCCACCTGGCCGCCGCTTACAACATGCTGCCGCAGCAGATCGAGACCCTGCTGCCCGGTGTCCCCAGGACCGCCTCGGCGCTGAGTTACAACGAGGGCGACGGTCTCAAGGACGACAGCGGATTCTGGGATTTTCTGGAAATGGGTTTCGACGACCTGCAAAAAACCGACCGTGAAGACAAGGTCAGCATCGTCACCGAGTGACCGTGATCGTCCGTCGCACGCTCTCGTCGGGACGCGTGCGACGGACGCGCGTCATCAGGTCGGCGCGGTCGACGCCGGCCAGGCCGAGCGCCCGCCGTCCGGGGAGCGCCCGGTTCACGGCCGATCTTGACATACGCGCAACGCAGCTGAATACCATGCATGTTCTCAGTGATCATGAGGGGTTCATCCCACGACGTCAGCGAAGGAACAGCATGAATCCGGACCCCGCAACGTCGGTGCCGCCGTGGTACGCCTGGAACGACGGCCCGAAGCCGGCCCGTTCGTGGCCCTCTCCCAAGGCGGACGTCGACGTCCACCGCGACCAGCTGAAACGGGTCGGCCTCGAAATGCTCACGGACACGGGCGTGCATAACAAGGAGCAAGTCGAGATGGGCCTCGACTCGCTGTCCGGTCTGCCGGCTCGCTTCGACTATTTCGGCGCCGACTTCTACGCCGGCCATATCTGGAGGGAACCCGTGACCACGTGGGCGTGGGGGTCCATGACGGCCTTGGCCGGCAGCGTGTCCCGCTTCTCCAAGGCCGTCCAAGGGTGCGCCCGTCTCATCAGAGGCAGCTACGAGAACCTCGGCGACATGGTCTTCGCCACGGGCGTCAACTACGACCGCGCAGAGGGCATCTTCGACAAGAATCTTTCCTCCTTCACCGGATCGAATCTCGGCCGGGGCACCACTCACATGACGCGCCTGATCACGAGCAAGTATCCTTGGGAGGAAGAGGACGTCTCCTCGCTTGACGCACCCCTGATCAAGGACTGCCTCAACGCCGTCAACATATCGGGGCTGAACAGCCAGGCCGACTACTGCACCCAACTGGCCGATTACTTCACCGACCTCCAGGAGACCGTCGAGGGGCGGGCTCGCCAGCTGTCGAACGCCTGGCCGGGGCAGACGTCCGAGTTCGCGCTCGAAGCACTGCGCAAGGTGCAGGCATCCTGCCGGACACTCGCCTACGCCACCGGGACCACCAGCGGCACCCTCTCCTGGCTGGCCGGCGTGGTGCAGCAGTACCAGGACGGCTTCGAGGACACCGTCAAGCTCGGCGACCATGAGTTCGACGACGACCTGCCCAACTGGATGCTGCCCTCCGGCGGCGGCGCACACGACCGGGCCCGCGCGTACCTCCGCGAGCTGAACACCCACCTGGCCATCGCCTACGACATGCTGCCGGACCAGATCGAGATTCTGCTGCCCGGTGTCCCCGACTCCGCCTCGGCGCCGGACTACAACGAGGCGGACGGTCTCAAGGACGACAGCGGATTCTGGTCGTCGCTGGAAAGCGGTTTCAACAAACTGCAAAAAACCGACACTGACCACAAGGTCGACAACCTCATCTTGTGACCGTGATCGTCCGTCGCACGCTCCCGTCGGAGAGCGTGCGACGGACGCGCGCCATCAGGTCGGCGCGGTCGGACGCCGGCCAGGCCGAGCAGGGCGAACACGCCCGTGGTCAGCAGCGTCTTGTCACCCTTGCCGGCGCCCCTGACGATCTGGTGGACCGACGCCTGGGACGGGATGAAGAAGAGCGCCCGGTTCACGGCTGATCTTGACATGTGCGCAACGCAGCTGAATACCATGCATGTTCTCAGTGATCATGTGGGGTTCATCCCACGACGTCAGCGAAGGAACTGCATGATTCCGGACCCCGCAACGTCGGCGCCACCGTGGTACGACTGGAACGACGGCCCGAAGCCGGCCCGTTCGTGGCCTTCTCCGAAGGCGGACGTCGACGTCCACCGCGACCGGCTGAAACGGGTCGGCCTCGAGATGCAGACGGACACGGGCGGGCTGAGCGAGTCGGAAGTGAAGGGGGGCCTCCCCCCGCAGACCGGTCTGCCGCCTGGCTCCGACACTTTCGGCGCCGGGTTCTACGGCGATTCTTCTGCCTCCGGACCCCTCGACGGGCGGATATGGAAGTCCATACACGCCGTGGAGGACGCCGTGGAGCGCTTCGCGGATGCTGTCCAGAACGGCGCCTACAACCTCAGTTGCGACTACGTGGCCCTCGGCTACCTGGTCTTCGCTTCGGGGGTCAACTACGACCGCGCAGAGGGCATCTTCGACAAAAATCTTCCCGACCTCACCGAAGAGAATCTCGGCCGGGGCACCACTCACGAGACGTACTCGATCACGAGTAAATATCCTTGGCAGGAGGAGGACACCTCCCCCTTTGACGCGCCCCTGGTCAAGGAGTGCCTCAACGCCGTCCACGTGGCGAAGCTGAACGACAAGGCCGGCTACTGCACCCGACTGGCCGAGCACTTCACCGACCTCCAGGAGACCGTGGAGGGGCGGGCCCGCCAGCTCGCCGGCGCTTGGCCGGGGCAGACGTCCGAGTTCGCGCTCGACGCACTGCGCAAGCTGCAGGCAACCTACCGGACGCTCGCCTACGCCACCGGGACCACCAGCGGCACCCTCTCCTGGCTCGCCGGCGTGCTGCACCAGTACCAGCTGGGCTTCGAGGACACCGTCAAGCTCGGCGACCACGAGTTCGACGACGACCTGCCCAACTGGATGCTGCCCTCCGGCGGCGGCGCGCACGACCGGGCCCGCGAGTACCTCCGCGAGCTGAACACCCACCTGGCCACCGCTTACAACATGCTGCCGAAGCAGATCGAGACTTTGGTGCCCGATGTCCCGACGTCCCCCTTGGTGCCGTCCTACGACGAGCGTACCGGTCTCAAGGACGACAGCAGATACTGGGATTTTGTGGAACTGGATCTCGCCAACATGCGATGAACCGAGCGCGACGACAAGATCAGCAGCTTCGCAGTGGCCGTGATCGTCCGGCGCACGCTCTCGTCGGGACGCGTGCGACGGACGCGCGTCATCAGGTCGGCGCGGTCGACGCCGGCCAGGCCGGGCGCGCCGGCCGGCGCCACCCCGGCTAGTAGTAGCCGCCCTGCTCGCTCTCGTAGTCCTCGTCGTCATCGTCGTCACGCTGCCGCGACCAGCGCGAGGGCATCAGCACCGGGATGAACATGGCCACGCCGAGCAGGGCGAACACGCCCGTGGTCAGCAGCGTCTTGTCACCCGCGCCGGCGTCCCTGACGATCTGGTGGACCGACGCCTGGGACGGGATGAGGGAAAGCGCCCGGTTCACGTCAAGCGCGTACATGACGGTCCAGGCCAGCAACACCATGGACGGGATGAACGTCGCCAGCGGCGAGATCCGTCCCGCCACCACCAAGCCGAAGACCAGGCCGACGGCGGCCATGGCGCCCAAGGCGATCCACATCTTCTTATTGTCGGGCGGAGCCGCCGCCACACTGGCCAGCGCCTGCTGCACGGCCCAGCCGCCGCCTCCCAGCAGGGCCACCGTCACCACAAGCCCGATGAGCAAACCAGCTAAGTGCCGCAACGTTCTCACCTCTATATCAACGCGACCGGCACGTATATCAACGCGATCGGCACGACCCTAGCGATAAATGGCAATTTCGGACCAGACATTGCGCAGCTTCTCACTCGGGGCCTCAACACCCCTTGCCCCGTGAGAGCATGGGGCACACCCATGCGCGCGCAACTCCCCCTCAGGCTCGCGCGGACGGCCGCCTTCGCCGCCGTCTGCGTGACCCTCGCCGCGCTCGCGCACATGCTGGGCGGCGGCGCGGCTCCCGATCCGCAGGCCGCCGGCCTCGGGCTCGCGGGCGTGGCGGTGCTGGGTCTGGCGCTGTGCGGCGCGGAGCGCTCCCCGGCGACGATCACTCTCGTGCTGGTCGCGGTGCAGCTCGGGCTGCACGAGCTGTTCGCGGGCGAGGGCGCCGCCTACGTCTCGGTGCACGGCCACGGGCAGGGCGGGCTCGCCGTCAGCACCGGCATGCTCCTCACGCACCTGACGGCCACCCTCATCACGGGCCTGTGGCTGGCGCGCGGCGAGGGCGCGCTCTGGTCGCTGCTGCGCCGCGCCGGCCGCCGTCTCACGCCGCTGCCGCAGATCACCGTGCCGGTCGTGCGGCCGGCCGCACCCATCGTCTTCACCAGGGCGGTTCCGCTTCAGCCGGGGTTCCGGCACAGCGTGGCCAGGCGGGGTCCTCCACTTCCCGCCTGATCTCTGACGCCCCTTTCCCGTTCACCCCAGTGGAGTTCCGCATGTCCTTCATCCGTCGTACGGCGACCGTGCTCGCCGCCGCCACCGCCCTCACCGCCGGCCTCGCCCTGCCCGCCCTGGCCCACGTCACGATCCAGCCGGGCACCGCCGAGCAGGGCGGATTCACCAAGGTCGCCTTCCGCGTCCCGAACGAGCGCGACAACGCCTCGACCACCAAGATCGAGGTCTCCTTCCCCGCCGACCATCCCCTGGCGTTCGTGTCGGTCAAGCCCGTGCCCGGATGGGACGTCAAGGTCACCGAGGGCAAGCTGCCGGCGCCCGTCAAGACCGAGTACGGCGACCTGGAAGAGGCCGTCACCAAGGTCGTCTGGTCCGGTGGCAAGATCAATCCGGGCGAGTTCCAGGAGTTCGAGGTGTCCATGGGGCAGTTGCCCAAGGACGTGGACTCGCTGACGTTCCCGACCAAGCAGACCTACTCCGGCGGCGAGGTCGTGGACTGGTCGGAGGCGGCCAAGGCGGACGGGACCGAGGCGGAGCACCCGGCGCCGCTGCTCAAGCTCGTGCCGGCCAGCGGTGACGACACGCACGCCGCCGCTTCGGCCTCCGCCTCCGCCGCCCCGGCGGCCGCTTCACCGTCGGTGGTGGCGGTCTCCCAGGAGGCGGCGACGTCCGACGGCACGGCCCGGCTCCTGGGCGGCGCGGGGCTGGCGGTGGGCGTCATCGGCGTCATCGTCGGCTTCCTCGGCCTGCGCCGCCGCACCTCCGCCTGACACGCCCGGGGGCGGCCGTCCGAACGTCGGATGGCCGCCCCTGCTGATGCGCGCGGCCATCCGTCGTGGATGGCCGCCCTCGCTGACGTGCGCGACCACCCGGACGTGGATGGCCGCCCTCGCTGACGTGCACGGCCACCCCGGACGTGGGTGGCCGCCCCGAGAAGGTGCGCGGTTGTCAGGACGTGATGTCCTTGCCGGAGAAGCGGGCCCAGGCGATGGACCCGAACAGCACGATGTAGGCCCCGAAGGTCAGCAGCCCGTCGCGCAGCGCCGCGGTGTCGATCGGGCTGCGCAGCACGGCGTCGAAGCCCATGAACTTGCTCGGCAGCAGGTACGGCGTGATCGACGAGAGCGCCGGGATCGCCCGCAGCACCTGGCAGACGACGACCAGCACCACGGTGCCCGCGATGGCCCCGATGGACACCTCGGTGAACGTCGACAGCGCGACCGCGATCGCGGCCAGGGCGGCCATGCCGGCGCCGACGTACCCGACCGCGATGAGGATCCGCAGCAGCCCGTCCGCCATCGTGACGGTGGTCCCCGACAGCAGCGTCACGTCCCCGGCCGGGAACAGGGCGAGCCCGGTGAGCAGCCCGGACAGGGCGACCACCGCCGTGGCCGCGTAGGCGTAGACGGCCGCGTTGAGGTATTTGACCAGCAGCAGCCGGGTGCGTCCGGCCGGCGCGGCCAGCAGGTAGCGCAACGTCCCCGCTCCGGCCTCCCCCGCGATCGCGTCGCCCGCCACCACGCTGACCGCGACCGGCATCAGCAGCAGCACGAGGAACGAGAACGAGACGAACGTCAGCATGAGGCTGTTGCCCGCGACGTCGGCGATCATCCCGCTCATGCCGTCGTCGCCGGCACCCGTGAAGAGCCGCAGCGCGACACCGACGATGACGGGAACGGCGGCGAGCACGGCCAGCATCGTGATGTTGCGCGGCCGGCGGAAGGTCAGGCCCAGCTCCGAGCCGAGCAGCCGCCAGAACGCCCACGCGACCCTGACGGCCGGAAGGGCGGACACGGCGGCCCCGCCACGCCCGCCATGCCCGCCCAGCCCGGCAATGGGTCCGGCAAGCCCAGCGGCCTCCGCGGCCCCGGCTGCTCCGGCGCGCTCGGGCGGGTGGCGCTCGGCGCTGCGCAGGCTCTCGGTCACCGGCACGAGCCCGGGCATCCGCCGCGCCGCCCGCGTCTCGGCGACCGGTGCCCCGTCGGCACCCGGCTTCCCGTCGGCGACTCGCGCCACACCGGCCGATGTCACGGCGTCCGGTGTCACGGCGTCCGGTGTCTCGCCGTCCGGTGTCACGGCGTCCGGTGTCACGGCGTCCGGTGTCTCGCCGTCCGGTGTCACGGCGTCCGGTGTCACGGCGTCCGGTGTCACGGCGTCCGGTGTCACGGCGTCCGGTGTCACGGCGTCCGGTGCCGGGTCGCCCGCTCGGGTCCGGGTCTCAGCCGTCGACATCGAATCCCTCCCCTGTCAGTCCCACGAACACGTCCTCCAGGCTCGGCCGCACCACGGCCAGCCCGCGTACGGCCACGCCCTCCCCCACCAGCGTGGCGTTGATCGCCTCCGGCGCGTGGCCGCCCAGCTCGGCCATGACCTCCCCGTCGAAGGCCCGCACGTCGTCCAGGCCCAGCGTGCCGAGCACCCGCGCCGCGTCCGCCGCGTCGGGCGTCTCGACCCTCACCCGCGTCACCAGTCCGCCGCGCAGCGCGGCGATCGTGCCCTGCGCCACGAGCCGGCCGGTCCGCATGATCGCCGCGTGCGTGCACATCTGCTCGACCTCGGCCAGCAGATGCGAGGAGACGAACACCGTGGTGCCCTCGGCCGCGATCTCCTTGACCAGGGCGCGCACCTCGCGCGTGCCCTGAGGGTCGAGCCCGTTGGTCGGCTCGTCCAGGATGAGCAGGTCGCGCGGCCCGAGCAGCGCGGCGGCGATGGCCAGGCGCTGGCGCATGCCGAGCGAGTAGTTGCGGTAGCGCTTGCCCGCGGCGGCCGACAGGCCCACGCGTTCCAGCGCCAGCGCCGCGCGCCGCCTGGCGGTGGCGCCGGCGGCGGTCGGATCGGCGGCGTCGAAGCGCAGCAGGTTGGCGGTGCCCGACAGGTACGGGTAGAAGGCGGGTCCCTCGACCAGCGCCCCGACCTTGGGCAGCGCCTGGGCCAGCGGCAGCCCGAGCATCGAGGACGCGCCGGCCGTGGGCGCGACCAGGCCGAGCAACATGCGGATCGTGGTGGTCTTGCCGGAGCCGTTGGGCCCCAGGAAGCCGAACACCGAGCCGCGCGGCACGGCCAGGTCCAGCGTGTCCACCGCGATCTGGCCGCCGCGGAAACGCTTCGTCAGGCCGCGCGTGACGATGGCGCTGTCGTCTGTGCCGTCCTCCGTGCCGTCCCCGGAGGGCGGGGCCGCCCCGAAGGGCGCCCCCGCTTCTGTCGTGACGATGGTCACTTGGTGCCCGCCGCCTCGATGATCTCCTCCGGGGTGACCGCGCCGACCAGCAGGCGGCCGTCGTCGGTCAGCAGGGCGGTGACCAGCTTGGTCTTGATCAGCTTGCCCGAGCCCCACGTGCCGCTCACCGGGGTGGCGGACTTGAGCACGTTGTCGAGCAGCGCCTGGCCGCTCGCGCCCTGCCCCTGCCCCTGCCCCTGTCCCTGCTTCTGTCCCTGCGCCGGCTCGCCTCCCAGGTCCGCCGCCGAGAACGGCAGGACGGCCACGGTCGTCCAGCCCTTGCCGACGACCTTGGCGGCGCCCGCGACGTCCTTGGCGTGCTCGGCGCGCTCCTCGGCCTTGTCACCGAAGGCGTTCTCGCCGAAGCCGTTCTCGCCGATCACCGCCTCCTCCACCTTGGCGCCCGCGGGCGGGGTGAAGGCGAAGTTCTCGGCCGCCGGCGGCGTGAACGTCACCTGCGTGAACCCGACCTGGAAGGCCGGCTCGGCCGATCCCTTGGCGAAGAGCTGGACCTGCAGCGGAACGTACGTCTCGCCGTCGAGGGCGATGCGCACCTCCTGGACCAGCGACCCCTCGTCCTTGGGCGACAACACGAGCTGGTAGACCGGGCGGCCCGCCACCTCGGCCGTGTTGATCACCCGGACGCCGGTGTGCTCGTCCACCCCCGCCAGCACCCGGCGCACCGCCTGCTGCGGCGTCACGTCGGTCGGCTGCGGCGTCGGCGGCGTGTGCTCCTGGCCGGCCTTCGCGTTGATCTTCAGTTTGGTCGCGGTGTTGGTGGAGCTGTCCCAGTACCAGGCCTGGTCGCCGTTGACGATCAGGTTGGTCTCGTTGAGCTGGGTCGGCATGGCCACCCGCACCTTGTCGGAGGCGCCGTACCAGACCTTCACCTCGTGCGAGCCGGACAGCAGGCTGAGCGGCGACGCCGCGCCGGTCGCCGGCAGCGCCGGCAGGCCGAGCGAGGCCGTCTGCTGCACCGTGCCGGACATCGGCGCGATGCCGCCTCCGTCGCCGGTCGCCGCCACCGCGTCGGCCAGCAACTGCTCGGCCGAGCGCTCCGGCAGCGCGGGCTCCCCGCTGACCGCGGCGATGACGGGGCCGGCGCCGATCGCGGCTCCGATCACGGCCGCCGCCGCGATCGGGACTCCCCACCTCACGAATGTGCCTCTACGCATCTCACTCCTTAACGGTATGTCGATGCCCAGAGCCTGCGTCATGCATCCTGTGGCAAGCCTGAGAATGTCTGAGACGGCTCTCAGCCTTCTCAGCGTCGTCTCAGGGGAGGAACGGGAGAATCACCACATGAGAGTACTTGTGGTCGAGGATGAGCGGCGCATGGCCGCGGCGCTCCAGCGGGGGCTGCAGGCCGAGGGGTTCGCCGTGGACCTCGCCCACGACGGTGAGGAGGGGCTGCACGCGGCCAGGCACGGCGACTACGACATCGTGGTGCTGGACATCATGTTGCCCAGACTGTCGGGATACAACGTGTGCAAGCAGTTGCGCGCGGAGGAGAACTGGGTGCCGATCCTCATGTTGTCGGCCAAGGACGGCGAGTACGACATGGCCGACGGGCTCGACCTGGGCGCCGACGACTATCTGACGAAGCCGTTCTCGTACGTGGTGCTCGTGGCCCGGCTGCGGGCGCTGCTGCGGCGCGACTCGGGGCGGCGGCCGTCGGTGCTGGTGGCGGGCGACCTGTCGCTGGATCCGGCGCGGCGCAGGGTCGAGCGGGGCGGCCAGGTGATCGAGCTCACGCCGAGGGAGTTCGCGCTGCTGGAATACCTGATCCGCAGGCACGACGAGGTCGTGTCGAAGGCGGAGATCCTGGAGCACGTGTGGGACACCTTCGACACCGACCCGAACGTCGTCGAGGTGTACGTCGGCTACCTGCGCCGCAAGGTCGACGTCCCGTTCGGCAGGAACGCGCTCCAGACCGTGCGCGGCGCGGGCTACCGGCTGGCGGGCGACGGTGGCTGACTCCCCGCTGACGTGGTGGCGGCGGCAGGGGTTGCGGTTCCGGCTCACGGTGGCGGCCGCCACCGTGCTCGCGCTGGCCCTGGCCCTGTCGGCGACGGTGCTGCTGAGTGTGCTCGACCAGGCGTTGATGGCCACGGTGGACGACAGCACCAGGCAGCAGGCGCAGACGGTGCGGGTGGCTGCCGACGCGGGCACGCTGACGAGCCCGCTCACCACTCACGACGGCACGATCGTGCAGGTCCTCGACGCGCAGGGCCGGATCACGCACGTCACCTACGGCACCGACCGGCTGGTGCCGCTGCTGGACGCCGGGGCCAGGGCCGCGGTGCTGAAGAGCGGGCAGGCCACGCTCCTGGACGGGCGGCCGTACGCGATCCCGGGGTTCCTGCGGGTGGTCGTGCTCCGCGCGGACCACGGGCAGACGGTGATGGCGGCCCGGCCGATCAGCGAGATCCAGACCAGCCTGGGCACGGCGGGGCGAGTGCTGCTCGTGGGCACGCCCGCGCTGATCGTGCTGCTCGCGGTGGCGAGCTGGCTCATGATCGGGCGTACGCTGCGGCCCATCGCCGCGCTGCGCAGGGGCGCCGCCGACATCACGCACACGGCCAGGTCGCGGCGGCTGCCGGTGCCCGCCTCGCGTGACGAGGTGCACTCCCTGGCCACCACGCTCAACGACATGCTGGCCCGGCTGGAGGAGGCCGAGCAGCGCCAGCGGGCGCTGGTCTCCGACGCCGCGCACGAGCTGCGCAGCCCCCTCGCCAGCATCAGGCTGCAGCTGGAGGTGGCGCTCGGGCATCCCGAGGGGCAGGACTGGCAGGAGACGGCCGAAGGCGCGCTGGAGGACACGTTGCGGCTGTCCCGGCTGGCCGAGGACCTGCTGGCGCTGGCCAGGCTGGAGGAGCGCGGCGGCGTGCCCGCCCGGCGCGAGCCGGTCGATCTCGACGAGGTGGTGCGCCAGACCGTCGACCGGTACGCCGAGGCCCGCCTGACCGTCTGCGAGCCCGTCGTCGTCCAGGGCGACGCGCTCGACCTGAGCCGGGTCCTGACGAACCTGATGGACAACGCGGTGCGCCACACCTCTTCCAAGGTCGAGGTGGCGCTGACCGCCGACGGCGTCCTGACGGTGACCGATGACGGCCCCGGGATTCCCGCGCAGGACCGGGAGCGGGTGTTCAACCGCTTCACCCGGCTCGACTCGGGGCGCAGCCGCGATGAGGGCGGCGCCGGGCTCGGGCTGGCCATCGTGCGCGAGACCGTGCGGGCGCACGGCGGGACCGTGACGTTGCGGGACGCCGCACCGGGACTGTGTGCCGTGGTGCGGCTTCCGGTACGCCCTTGACGCGTCCGGCGCCCACGAGGGCGGTTGCGACGTGTCCGGCACCGACGAGGGCGGTTGCCACGTGTCCGGCACCCACGAGGGCGGCTCGCGGGTGGCACGGGTCGGGGCCCGCCACGTGCCGGACGAGGGCACGCCGGCAGGCTCGGGCGAGGTGCTGGGGATCGGGGGGTGGTCCGGGGCGCGTCCGATGGAGGCGACCCTCAGGGGCACGGCCTCGTCGCCGGGCCCCCTGGGCTCCGTGTGTTCCGGGCCCTGATGCGCTGGTGCGGTAGGCAGATCATGGAGCGTTCCGAATCGGGTCAGGCGGCTGTCCCCTTTTCGGCGGTGGCCAGGAAGTCCTGGGCGATGAGCGGCAGGCGGCGCCTGGCGTGCACGACGGCGATGACGCGGCGCACGGCGGGTTCGAGCGAGCGCACCACGAGGCCGGCCCGGCCGGCCTGTTCGGCCATGCCGCGGTACCACAGCAGTGAGGCCTGCCCGGCGCGTACCGCGTTGAGCCAGCCGTTGCGCTCATCGGTTTCGAGCACGACGACGGGGGTCACGGAGTACTTGCCGAACATCGCGTCGAGCTCCCTGCGCCGCATGCTGCCGCGGGCGGGCAGCGCCAGGCGCATGCCGTTCAGCTTGCCCATCGGCACCGGATTGGGCAGTTCGAGCCCGGGCGGGGAGATCAGCACGATCTCCTGGCGTTCGAGCGGGTGGGTGATGAGATCGGTGGGCACGGGGAGATCGGTGAGCCCGAGATCGGCCCGCTGATCCCTGATGGCGGTGACGACGCCGTCCCGGCCGTCGCACCGCACGATGTGCACGCGCACCCCCGGATGCTCGGCCGCGTAGGCCGGCAGCAGCCGCCCCGCGAGTCCGGGTTCGAGGCTGGGCGTGGAGGCGATGCGGAGCTCCGCCTCTGTGATGGCGCCATGGCTGGCCAGACCCTCGATCTCGTGAACGGCGTCGAGTGCCTCCCTCGCCAGTTTGACCACCCGGCGACCCTGCGCGGTGACGACCACGCCACGGCCGGAACGAGCGAAGAGCGTCATGCCGAGCTCTCGCTCCAGATCGCGGATCGCGCGGGATAGCGCAGGCTGCGCGATGTAGAGCGACCTGGCCGCGTCGGTCATGGTGCGGTGCTCCGCAGTCGCGACCACATAGCGGAGCTGCTGGAGATTCATGCCAAGAAAGCTAGGACACCGCCCGCCGCGCGGACCGGGAGATAACCGAGATCACCTCGAATGATTTCGGACTGTAACCGAGTGCTGCTACATCCGTGACGGGTGGTAAATGAGTATGCTTTTGCCCCAAATTTGGCAAGGGTCCGACTAGTCGCGCCGCAAAGCCATACATTCCAGACAACCGCGTGAACGGGGCTACACGGTGACAGGGAACGGGCAATATCCACCCCCGCCGCAGGGACCCGGGCAGCCCCAGAGGCCACCCTCGTTGCCTTGGCCGCCAGCCGGCCAACGGCAGCCGCAACCGCAGGGCGGCAACCCCTACGCGCCGCCGCCCCCGCAGGGGCCCGCGTATCCGGCGCCGCCGGGGCCCGCGTATCCGGCGCCGCAGGGGCCGGCGTATCCGCTGCCGCAACCCCCGCAGTATCCGCAGTATCCGCCGCCGCCCCCGCCGCAGGGGCAGCCGTACCGGCAGCCGCCGCCTCCTCCGCCCCACGGGGGGCCGTATCGGCAGCAGCCGCCGCCTCCTCCCCCGCCGCCGCCGATGCCGCCCCGGCAGTGGCAGCCCGCGCCGCGGCGCAGGAAGTCGGGCATGGGCGTCCTCGGGGTGCTCAGTGCCGTGTTCGGCGGGATCGCGGCGCTGTTCGTGCTGATCGTCATCGGGGCCGCGATGTTGAAGAGCTCGTCCAGGACGGAGAGCACGACGCCGGTCGCGATCCCGACGTACTCGTCGCTGCCCGACCGCTCCTCCGACGACGACCCCGTCCCCACGCGGACGCGGGAGTCCAGGCCCAGTCAGGACGACGAGCCCAGCACCACCGTCACCCCGCCCACCCGGGTCACGGTGAACCGGAGCCTGAAGAACAACACCATGTACAAGGCGGGCACGCTGCCCCGGCTCAACTGCCGGGCGGGCAACGCCGACATCTTCAGTCACAGCCAGCTCAAGGCGCTGATCCTGAAGACGGGCGCGTGCATGGACAAGGCGTGGCAGCCGATCCTGGAGAAGCAGGGCATCGACTTCAGCCCGCCCGGCTACGCCATCGTGGCCAAGCGCGGCAGGGGCGCGTGCGGCGACTATCCGTCGGCGGGGAGCATGGTGCCGTACTACTGCCCGCGCAACAACACGATCTACGCCTCCACCTCGGCCATGGCCAGAGGCAACGGCAACGCCCGCGGCTACGGCCAGATCATCTCCTGGCACGGCGGCATCATCAGCATGATGGCCCACGAGTACGGCCACCACGTCCAGAACGTCACCGGCCTGATGGACTCCTGGTGGCGCGGCACCTTGAGCTCCGGCAGCCAGAGCGGCAAGCTGGGGCTCAGCAGGCGGCTGGAGCTGCAGGCCACCTGCTTCGGCGGCATGTGGATGCGGTCGGTGGCGTCGTCCTACCCCGTGAGCATGTCCCTGCGGAGCAGGCTGTACTCGTTCTACGGCCAGGTGGGCGACTATCCCGGCTGGCCGCGCGACCACGGCACCCCGGCGAACAACAATCGGTGGTTCCGGCAGGGGTGGGAGAAGAGCAAGACATTCCAGTGCAACACGTGGCTGGCGCCCTCTTCAACGGTCTCCTGATGAGCACGTGGTGTTCATCTCAGCTTGGGCACATGTCTCTGATGTCCGTATATGGGGACTAGACTCCTGGCAATCTTGTGCCCCACGGGGGGCAGACGTCGGTTTTGCCTGGTAGGCATGCGAAGGAGCCGGGTGTGAGCACACGCGATGGGGACGACACCGTGTCCGGAGGCAGGAAACGGCGTCCCACTCGTCGCCCGCCCCGGGCTTCCGGGCCTGCCGGGCCTGCCGGGTCGTCCGCACCGCGTTTCGCCAAGCCGATGGGCACCGCCTCCGTGCTGGGGTGGACCGTGCTGTCCGCCGTCGTGCCCGGCGCCGCGCACCTGCGGGCCGGGCGCCGCCGTACCGGGCTGATCCTCATCGGCGTGTACGCGGTGCTGCTGCTGGCGGGCCTCGCCTACTGGCTGGCCGCCTACGAGTCCGAGGACCTCACCGCGTTCGCCGACCCCGGGATGATGGTCTGGGTCATCGTCGTCGCGGCGCTGGGCGCGCTGGCCTGGTTCGCGCTCCTGGTGACCTCCTACGTGACGCTCAACCCCAACAAGCTGAACCAGCAGGGCCAGGTGGTCACCGGCATCCTCGTCGGGGTGTTGTGCGTGGCGGTCATGTCCCCGTTCGCGCTGGTGGCCAATGCCGTGGTGGAGGTCCGGGACACGGTCCAGAAGATCTTCCCCTCCGTGGTCGACACCGACGCGCCGCCCGTGGCCAAGGCCGGCGAGGACCCGTGGCACGGCAAGGCCCGGGTGAACCTCCTGCTGATCGGCGGCGACGCGGCCGGCAACCGTACCGGCGTGCGGACCGACAGCATGAACGTGGCCAGCATCGACGTCAAGACCGGCACCACGGTGCTGTTCAGCCTGCCGCGCAACCTGCAGCACGTGCGCTTCCCCCCGTCCTCGCCGCTGCACAGGCAGTTCCCGAACGGCTTCATGGCCGAGCTGCCCAACGGCGGCCTGCTCAACGAGGTCTGGCAGTACGCCACCGACAACCCGCAGCTCATGGGCGGCAAGGACAAGGGCCCGCGGGCCCTGATGGACGCGATCGGCTACACGCTCAACCTGCAGATCGACTACTACGCGATGATGAGCATGTACGGCTTCGCCGACCTCGTGGACGCCATCGGCGGCATCAAGATCCGGGTCGACCAGGACGTCAAGTGGGGCGGCCTCTACGGCACCGCGGGCACCATCAAGGCCGGTTATCGGACGTTGTCCGGCGAGCAGGCCCTCTGGTACGGCCGCTCCCGCGTCAACAGCGACGACTTCTCCCGCATGGCCCGCCAGCGCTGCGTCATCGGCGCCTTCGCCCAGCAGGCCACGCCGGGGGTGATCCTCACCAAGTTCGGCAAGATCGCCGACGCGGCCAAGCGGCTGGCGCAGACGAACATCCCCCAGCAGCTCCTGCAGCCGCTGGCCGCGCTCGCCCTGAAGGTCAAGGACGCCAAGATCAACAGCTTGCAGTTCGTGCCGCCGGAGTTCTACTCGGGCCGTCCCGACTGGGCCAAGATCCGCCTGGCGGCCCGCAAGGCCGTCCAGGACTCCGTCCGGCCGTCCCGGGCGCAGACCGCCAACGTGACCGCCTCCCCCGGCGCCACCGCCGGAGCCACCGCGACGCCGTCGAAGACCCGGGCCGCCACGCCCACGCAGACGCCGACCCGCAACACCCAGAAGGCCGCCGCCAAGTCCCTCGACGAGCTCTGCGGCCTCTAGCGGGAGCGCCGGGGCCCGAAGGCCCGGAGGCCGCCCCCGGGGTGCGGGAGCGGCCTCCGGGGGTGCCCTACTTGGCGAGCTGACCCAGGATCCACTCGGCCAGCGTCGGCGTCACCGAGCCGTGCTCGGAGTTGTCCGCGTCGCACTGGAAGTCGTCCAGCTGGCTGTGCTCCGGCGACAGCGAGGTGATGTCGGTGTAGAGATCCACCGTCCACTCCACCGGGTCGTACTGGAGGGCGACGGCGCTCACCGACGGGACGAAGCAGGCCGAGCGGTACCGGCTCTGGATCGGCGCGCCGAGCTCGTCGGCGACCATCCCGTACGACGCCAGCGTCCCGCCCGGCGCCCCGTCGAAGGGGCCCACGTCGCTGGTGTAGCTCTTGCTCCCCCACATCGGCGCCGCCCGCATGCCGCCGACGTGCCGGTTGGTGCCGCGATCGGGCTGGGTGCGGACCGTGGCGCCGACGACGCCGCCGAGCGCGTTCCACTCGAACACGAGCTCGTCCGGCGGAATGTTCCTGCCGGTCCCGTCGGCGGCGCCGTTGCAGACCCCGAGTTTGCGCGGCCTGACCGGGAACCACCCGACGCGCCGCAGGTCGTCGATGAACTCGCCGCGTAACGGGCTGGCCGTGGCGACGGGCCCGGAGTAGCGCCCGCTCTCGACCCACGCCCACAACAGTTGCTGCGCGGCGGGGCTCCTGATCAGATCCGCCGGTCCCGGCGCTCCGGGCGCGCCGAGACTCTGCGAGAAGTACGCGAGCTGCTGCAGGATGAGCGGGATCCACGCGCCGTTGTGCGGCGCGTCGTACGACAGGTACGTCGCGGTCTGGTGGTCCTCGCCGCGGTTCTCCATCTCCGCCAGCGCGTAGCGGGTGATCAGCCCGCCCATGCCCAGGCCGCCGACGACGAGCGGCGCGCCGCCGATGCGCTCGGAGACGGCCCGGCGCACGCAGGTCGCCGCCACCCCGGCGTTGGCCTGGAGGTAGGTGTGCCGGACGCCGAAGCCGAGCAGCACGACGTCGACGCCTTGGGCCAGGAGCTGGTCCAGCAGGCGGTGCTGGTGGGGCGGGTACGGCGCGTTGAGCCTGCTCCAGAGCCCCGGCAGGTCGCTGGGCCCGTGCCCGAACTCGTCCGCGAAGATCATCGGCCGGACGAGCTCGCGGTGCCCCGTGCCGTAGTGGACGGCGGCGGTGCCGGTGGCGCTGCGGCCCCGGTAGGGCCAGGCCGAGGTCAGCGTCCACTCGGCGTCGGGCACCCGCGCCGGTCCGGGCGTTCCGGGCGCCAGGATCGAGAACAGGACTCCTCGGGGAAGGACTCCGGCGACCTGCTCCGCGCGACCGGCGGGCACCGGCGCCGGCTCCTGCGGCAGGACGTGCTCAACATCTATCCTGGCTGCCCCTTGTCTCGCCATGATTTTTCACCTTTTTTCGTGGGTTTACCGGACGTCACCCCCGATTTCGGACCTCCTGTTCGGGAAGATGAATTTCCCTTTTTAGATTCAACGAACATCGCGATCAAGGCGTGCTCATCTCTCTAGCTCACCTCGCGGTTCGCGACAAATCAACCCACGTCAAGAACAATTAACCTGACCGTGCGTCAAGGCGTTACGCAGGGCCGGGGAGCGCGCGGGAGCACAATGCGGACCGGCGCCCGCGGATCACCGATTTTCGCTATTCACATTCCTCAGGAGACTTTTTTCACACCACCGAGGCGTTCTTTCGCGGCAGCAGCGCCAAGGCTCCGACATAGAGGACGGCCGCCACGATGAGCAGGCCCTTGTAGCCGATCACCAGCGCCGCGTACTCCAGGCAGCCGCCCACCATGGCCCCCAGCAGGTTCGCGCCGAAGGAGGTGGTCGCGTCGGCCGTGTCGGCGAAGCGCTTGGCGAAGACGACGTTGGCGGCGAAGATCGGCAGGAAGGCCACCGTCACCGCCGCCACCGCGCGCAGGGGCAGCGGCAGGGACAACAACCACGCGTTCGGCACCAGCCAGGCCAGCGCGAGGCCCGCCAGCAGCACGGCGTACATGACGGGCAGCGGCGGGACGCGGAAGCGGCGGGTGACCTCGACGGCGGCCAGGACGGCGACCAGGACGCCGGCGAAGACGATCGCGTTGACCACCCACGTGGTGCCGAACAGCAGCGCGAAGCCCGTCACGCTCTTGGTCTCCAGCAGCATGAAGCCCACGCCCAGCAGGAACAGGTCCGCGTACGGGCGCATCCGGGCGTAGGGGCCCGCGACGGCGCGGACGGCGAGCAGGCTGACGATGAGGATCAGGCCGAGCGTGATGAGGTAGAGGGACGGGATCGTCGCGTCCTTGAGGTAGAGGAAGGGACGGTCGTCGTCGGCGGGCGGCGGGGTGCCGGCGGCGGCGCCGGGCCACTCGCTCGCGCAGCGCTGGTCCGCCGGGGTCACGCCCGCGGTGATGACGGCCTGCTGGCCGGCGGTGCTGACCACGTCGACGCACGGCTTGTGGCCGAACGCGTTCTGCATGGTCAGGGCCAGGCGGTCGACGAGCCAGCTCTCGCGGTAGTAGTTGTACATCGAGAACGTGCCGCCGGGCTTGAGGTGGGCGCGGGCGGCCCGCATGGCCTCCTCGGTGAACAGGTAGCTCTCCAGGCGCAGCGAGCTGGCTCCGGAGACGAGGGTGAGCGAGTCGGGCAGGGCGAACAGGATCAGGTCGTACTTCTCGTCGGCCCGCTCCAGGAAGGCGCGGCCGTCGGTGACGTGGGTGGTGACGCGCGGGTCGTCGTAGGGCCGGTCGGGGTGGACGGAGCCGCCGAGCTCGCGCAGCTTGGGGTCGATCTCCACGGCGTCCACGTGGCCCGCGCCCTTGGACAGCGCGATCGCCACGTCGGTGCCGCTGCCCGCGCCGACGATGAGCACGTTCTGCGGGGGCTTGGCGGTGCGCTCGTACGGCAGGCCGTACTGGCGCTCCCACTGCAGCCGGGCGGCGGCGGGCACGGCCTGCTGGTGCGGGATGCCGTTGACGGCGATGTCGGTGACGAGGATGCCGAGCTGCTGGAGCTGCCGGGTGGTGACCTTGTAGTAGGGCGACCAGATCGCCCCGGCGGTCAGCGTCTCGGCCAGCAGCAGCCCGACGACGGCCAGGGAGGGCACGGTCACCAGCGCCACGTACAGGGTCCGCGGCCTGGGCAGCAGCAGCACGCCGTAGCAGATGGCCGCGATCAGGCCCCAGAACACCGGCGGCGCGCTCAGGAACGACAGCGCCGTGAACGCGGCGATGCCGGAGAGGCTGCCGATGAGGTCGTAGCGGTAGGCCTCCAGGCGCGGCAGCTCGGGGAAGCAGCGCCCGACGAGCTCGGCGGGCCCCATGAGGATCAGCGCGGCGGCGCCGAAGATCACCGGCAGGATCAGCCAGGCGGGCGGGCCGCTGGTGGACAGGCTCGTCCAGTACAGGACGCCCTCGGTGTTGCGGTCGACGGTCACGGGGAAGGTCAGCACCACGATGACCAGGACCGCGAGCACGACGGGCGAGTAGTACGGCTGCCGCCGGGAGCGCCCCACCCGCAGGAAGCCGAGCCCGATGCCCAGGAACGAGCCGAGCAGCACGAAATTGGTGAAATAGCTGAGGTGGACGATGTTGGATCCGGTCCACCGGATCAGCGCCAGCTCGAGAAAGAGCATGAAGGCGCTGGCGAGGATGAGCCTCGGCCGCACCGCCAGCCAGTGATCCTTCTCCCCGCCAGTGACCGGCTTCTGCGCCTGGAGCGTCATGAGGATTCACCGTAGTGAACAGACCGAAAACAAGGAAGTCTGACGCCCCAGAACAAATGTCGTCCGCTTCGCGGCGAATGCGGCATTCTCGCAGGTCAAAACCCCCGAGATGCACTGGACGCGCACCGCCGGATGAAGGAATGTTGGGAGGTTCATTCCCTCCAAAACGCTCGGTGGTGACACATGCGGGTTCTCATCCAGCTCCGCCCCTCTCCAGACCTGGTCGCGGCAGTCGCCGATCCCGGCCAGACCGCCACCACGGCCGACGTCGCCGACGGCCTGCCCGGCGTCGAGCTCGACCTGGGCTTCGTGCCCGTGGCCCTGCCCCGGCCGGTGCCCACGGCCGGCGGCGACCCCCTTTCGCTCAACCAGCCGCTCGACTTCTCGCTCGCCGCCGAGGACGCCTCCGTGCTGGTGCGCGGCACGATCTCGGACGACGAGCTGGCCTCCCGGGTCACCCTGCTGCCCACGCTCAGGCCCGACGTGGTGGGCGTCTTCTCCGACCCGGTCATCGAGTCCACGCCGACGTGCGGAGGCGATCCGCCGGTCGGCGACTGGCACGACCTGGAGCGCCTGCTGAACGTGCCCGGCCTGCACGCCGAAGGACTCGACGGCACCGGCGTGGCGCTGGCGGTGCTCGACACCGGGATCAACGCGGCCCACACGGCCAGGCAGCTCGGCCGGGGCGTCACGCTGGACGCCCCGCGAAGCTGGAGCCCGGCCGGCGTGGTGGGCAGACCCGGCGAGTTCGAGGTCGACCACGGGACGATGTGCGCGTTCGACACGCTCATCGTCGCTCCGCAGGCCACGCTGATCGACATCCCGCTGCTGCTGTCCACCCGGCCGGGGGGCTCGGCGCTGGACGGGCTGCTGTCGGACGCGGTCTCGGCGTTCGCGCACCTGCGCACGGTGCTCGACGCCCAGCCGGCCACCACCAGGGCGCTGGTGGTGAACAACTCGTGGGGGTCGTTCTCCCCCGAGTGGGACTTCCCCGTCGGGCATCCTGGCAACTACTCCGACAACGCCGCCCACCCGTTCAACCTGATGGTGGCCAGCCTGGATCGGGCGGGCGCGGACGTGTTGTTCGCGGCGGGCAACTGCGGGCGTGAGTGCCCGGACGGCCGCTGTGTCTATCCGCGCAGGCCCATCGTGGGCGCCAACTCCCATCCGAAGGCGCTGTCGATCGGCGGCATCGACGTCAACGGGGCGCGGGTGGGCTACTCCTCGCAGGGGCCGGGGCGGCTGACGGCCCGCAAGCCGGACATCTGCGCCTACACGCACTTCTCCGGCTCCAAGGCGTTCGGCGACGGGGAGCCCGACTCGGGCACGTCGGCGGCCACGCCGGTGGCCGCCGGGCTCGTGGCGGCCGTGCGCACGCTCTGGCCGTCGACGAGGTTGTCGCCGGCCCAGTTGCGGGCGCTGCTGCGGCGCACCGCGGAGGACCGCAGCGAGGTCGGGTTCGACTACGACTACGGCTACGGGACCGTCGATCCCGCGGGGATCATCGCGGCGCTCCAGCGCCGGGCCAAGAGCGCGGCCTGAGCCGGAGGGCCGTCGATCGCCGGGCCGGCCACCCCCCGCCGGCCCGGCGCGCCCTCAGGCGTTCTCCCGGTTGAACACCCGGGTCCCGAAGGTGAGGGTGATCACCGCGAAGACGGCGGTGACCGCCACCCCGGCGCCCACGGTGCTCGTCAGGTAGTGGCCCTGGAACAGGTCGCGCATCGCCTCCAGGACGTACCTGAACGGGCTGACGCGGGAGATGGCGTCGAGCCAGCCCGGCGCCATCGACATCGGCAGGAACGAGCCGGACAGCAGGATCAGCGGGATCACGGCCGTGGACATCACGGGCGCGAACAGCTGCTCGTTCATCGTCAGCGCGACGGCGTACGAGAGCGCCGCCAGGCTGATCCCGAGCACGACGACCAGCACGAACGCGGCCACCAGCCCGAGCACGGGGGCGCGCAGGCCGAAGGCGAACGCGACGGCGAGCAGCAGCAGCGTCTGGACGACCAGCGTCACCGCGTTGTTGAGCACCCGCCCGAGCAGCAACGCCGCCCGGCTGGCCGGGGTGACGCGCATCCGCTCCAGCACGCCCGAACGCTTCTCGAACACCACCCCGAACCCGGCCAGCCCCATGCTCATCAGCCCGAGCTGGATGATCAATCCCGGGACGAGCGTCTCCCAGGTGCCGAACGTGGTGAAGATCGGCCCGAACAGCACCAGGAAGAGCAGCGGCTGGATCGCGCCGAAGACGATCCCTGCCTTCTGCCGCAGCGTGGCGCCCACTCCGTGGCGGAACAGGATCCAGGTGTCCCTCAGCATCACAGCCCCGCCCCCTCGCGCAGCGACCTGCCGGTGATGTCGAGGAACGCGTCGTCGAGCGTGCGCCCGCCGCTCTTCAGCTCCGCCGGCGTGCCCTCGGCCACGATGCGGCCGTGGTCGATGATCAGCAGCCGGTCGCAGAGCGCGTCGGCCTCGTCGAGGTAGTGGGTGGTGAGGAAGATCGTCGTGCCCTGCTCGGCGCGCAGCGAGCGGATGTGGTCCCACAGGCCGGCCCGGCTCTGCGGGTCGAGCCCGGTCGTGGGCTCGTCGAGGAAGAGCAGGACGGGCTCGTGCAGCAGGGCGAACGCGATGTCGAAGCGGCGGCGCTGACCGCCCGACAACGCGGCGCCCGGCTTGGCGTCCAGCCCGGTCAGCCCCAGCCTGGCCAGCACCCCGGCGGTCGCGGCTGCGGCCTCCTGGCGGCTCAGGCCGTAGAGCATGCCCTGCAGCTCCAGCTCCCCGCGCAGCGGCACCGCGGGCGGCACCCCGCCGCCCTGGGAGACGTAGCCGATGCGCCGTCGCACCTGCCTGGCGTCGCCGAGCAGGTCGTGGCCGGCCACCGTGGCGGTGCCGGACGTGGGGCGCAGCAGAGTCGTCAGCATGCGCATGGTCGTGGTCTTCCCCGCGCCGTTGGGGCCGAGGAAGCCGACGATCTCGCCGGGTTCCACCGCGATGTCCACGCCGTCAACGGCGGCCACGCCGCCGGCGAAGGTCTTGCTCAGACCCGAAGTGTTGATCATTTAATCGCCTCCAAAATTAGAGTAACTACAAATTTGGTGTCACTGCAAACTTGGTACGATGGAGGCATGGAAGAGGGGCTGCGGGAGCGGAAGAAGCGCGAGACCCGGCAGCGCGTCGCGGACATCGCGATGGGGCTGTTCATGGCGAAGGGGTTCGACAACGTCACCGTCGCCGAGGTGGCGCGGGCCGCCGACGTGTCGGTCAACACGGTGTTCAACTACTTCGCGACGAAGGAGGACCTGTTCGCCGACCGGCAGGACCTGGCCGTCGGGGCGGCGACGCGGGCGCTGGCCGAGCGCGGGCCGGGAGAGGGCGTGGTCGCCGCGTTCCGCCGCGACTTCCTGGACGCGATCGACACGCGCGACTGGCGCTACGGGTTCAACCCGGGCGCCGATCTGTTCGCCCGGATCGTCGGCGAGAGCCCGTCACTGGTGGCGCGGATGCGCGAGCTCCATGAGGCGCGGGTGGGAGCGCTCGCGCGGGCGCTGGCCGAGGAGTGGGAGGCGGGCCCCGACGACCTCACGCCGCTGCTGATCGCCTCCCACCTCCTCGACACGACCCTGATCCTGACCGACCATTCGGTGCGCCGGCGGCTGGCCGGCGAGGAGTGGGCGAGCATCGAGCCCGACCTCAGAGCGCAGGCGGAGGAGGCGTTCGACCTGCTGGAGTCGGGGGTCGGCGGTCGCTAGGGCCGCCGACGATCGTCGCCGGCCGTCAGAGCGCCGGCGCGTCTGCGCGTCGCTAGGAGGAGAAGCCGCCGGTGACGATGCCGAGCCCGATCATGAGGACGAAGAACCCGACGCCGAGGATCATCAGGATCGAGCTGATCATGCCGCAGATGCGGCCGGCCTGCACCATGCCGCGGTTGTCGTAGGCGTAGCCGCTCTCGTCGATCTCGCTCAGCGCCTTGTTGCCCATCACCCACGCGAACGGGCCGAGAAAGCCGCAGACCACCAGGCTGAGAATGCCCAGCACGAGAATCGTGGTGCCATTGGGGTGGGTCTGGAGCGGCGGACCGTAGTAGGACGGACCGTAGTTCGGATAAGACATTGCTCGCTCGGCCCCCCTAGCCATTCGCGGTCAGGTGGGATTTATACCACAGTCTTCCCCTTGATCATCTTACGCCATCATGGCAGGCACCTGATCGATCTTTTAGGAGTCTGCCACCGTGCGTGACCGCACCCGCGCCTTCCTCGCCCACCGGCGTTTCCAGCGATTCATCGTCGGTGTCATCCTGGTCAACGCGGGCACCCTCGGTCTGGAGACCTTCCCGCCCATCGTCGAGCGCCACGGCTTTCTGCTCACCGCGATCGACCACGTCGCGCTCTACATCTTCGTGGCCGAGCTGCTGGCCAAGATCTACGCCGAGCGGTCCGCGTTCGTCCGGGACCCGTGGAACATCTTCGACGCCGTCATCGTGGGCATCGCCCTGGCCCCCGCCACGGGTGGCCTGTCGGTGCTGCGCTCGCTGCGCATCCTGCGCGCGCTGCGCCTGCTGTCGGTCGTGCCGAGCCTGCGCCGCGTGGTGTCGGCGCTGCTGCGCGCGATGCCCGGGATGAGCTCGATCGTGGTGTTGCTCTCCCTGGTGCTCTACGTGGCCGCGGTCATGTCCACCAAGCTCTACGGCCAGACCGCGCCCGAGCGCTTCGGCAGCCTGCCGACCTCGCTGTTCACCCTCTACCAGACGATGACGGGCGACGACTGGGGCAACATCGCCAGGGAGGTGATGAGCGAGCATCCGTCGGCCTGGATCTTCTTCACCATCTTCATCCTGGTGTGCACGTTCGTCGTGCTCAACCTGTTCCTCGCGGTGGTGGTCAGCGCCATGGACGAGGAGAGCGCCGAGGAGCGCGCCGCGCTGGCCGACGGCCCGGCCCACACCCGGCTCATCCTCGACGAGCTCGCCGCGCTGCGCAAGGAGGTCGCCGAGCTACGCGGGCGCGACGTCCTCGACTGAGCCGCGGCGCGGCCGGTAGCTGATCCGCCACAGGGTCACGACGAGCAGCAGCCCAGCGCCCAGCCGACGCCGCCGTGCAGGTGCGCGCCGGGAACATGACGCTCTGCCGCGCTCACGGCTACCGAGAATAGAACTCCACGACGAGCTGCTCGTCGACGGGGATGATGATGTGCTCGCGGGCCGGCCGCTCCGTCAGCATGACGCGCAGGTCGGCGAGGTCGACCGAGAGGTACGGCGCGGTGCGCTCGTCGGCGTTGACCCCCTCGGCTGCGGCCACGAACGGCTGCATCCGGCGGGAGCGCTCCCTGACCGTGATCACCTGACCCGGCTTGACCAGGTAACTGGGGATGTCCACCTTGCGGCCGTCCACGGCGATGTGCCCGTGGTTGACGTACTGCCGGGCCGCGTAGATCGACGGCGCCAGCCCCGAGCGCAGCACCACCGAGGCCAGGCGGCTCTCCAGCAGCGTGACGAGCTCGGCGCCGGAGGCGCCCGACTTGCGCACGGCGAGGTCCCAGTAGCGGCGGAGCTGACGCTCGGACACGTCGTAGTACCAGCGCAGCTTCTGCTTCTCCATCAACCGCAGCCCATAGTCGCCGGTGGTGCGGCGGTTGGTCTTGCGGCCGTGCTCGCCCGGCGGGTAGGGGCGCTGCTCGAAGTAGCGGATGGCTTTCTTGGTCAGCGGGACGCCCGCACGACGTGACAATCGCACCTTCGGGCCGGTGTAGCGCACGTTCACCTCAATGTGATTAGGTAGTCCTTACTTAGGTAAGCCTAACCTATCACTTACGTTGATCTCAAGGAGGCGTCATGTTGTCGATACCCGAGCGGGTGCGCACTCTCGCCGCGACGTCGAGCGTCGCCAAGCTGTCCGTGGACGGCGCCCCCTCACGGGCGCGGGGCGGGGTGGACGAGCGCGGCCGGCCCGTGCTGCTGGTGCTGCCCGGCGAGTCGTTGCACGGCCTGAGCACGGATGCCGTCGTGGCGGTGAACCTCACCGCGATGCGGCAACTGGGACCCGCCTCGCATCCGCGCGGACTGATCGAGGTGCAGGGCTGGGCCGAGGCCGTACCGGAGAACGAGGCGCGCTCGGCAGCGGTGGCGGTGGCCGCCCATTGCCCGGACGAGAGCCTGTTCGCGGCGCTGGAGCGGTTCGGGGAGCCGGGGGCGCCCCGGCTGTTGCGGATGGACGTGGCCCAGGTGGTCTATCTGACCGGCCAGGAGTCGGGGCTGCTGGACGCCGACGACTACCTGGAGGCGGTGCCCGACCCGCTGACCGAGACGGCCGAGCGGGTGCTCGCCCACGTCAACGCCTCCCATCGGGCGCAGCTCGCCGCGGGCGTGGCGAAGCAGCTCGGGGAGCAGCCCGGGGACGTGTGGTTGTGGGAGCTGGACCGGTTCGGGGCGACGGTTCGGGTGGACGAGTCGCTGGTGCGCTTCCCGTGGCCGACGCCGGCACGCTCGGACCTGTCCCTGGAGACGGCGCTGCGCGGCCTGCTCTGCACCTGCTGACGGCGGCGCTGCGCGGACTCCTCTGCGCCTGCTGACGCGGCGCTGCGCGGGCCGCTCCGCACCCGCTGACGCGGCGGGCCACATCTGCGGGCCCGGCGCCGCACCAACCGGGCCGGCGCTCTGGGAAATGATCACATTTGCCTGTGATTATCGGGACTTGCCGTCGCATCGGCTCCACGAGTGCGCGGGCGTCTCTAGCATTTGAGGCGTGAGTGGAACGCCTGCGCCGCCGAGCCACCCCGGCACACCCGCCGACCAGGGCGGGCGGGGCCGGCGCGTGCTGATGGCGAGTGGCGTTCTGCTCGGGACGGTCATGCTGACCGCGGCCGCACTGCTGGTGGGCGGCGCGTTCGGCGGCCGCACGCTGGACGCGCTCCGCCTGCCCGGCGCCGCCGCCCCCCTGAACGGGATCACCTCGGCCGCCGTCGGATCCCGCACGCTCACCGCCTCCCCCGCCCCCACCTCGTCCGCGCCGGTCATGCCGTCCGTGCCCGTTTCATCGGCGCCCATCCGGTCGGCCCTCACCGCGCCCGCCCACTCGCCCACGCCCACCGCCTCGCGGTCGCCGCGTGCCGCCGCCGCGAGCCGCACCCCGGCGGCCGTCCCCACCGAGAGCGTGACGCCGCAGCCCGGCCGCTCCCCGGCCCCCGCCGTCACCCGCACGCTCGCGACGGCCACGCAGTCCGCGGTCGAGCCGTCTCCGGCCGCTCCGCGCGCCTCCCGCCGGACCCGCGGCCCCGGCGGCCGGGTTCCCGGCGCCAACCCGTAACTCCTGTCCGCGCCGCCGCCGTCACGCGCCGCCGCCCCTTACCGGTCCGCCGCTCTGCCGGTGTCATCCCAACGTGGGTTGCCGGACTTCTAGTGGAATAAAGCGTTCCGTTCTGTTATTCTGGAACAGAACACGCCATTCCGATAGGAGGCAGCGATGACCGCCCTTGACATCCGTCCGGTTACCACCGCTCCGCAGCCCTACCGCCATCGGTGGGCGGCCCTGGCGGTGATCCTGGCCGGGTCCGTGATGGAGCTGCTCGACGCCACCGTCACCAACGTCGCCGGGCCCACCATGCGGGCCGAGCTCGGCGGAGGCACCTCGCTGATCCAGTGGCTGGGCGCGGCCTACACGCTGGCCATGACCGCCGGACTGCTCACCGGCGGGCGGCTCGGTGACATCGTGGGACGCCGGCGCATGTTCCTCATCGGCGTCGCCGGGTTCACCGTCGGGTCGCTGCTGTGCGCGCTCGCCTTCTCCCCCGAGACCATCATCGCCGCCAGGGTCGTGCAGGGGCTCTTCGGGGCCGCGATGATCCCCCAGGGCATGGGGTTGATGAAGGAGATGTTCCCACCCAAGGAGCTGCAGACCGCGTTCGGGCTGTTCGGGCCGGTCATGGGGTTGTCGGCGGTCGGCGGCCCCATCCTGGCGGGCGCGCTGACCACGGTGGACTGGCGGCTGATCTTCGTCATCAACCTGCCCATCGGCGCCGGTGCGGCGCTGGCCGCGCTGCGTTTCCTGCCCGCCTCCCAGCCCGTCAAGGGCGTGCGGCTCGACCTGCCGGGCGCGCTGCTGGCCTCCGCGGGCACCGTGCTGGCCGTCTTCCCGCTGGTGCAGGGCGGCGAGAGCGGGTGGCCCGCGTGGACGTTCGCGATGCTGGCCGCCTCCGCCGTGGTGTTCGCGGGCTTCGCGGCCTACGAGCGGCGCAGGGCGCGGCGCGGCGGTGACCCTCTGGTGGCGCCGAGCCTGTTCGCCAAGCGGGCGTTCGTCTCCGGGATGGCCACCGGCATGATCTACTTCGCCGCCTTCGCCGGGTTCCTGCTGGTGATCGGTCTCTACACCCAGCTCGGCCTGCACTACTCGCCGCTCAAGGCCGCGCTGACCGGCGTTCCCTCCTCGCTCGGCATGATCGCGGGCATGGCGGTCGCGCAAGCCACCAGGCGGCACGGGCGCAAGGTGCTGCTGGCCGGCGCGCTGGTCATGGGCGCCGGGATCGCGGGCGTCATCGTGGTGGCCTCGCCCGGCGTGACGCCGTGGCAGCTCGCTCCGGCGCTCGTGGTGGCCGGGCTGGGCAGCGGCCTGATCATGAGCCCGTACTTCAGCATCGTGATGACCGCCGTCGAGCCGCAGGAGACCGGCTCGGCCTCGGGGACGCTCTCGGCGCTGCAGCAGGTCGGCGGCGCGCTGGGGCTGGCGCTGCTGGGCACGGTCTACTTCGGCACCGGCAGCGTCGAGGTCACGCTGGCGCTGGCGGCCGGGATGATGGCGGTCACGTTCGCGGTGGGGCTGCTGCTGCCCAGGGAGACGCGCGAGCAGTGATCCCGATCGACCGGCCGGCTCATCCGGGCCGGCCGGTTCGGCATGCCAGGCCCCTGCCGGCCGGCAGGTAGCCGAGGGCACCCCGGTGGCGTGCGCCGGTCAGAAGGCGGCGGTCAACCGGTGGCCGTCAACTGGTGCCGGTCAGCTGGTGGCGACGCGGTCGCGGCGCAGCGCCGTGACCGTCATGGTCTCGTCCACCGCGTCCGGCGACAACACGTGGTCCAGCACCATCACCGCGCAGCCGCTGATGCCCGCGCCCGCGCCCAGCCGGCTCGGCTCGATGCGCAGCCGCCGGGTGGCCAGGGCCGTGGAGCGGCGGTAGACGACCTCGCGGATGCTCGACACCAGCGGCCCGAACGCCTCCGCCATGTCGCCGCCGAGCACCACCACCGACGGGTTGAGGATGTTGACCGCCCCGGCCAGCACCTCGCCGATCCGGCGCCCGGCCTCACGCACCATGGCCATCGTCTCGGCGTCACCGGCCCGCACCAGCGCCGTCACGTCCGCGATCGTCTTGACGTCCTTGCCGCCCGCCCGCAGGTCGCGCAGGAGCGCGGTGCCGCTGGCCACGGAGTCGACGCAGCCGGTGTTGCCGCAGCGGCACAACACGGCGCCGCCGTCCAGCACCGGGATGTGCCCGATCTCGCCGGCCGCGCCCATCGCGCCGCGCAGGATGCCGCCCCCGGCGATCACGCCCGCGCCGATCCGGGTGGAGATCTTCACGAACATCAGGTCGTCCAGGTCGGGGTACGCGCCGCGGTGCTCGCCCATGGCCAGCACGTTCACGTCGTTGTCCACCAGCACGGGGACGGGGAAGCGGGCCCGGATGATCGGCGGGATGACCACGCCGGTCCACGACGCCATCACGCGGGCGCTCTCCGTGCGGCCCTGCGCGAACTCGACCGTCGCGGGCACGCCCATCCCGACGCCTCTGAGCATCGAGCGCGGCCGGTCGCCGAGCAGCTCGTCCCAGGTGTCCATGATCAGCGGCAGCACGCTGCCGGGACCCAGCTCCACGTCCATCGTGAACTCGCGGCCGGCCAGCTCGTTCCCGGCCAGGTCGCAGACGGCCACCCGGGTCCGGCTGGCGCCGAGCGCCGCCACCAGCACCACGCCGCCCGAGGCGTTGAACTCCAGCCGGACCGGCGGCCGCCCGCCGGTGGACGGCGCGTCGTCGCGCTCCACGACCAGGCCGCGCTCCAGCAGCTCACCGACGCGCAACTGCACCGCGGGGCGCGACAGGCCCGTGACCCGGCCGAGATCGGCTCGCGTCACGGCCTCGCCGGTGCGGATGAGCCGGAGCACCTCGCCACTTGTGGCAAGGGTCGCGGCGGTACGTCGTGCCATCGGCTAAGTGAACCACACGGCTTGTGTCATGAAAAGTCACGACTTTTTCATCTCAAATAGCAAAACTCCGCTTGTGTATGACCGAAACTCTGGTTAGTGTCCGTTCTGTCCCTGCTTGGTAGATCATCGGAGCATCCACCGTGTCCACCCACCCGCCAGCCACCCCCACCTACACCGCCGACCTCGTCGTCTTCGGCGGCACCGGCGACCTGTCCATGCGCAAGCTGCTCCCGGCGCTGTACCACAGCGACAGGGACGGCCGGCTCTCTCCGGAGACCCGCGTCATCGCCATGTCCAGGGGCGGGCTGACCGACGCCGACTTCCGCGGCAAGGTGGACGCCGAGGTACGCGACCAGGTCCCCACCGACGATCCCGCCGTGTGGCAGCGCTTCCTCGGCCGCCTGCACCACGTGTCCGTCGACGTCGGCGGCGCGGACCCCTCCGGCTGGAGCGCGCTCACCCGGCTGCTGGCCGGCCACGAGCAGCGCGACCGGGTCTTCTACCTGGCCAGCCCGCCCCGGACGTTCGGGCCCTTCTGCCGGGAGCTGGCGGAGGCCGGGCTGGTGACGCCGCGCTCGCGGGTGGTGCTGGAGAAGCCGCTGGGCCACGACCTGCCGAGCGCGCAGCGGATCAACGACGAGGTCGGCGCCATCTTCGACGAGCGCCAGATCTTCCGCATCGACCACTACCTGGGCAAGGAGACCGTCCAGAACCTGCTGGTCCTGCGCTTCGCCAACGCCTTCCTGGAGCCGATCTGGAACTCGTTGTGGATCGACCACGTCCAGATCACCGCCGCCGAGACCGTCGGCACGCCCGGGCGGCGCGGCTACTACGACGACGCCGGCGCGCTGCGTGACATGGTGCAGAACCACCTGCTCCAGCTCCTCACGCTGACCGCGATGGAGCCGCCGGCCCGCAACGACCGCGAGTCCATCCGCGACGAGAAGGTCAAGGTGCTGCAGGCGCTGCGGCCGATCACCGGCACGGAGGTCGACCGGTTCACCGTGCGCGGCCAGTACGTCGAGGCCGATGGCATGCCGGGCTACCTCGACGAGCCCGCGTCCACGCCGACGACCGAGGCTTCGCGGCGGGTGGAGACGTTCACCGCGATCCGGGCGGAGATCAAGAACTGGCGGTGGGCGGGGGTGCCGTTCTACCTGCGCACCGGCAAACGGCTGCCGCACCGGCGCTCGGAGATCGTGGTGCAGTTCAAGGACGTGCCGCACTCCATCTTCCCCGGCGGCACGCCGAACCGCCTGGTGCTCCGGCTGCAGCCGGAGGAGGGCATCGAGCTGCACATCATGGCCAAGGAGCCGGGCGCGGGCGAGGTGGCGCTGAAGCCTGTGCCGCTGTCGCTCAGCTTCGGCAAGACGTTCACGGCGCGGGTGCCGGAGGCGTACGAGCGGCTGCTGACCGACGTGCTGGCCGGGAACCCGACGCTGTTCATGCGGCGGGACGAGGTGGAGGCGGCCTGGCGCTGGATCGACCCGATCCTGCAGACCTGGGAGTCCTCGGCCGGCCTGCCCGAGCCCTACCCCGCCGGAAGCACCGGCCCCGCCGGAGCCCACGAGCTGCTCGGTCGCAGCGGTCGCGCCTGGCACGAGGAGGAAGCGTGAACGAGCGAATCAGCAGACGCGGCGAAGGAGGGTCCATGAACCCCGTCATTCAGGAAGTCACCGACAGGATCGCCGAGCGCAGCGCGGCCAGCAGGGCCGCCTACCTGGAGCGGATCCGCCGCGACGGCGCCGCCGCCCGCGCCAAGGGCCCGGCCCGCGCCCACCTGGGCTGCGCGAACCTGGCGCACGGCTTCGCCGCCGCCCCGGCCGCGGACAAGCCGGCGCTGACGGGCTCGGCCAAGCCCGGTGTGGCGATCGTGACCAGCTACAACGACATGCTCTCCGCGCACCAGCCGTATGAGACGTACCCGCCGGAGCTGAAGGCGGCCGTGCGCGCGGCCGGCGGCGTGGCGCAGGTGGCGGGCGGCGTGCCCGCGATGTGCGACGGCATCACGCAGGGCCGGGCCGGCATGGAGCTCTCGCTCTACAGCCGCGACGTGATCGCCATGGCGGCCGCGATCGCGTTGTCGCACGACATGTTCGACGCGACGCTGCTGCTGGGCGTGTGCGACAAGATCGTGCCGGGGCTGTTCATCGGGGCGCTGCACTTCGGGCACCTGCCCGCGATCTTCGTGCCCGCGGGCCCGATGACCTCCGGCCTGCCGAACAAGGTCAAGGCCCGCACCCGCCAGCTCTTCGCCGAGGGCAAGGTCGGCCGGGACGAGCTGCTCGACGCCGAGTCGAAGTCGTACCACTCCCCCGGCACCTGCACCTTCTACGGCACCGCCAACTCCAACCAGGCGCTGATGGAGGTCATGGGCCTGCACCTGCCGGGCTCGACGTTCGTCAACCCGCACACCGAGCTGCGCCACGCGCTCACCGGAGCGGCCGGCCGCCGGGCGGTGGAGATCACCGCGCACGGCTCGGAGTACACGCCGATCGGCGAGCTGGTCGACGAGAAGTCGATCGTGAACGCCTGCGTGGCCCTGCTGGCCACCGGCGGCTCCACGAACCACACGCTGCACCTGGTGGCCATGGCGGCGGCCGCGGGCCTCGTGCTGACCTGGGACGACCTGGCCCGGCTCTCGGGCGCCGTGCCGTCGCTGACCAAGATGTACCCGAACGGCCAGGCGGACGTGAACCACTTCCGCGACGCCGGCGGCATGCAGGTCCTCATCGGCGACCTGCTCGACGAGGGGCTGCTGCACGCCGACGTGCTGACCGTGGCCGGGCGCGGGCTCGACCGCTACCGCGAGGCTCCGGCCCTGGTGGACGGCGAGCTGGTGTGGTCGCCGGTCACGGGCGGCAGCTCGGACCTGGACGTGCTGCGCCCGGTCGCCGAGCCGTTCTCCGCCGACGGCGGGATCCACATGGTCACGGGCAACCTGGGCCGCGCCGTCAGCAAGGTGTCCGCGGTCAAGGCCGAGCACCTGGTGATCGAGGCGCCGGCCAAGGTCTTCGACGACCAGCTCGACCTGCTGAGCGCGTTCGAGGCGGGCAAGCTGGACGGGCAGGACTTCGTGGCCGTCATCCGCTACCAGGGGCCCAGCGCGAACGGCATGCCGGAGCTGCACAAGCTCACGCCGCCGCTGTCCGTGCTGCTCGACCGGGGGCAGCGGGTGGCGATCGTCACCGACGGGCGCATGTCCGGAGCCTCCGGCAAGGTGCCCGCGGCCATCCACCTGTCGCCCGAGGCCGCCGACGGCGGGCCGCTCGCGCTGGTGCGCGAGAACGACGTGATCAGGCTGGACTCCACGGCCGGGACGCTGGAGCTGCTGGTGCCCGCCGAGGAGCTGGCCCGGCGCCGGCCCGAGGGCCGGCCGCTGAGCGACGCGCAGTGGGTCGGGACGGGCCGCGAGCTGTTCGCGACGTTCCGCCGCATGGCGGGACACGCCGAGCAGGGCGCCGGGATCTTCGGGGTGAGCGGCGCCGAGTCGCCGGACCACGGGCCCGGCCTCGGCTTCCCCGCCGAGGCCGGCGCCTCGCACCTGGAGGCAGGCGCCGTCAGCGGCGCACGATCGGCCGGACTGGTGCGGTGACCGGTTCTCTACCATGCCCTGTGCCGGTGGGTGCTCACGCCCCCCGATCAGGCGCTGTGATCGTCCGTGGCATCCTTCGGTATATGGCGAGCGATCTTGACTCCGCCCTGAACGCCGGAGGTATGCGGTGAGTGCCTTTGACCTTCCGTGGCTGGTGGCCGACATCGGGGGGACCAACGCCCGGTTCGGCCTGGTCACCTCGCCGGGAGCACGGCCGTCGAACGTCGCGGTGCTGGCCGGCGCCGACTACGCGACCCTCGGCGACGCCGTGACCGCCTATCTCGCCGAGCACGCGGGCGGCGTGCGGCCGGGCGCGGCCTGCCTGGCCGTGGCGGGCCCCATCGACGGCGAGCACTACCAGCTCACCAACTCCCCGTGGGCCGGGACCGTACGCGATCTGCACCTGCCCTACGTCCGGCTGCTCAACGACTTCGAGGCGCTGGCCGTGTCGCTGCCGCACCTCGACCCCGGTGACCTGGTGTCGCTGGGCGGCCCCGAGCTCCGCCACGGGGTCAAGGCCGTGCTGGGACCGGGCACAGGGCTCGGCGTCGGCGGGCTGGTGCCGTCCCGGGACGGCTGGACGGCCGTCCCCGGCGAGGGCGGGCACGTCACGGTGCCGGTGGTGGAAGCGCGCGAGGTGGAGATCGTCCGGGTGCTGCGGTCCCAGGGGCTGCCGCACGTGGTGGCCGAGCACCTGCTGTCCGGGCCGGGGCTCGTCCGGCTGCACCGGGCGCTGGCCCAGGTCAACGGCGTCGCCGCACCCGACCTGAACGCCTCCGACATCGTGGCCCGGCTGGACGACTCGCTCTGCGCGGAGACGGTGGAGGTGTTCTGCGGGCTGCTGGGCGGCTTCGCCGGGAACGTGGCGCTGACCATGGGCGCTCGGGGTGGGGTCTATCTGGGCGGCGGAGTGCTGCCCCGTATCGTGGAACGGGTGCGCACCAGCAACTTCCGTGCCCGGTTCACCAGCAATCCCGACATGGCCCACTATCTCGGCGACATCGGGACCGCGCTGATCGTCGCGGCCCAGCCGGCCCTGACCGGCGCGGCCGCCTGGCTGAGCCAGCGCGCCCGGACGGAACTGGTGGGATGAAGCCGCCGGGCCCGGCCGCGCCGCCCCGCGCGGGTGTGCCTGCGGCGCTTCCGGGCCGGCCCGTTCGTACAGGACTAGACGGCCGTGACTGGCCGACGAGGAGAAGGAACTCATGAGCTTGCTCGATCTCGCCCCCGTGGTCCCCGTCGTGGTGATCGAGGACGTCGAGACCGCCGTCCCGCTGGCCAGGGCGCTGGTCGCCGGTGGCCTGCCGGTCATCGAGGTGACCCTGCGCACGCCTGCCGCGCGCGAGGCCATCGCCAGGATCGCCGCCGAGGTGCCGGAGGCGACCGTCGGGGCCGGCACGATCAGGACGTCGGACGACATCGCGGCGTCGGTGGCGGCGGGAGCGAAGTTCCTGGTCTCGCCGGGCACGACGTTGTCGCTGGTCGAGGCCATGGACTCCAGCGGTGTCCCGTTCCTGCCGGGCGCGGCGACCGTGTCGGAGGTGATGGCGCTGGTCGAGCGGGGGATCAAGGAGCTGAAGTTCTTCCCTGCCGAGGCCGCGGGCGGCGTGCCCTACCTGAAGTCGATGGGCGGCCCGCTGCCCGACGTGCGGTTCTGCCCGACGGGCGGCATCCGGGTCGACACCGCGCCCAGCTATCTCGCGCTGCCGAACGTGGGCTGCGTCGGCGGCACCTGGCTGACCCCGGCCGACGCGCTGGCGGCCGGCGACTGGGGCCGCGTGGAGAAGCTCGCCGCCGAGGCGGCCGCCCTCCGCTGACGTCAGCTCCAGATGGAGACGCGGACCGGCGGGCGGAAGCGGCTGCGCGGGACGCCGTCGTCGGGCGTGCGCATGATCTGGGTCGCGGCCGGCGTCGTCAGGAAGTCCAGGAAGGTGCCCGCCGCGGCCGACCGGTTCGCCCCTTCGAGCGTGCTGGCGTACCAGTAGGCGGGCAGCGGGGTCGCCGCGGTCTCGATCGCCACCAGCTCGCCCTTGCGCAGTTGCGGGGCCACCAGGTGGGCGGTGGCCGGCGCGACCCCGGCGCCCTCGGCGGCGGCCTTCCACGCCGCCGTCTGGTTGGCGAAGACCCGCACCTGTGACTCCGGCACCCGCAGCAGGCGCAGCAGCCTGCTGGTGTCGCTGGCCGGGTCGGCGCCGGACGGGCCCACCAGCCAGTGGTCCCGGCGCCCGCGCGGCGAGCCCACCACGATGAGGCGGCAGCGCAACACCGGCCGGCTCGTCAGCCCGTCGCCCTGCGCCTGCGCCCCCAGCGCGACGTCGGCCAGGCGGCTGGCCAGCAGGAGCGGCATCTCGGCGGTGGCCGCCACGCCGGTGGTCGCGTCCACCGCCTTGCGCTGCGCGAAGAGGCAGATGAGCGGCCCCGCGACGTACTCGGCCAGTTCGGCGTCCATGACGACGTGCAGCCGGGCGGGATGGCCGGGCTGGACGGCGGCGACCGCCTCCGCGCCGAGGGCGACGATCTGGGCGGCGATGCCGAGCAGCCGCCGGCCGCCCTCCGTCAGCACCATCCCGTCGCCGGACCGGGTCAGCAGCGGGTCCCCGAGATGCTTGCGCAGTTGCCCGAGTGACTGGGAGACCGCGGGCTCGCTCACGCCGAGCGCCCTGGCGGCCGCCTTGACGGAACCCAGACGGGCGACGAAGACGAACGCCCCTAGCTGGCCGAGTGTCATTGCTCCTTCATAGATCGCGGAACCGCATTAAGGAATCCCTTATTTGTGGATTGTCGCGACAAATCGGTAACAGCAATGTGCAGGCATGCAGGTTCCAGCGAGGTTCGAATACGAAAGGGCCGACAGCGTGCCGCACGCGATCGAGCTCCTTGAGCGGTACGGCCCCGAAGCCAGAATCGTGGCGGGCGGCCACAGTCTCATCCCCATGATGAAGCTGCGCCTGGCCCAGCCGGAGGCGTTGATCGACATCAACGGCCTGTCGGAGCTGGGGCGGATCGCCGTCGAGGGTGATGAGCTGGTCATAGGCGCGCTGGTCCGCCACTCGGAGCTGCTCGACAGCGCCACGGCCACCGACCTTTTCCCGATATTTCAGGATGCTGAGCGCGTTATCGCCGACCCCGTCGTCAGAAATCGGGGCACCGTCGGCGGATCGCTCTGCCAAGGCGACCCTTCGGAGGACCTTTCGGCCGTCTTCTCCGCGCTGCGCGCGTCGGCGGTGATCCAGGGCGCGGGCGGGCGGCGTTCGGTGCCGCTGCGCGCCTTCCACGAGGGCCCGTACGAGACCGCGGTCCAGCCGAACGAGCTGCTGGTCCAGCTCCGCGTGCCGATCGCGGCGGGGACGGGCAGCGCGTACGAGAAGGTCGAGCGGCGTGTCGGCGACTGGCCGGTGGCGGCGGCCGGCGCGGTGCTCACCGTCAGGGACGGCGTGATCGCGCAGGCCGGCATCGGGCTGACCGCCGTCGGGGCCGAGCACTTCTGCGCCCCGGAGGCCGAGGCGCACCTGACCGGGCGGCCGCCGGGCGACGAGGCGTTCGCGGAGGCGGGCCGGATCGCCGCCGAGCACTGCGAGCCGCACGCCGACCAGCGCGGCCCCGTCGACTACAAGCGCCACCTGGCCGCCGAGCTGACCCGGCGCGCGCTGGCCAGGGCCGCGGGGAGGATCTGACATGCGGATCACGGTCTCCGTGAACGGGCAGCCGTACACCAGGGACGTCGAGCCCAGGCTGCTGCTCGTGCACTTCCTGCGCGACGAACTGACGCTGACCGGCACCCACTGGGGTTGCGACACCTCCAACTGCGGCGTCTGCACGGTGCGGCTCGACGGCGTTCCGGTCAAGTCGTGCACGGTGCTCGCCGTGATGGCCGACGGCCACGAGGTGACCACCGTGGAGGGGCTGGAGCGGGACGGCGAGCTGGACGCGGTGCAGAAGGGGTTCGTGGAGTGCCACGGGCTGCAGTGCGGGTTCTGCACGCCCGGCATGCTGCTGACCGCCCGCGCGCTCCTCGACCGCGTGCCCAACCCCGACGAGGGCCAGATCCGCGAGGCCATCTCGGGGCAACTCTGCCGCTGCACCGGCTACGAGAACATCGTCCGCGCCATCCGGTGGGCCGCGGACGAGGAGGCGAAGAGCTCATGAGCTACGGACGCATGCAGCGCAAAGAGGACGCCCGTTTCATCAGGGGCCGCGGCAACTACACCGACGACGTACGCCTGCCCGGCATGCTGTACGGCGCCGTGCTGCGCAGCCCGCACGCCCACGCCCGCGTCCTGTCGATCGACACCTCGGCCGCCGAGGCGCATCCGAAGGTCAAGGCGGTCATCACCGGGCAGACCCTGGCGGGGCTCGGCCTGGCCTGGATGCCCACGCTGTCGCAGGACACCCAGGCCGTGCTGGCCACCGACAAGGTGCGCTTCCAGGGGCAGGAGGTCGCGTTCGTGGTGGCCGAGGACCCCTACTCGGCCCGTGACGCGCTGGAGCTGATCGACGTCGACTACGAGCCCCTCGACGCGGTCATCGACGCCAGGAAGGCGCTCGACCCCGGCGCGCCGGTGATCAGGGACGATCTCGAAGGCCGTACCGGCAACCACATCTTCGACTGGGAGGCGGGCGACCGGGCCCGGACCGACACGCTCTTCGAGCAGGCCGAGGTCACGGTGGCGCAGGACATGATCTACCCGCGCGTGCACCCGGCGCCGCTGGAGACGTGCGGCGCGGTGGCCGACTTCGACAAGGTGACCGGCAAGCTGACCGTCTGGTGCCCCACGCAGGCGCCGCACGCGCACCGCACGCTGTACGCGATGGTGGCCGGGCTGCCGGAGCACAAGATCCGGGTGATCTCACCGGACATCGGCGGCGGATTCGGCGGAAAGGTCGGGATTTATCCGGGATATGTCTGTGCGATCGTCGGCTCCATCGTCACCGGCAAGCCGGTCAAATGGATGGAGGACCGCTCCGAGAACCTCATGAGCACCTCCTTCGCCCGCGACTACCACATGCGCGGCGAGGTGGCCGCGACCCGCGACGGCCGGATCCAGGCGATCAGGGTCAAGGTGCTGGCCGACCACGGCGCCTTCAACGGCACCGCGCAGCCCACCAAGTTCCCCGCCGGGTTCTTCCACGTCTTCTCCGGCTCCTACGACATCGAGGCCGCGCACTGCGAGGTCACCGGCGTCTACACCAACAAGGCCCCCGGAGGCGTCGCCTACGCCTGCTCCTTCCGCATCACCGAGGCCGTCTACCTGGTCGAGCGCATGGTCGACGTGCTGGCCGCCGAGCTCGGCCTGGACCCGGCCGAGCTGCGGACGCGCAACCTGCTCAAGCCTGACCAGTTCCCTTACCACTCCCCCACCGGCTGGGAGTACGACTCGGGCGACTACCCCAAGGCGCTGCGCCTGGCCCTGGACATGGCCGGCTACGACAAGCTCCGCGCCGAGCAGGCCGACAAGCGGGCCAGGGGCGAGCTGATGGGCATCGGCATCAGCTTCTTCACCGAGGCCGTCGGCGCCGGCCCGCGCAAGCACATGGACATCCTGGGCCTCGGCATGGCCGACGGCGCCGAGCTGCGCGTGCATCCGACGGGCAAGGCGGTGCTGCGGGTGTCGTGCCAGTCGCAGGGCCAGGGGCACGAGACCACGTTCGCCCAGATCGTCGGGCAGGAGCTGGGCATCCCGGCCGACGACGTCGAGGTGGTGCACGGCGACACCGACCAGACGCCGTTCGGGCTGGGCACCTACGGCTCCCGCTCCACCCCCGTCTCCGGGGCGGCGGCGGCGATCGTGTCGCGGAAGGTGCGCGACCGGGCCAAGATCGTCGCGGCGGCCATGCTGGAGGCCGCGCCGGAGGACCTGGAGTGGGCCGGCGGCAAGTGGTCGGTCGTGGGCGACCCGTCGACCGGCCGGTCGATGGCGGAGATCGCGCTGGCCGCGCACTCCAACCTGGAGCTGCCCGAGGGCGTCGAGGGCCACCTGGACGCCACCACCGTCTACAACCCGCCCAACCTCACCTACCCGTTCGGCGCCTACATCTGCGTCGTGGACGTCGACCCGGGCACCGGGCAGGTGAAGGTGCGCAGGTTCGTGGCGGTGGACGACTGCGGCGTGCGGATCAACCCGATGATCGTCGAGGGGCAGATCCACGGCGGTCTGGCCGACGGGATCGGGATGGCGCTGATGCAGGTGATGGCGTTCGACGAGGACGGCAACCATCTCGGGGCGTCGTTCATGGACTACCTGCTGCCGACCTCGATGGAGTGCCCGTCGTGGGAGCTGGGCGAGACCGTGACGCCGTCGCCGACGCATCCCATCGGGGCCAAGGGTGTCGGCGAGTCGGCCACCGTCGGGTCCCCGCCGGCCGTGGTCAACGCCGTGGTGGACGCGCTTCAGCCGTACGGCGTGCGCCATGCCGACATGCCGCTCACCCCCGCGAACGTCTGGCGCGTGATCCACGGCGATCCGTTCCGCACCGACCTGGCGATCTCGTGACCGACTTCCTCGGCATGCCCGCGCCCCGCCCGCAGCCGGCCGTGGACCTGGACACCCGGGTCGCGCGGCTGCGGTCGGGGCGGGAGCCGTACGTGCTGGCCACGGTCGTCCGGGCGCAGCGGCCGACCAGCGCGAAGGCGGGCGACCGCGCGCTGGTGCTGCCCGACGGGACGATCGAGGGGTTCGTCGGCGGCGTCTGCGCCACCGACACCGTCCGGGCGCAGGGGCTGCGGCTGCTGCGCACCGGGCAGGCCACGCTGTTGCGGATCACCCCGGAGGCCGACGCGCCACGCGAGGAGGAGGGCCTGGTCGCCGTGGGCCAGCCGTGCCTGTCGGGCGGCACGCTGGAGATCTTCCTGGAGGCCGTGCTGCCTCCCGTGCTCGTCCACGTGTACGGCGACAGCCCCATCGCCAGGGCCTTCGCCGCGGTCGGCAAGGCACTCGGCTACCAGATCGAGGTCGCCTCGGACCCGCTCACCGCGGTCGCGGCCGACACCTCCGCCGTGCTGGTCGCCTCGCACGGCGTGGCCGAGGAGCCGGTGTTGCGCGACGCGCTGGCCAAGGGCGTCCCGTACATCGGCCTGATCGCCAGCCGCAAGCGCGGCGCGGCGGTCCTGGCGCGGGTGGAGGGAGGTGAGCGGATCCGAGTTCCGGCGGGTCTGGACATAGGGGCCAGAACACCTGGTGAAGTGGCTGTTTCCGTGTACGCGGAGATCATCGGCGGGTATCAGCGGTAGTCGAGCGGGTACGTCAAGTAACGGAAAACCGCTGACCCCGGGTAGCCCTTTCCGCTCCTCGGAGGGTGAAAGGACATTCATGCCGACGCCAACGGCCCGTCAGGCGCCACCGCTGATCGACGTACGCCCGGCGGCGCAGCCGGGAAGCCTGGAGCGCGGGATCGACCTCCTGCTCGCGCTGAGCGCCGCCGCCCGCCCCATGAGCCTGTCCGACCTGTGCCGCCGCACCGGCCTGCCCAAGTCGACCGCCCACCGGCTGCTCGGCGTGTTGTGCTCGCGCGCGCTGGCCAGGCGGGTGGGCAACGGCTATCTGCCCGGCGAGCTGCTGGAGTCGATGGCGGGCATCACCCGTGCCCGGGTGCCCGGCACCCGCCGGGTGGTGCTCCCCTACCTGCTCTACCTCTACGAGAGCACCAGGCAGACGGTCAACCTGGCCGTGCCCGCCAGCCTGGAGGCGCGCTACGTCGAGCGCCTCTACGGGCACAACCGGGTCGGCTCGCGCTCCGACGACGCCGACCGGGCGCCGCTGCACTGCACGGCCACGGGCAAGACGCTGCTGGCCTTCGATCCCGCGCTGCGCCAGGAGTTGCTGGCGCGCGGGTCGTTCGAGCGCATGACGTCGCGGACGATCACCACGCCGGGCCGGCTGGAGCGCGAGCTGGCCCAGATCCGCCGGCACGGCGTGGCGTACGCGCTGGAGGAATACACCGAGGGCGTGGCCTGCGTGGCCGCCCCCGTCTTCGGGCCGGGCGGCCGGATCTGCATGTCGCTGGGCGTGGCCGCGCCCGCCGCCGCGGCGCCGCTCGCCAAGCTGGGCAGCACCGTGCGCGGCGCCGCCCGGGCCCTCTCGGCCGCGCTGCTCGGCGTGTAGGTGTTCCGGTCACTGGGACGCCCGCGAATCTCGCGACCGAAAGTGTTCCACTGACCGAAATCCGTGATTGCGCGGACCGGGCGCCGGGCGATCACATCGACTCATGGACTTCCTTCCCGCTCCGGCCACCCAGGAGGCGCCCGCGGTCCGGCCTTGGACAGCCCCGGATCCGCGGGCGCCGGTCGAGCAGGCGGCGCGTGCCTAGGGGGCTGCCCAGGGCCACCACGCTGGAGAGCGTCCGGCTGGCGGCCACGCTCGTCCCGCCGGGCACGCCGCACCTGACCCCCGGCCGCGACCCGCTGCGCTCGCGGGCGCTGGTGGCCGACCTGGAGAGCCGCTACGGCGGCCGGCCCGTGCTGGTGCGCGGCCTGCGCGGCCCCGCGCTGCTGGTCCTGTCCAAGCGCGACGCGCTGCGCGTGTTGTCGGAGGGGGACGACGCGTACGCCCCGTCCGTCGAGCAGCGCCCCTTCGGCCTGCCGACGGACGTGCTGCGGCCGGCGTTCATCGAGATCGCCCGCGAGGAGGCCGGCACGCTGACCGAGGGCGTGGTGGACTACGCGCGGCTCAACGCCCGCTGGCAGCGCGTGGCCCGGCGCTGCGTCTACGGCGACGGCGCGGCCCGCGACGAGGAGCTCACCCGGCTGCTGACGGGCGTGACGCGGGCGGGCAGGTGGCGGGCCAGGCGCCGCCAGGACCTCCTCGCCGGCCGCTACGACGCGCGGATCATCGACCACCTGCGCCGCGCCGAGCCCGGCAGCCTGGCCGGGCTGATCGCCGAGAGGTCCGGCGAGGCCGACTCACGCGGGCTCATGCAGGCGGCGTTCTGGCTGATGGGGCTCGGCGTGGCCGGGACGGGCCTGATGCAGACGCTGGCCCTGCTCGCCGTCCACCCCGCGCACCGCAAGGCGGCCCGCGCCGACGCCGACCATCTGCGGGCCTGCCTGCGCGAGGCGCTGCGCCTGTGGCCGCCCGTGCCCGCGCTGTCCCGGGTCACCACCACCGAGACCGACTGGTACGGCGCCACCCTGCCCCCCGGCACCACCGTGCTCGTGCCGATGGCCGCGCACCAGCGCAACCCGCGCCTGGCGTACGCGGACACGTTCACGCCGGAGATCTGGCTGGACGGCACCGCCGCGCAGGAGTGGTGGGCCATGCCCGGCTGCGGCGGCGTGCACCTGACGCTCGCGGTCGGGACCGCCTTCCTCGGCGGCATGTTGCGCACGGCCCGCCCCAAGCCGGTCGGGCGGCCGCTCTCCCCGCGCCGGCCGCTCCCGCACACGATCAATCTCGCGCGCCTGCGGGTGACGATGCGCCCCGTCCGCCGCCAGTCCGCTCAGACCTAGACGCCACCGGGCAGGCCCTTCCTCCGTTAGAGTCTTGGGTGGAAATAGGCCATGCCGGGCGGAGGAACGGTTCGGGTTGAGGGGACGGGATGACGACGGCGAGAGGACGGCGACGTTGGGGCGCTCCGCAGGCACTCCGCTGACGCCGGAAGATCCGCCGGCGATCGGCTCATATGAGCTGATCAGCCGTCTCGGCTCGGGCGGAATGGGCACGGTCTACCTCGCCAAGGGGGCCGACGGCACGCGGGTGGCGCTCAAGGCGATCCGCCGCGACTTCGCCGCGGACCCGGTCTACCGCGCGCGCTTCAACGAAGAGGTGTCCAACGCGCGCAAGGTGGCCTCGTTCTGCACGGCGCGCGTGCTCGACCACGGCGAGGACGGCGGCGTCCTCTACCTGGTGACCGAGTACATCGACGGCATCTCCCTGGAGAACCACCTGATCGAGCACGGCGCGCTGTCGCCGTCGGTGCTGCACTCCGCGGCCGTCGGCGTGGCCGCCGCGCTGACCGCGATCCACGCGGCGGGGCTCGTGCACCGCGACCTCAAGCCGGCCAACGTCATGCTGACGCTGGCCGGGCCCCGGGTGATCGACTTCGGCCTGGCCAGGTCCTCACACGTGGACGCCCGGCACACCAACGCCGGCATGGTGATGGGCACACCCGGATGGATCGCTCCCGAGCAGGTCTTCGAGGGGCGCACCAGCCCGGCGGGCGACGTGTTCGCGTGGGGGTCGCTCATCGCGTACGCGGGGCTCGGCGGGCATCCGTTCGGCGAGGGCGACGCCTACGTGATGGCGGCACGGGCCCGCACCGCGCCGCCGGACCTGCGGGGGCTGCCCGCGCCGCTCGACCGGCTGGTGGCCGCGGCCATCCATCCCGACCCCGCGCGCCGTCCGGCGGCCCGGCAACTGCTGCTGGAGCTGGTGGAGGCGGCCGACGAGCCGGCGGCGCAACTCGCCGCGACCAAGCATCTGACCAACGCGTGGAACGCCTCGGAGTTCCAGCCGCTGATGCCGCACGCGCCGCAGCCGATGCCGCCCGACCGCACCGGCCAGGCGCCGGGCACCGGCCGGCCCCAGCCGCCGCGCCGCCCCGACGTCCGCGCATCCCACCAGGTGCCGCCCGACGTCCGCGCACCCCAGCAGGTGCCACCGGCGGAACGCACCGGACCTACGCCCGGTGTTGCCCGCAACCTCCACCAACCGCCGCCTGCGGAACGCACCGGGCCCACCCCCGGCACTCCCCGCAACCTGCGCCAGCCACCACCGGCGGAACGCACCGGGCCCACGCCCGGCGTCGCCCGCAACCTGCACCAGCCACCACCGGCCGAACGCACCGGCCCCACACCGGGGGTTCCCCGTGGACAGCAGCCGCCGCGGGCCGAGCGCACCGGTCCCGTGCCCGGGACGGGGCGGGTGCCGCAGCCGCCGCATCTGGACCGGACGGGCCCGCTCGGGCACGTCCCGCTCCCCCACCAAGCCGGGCACGTGCCCCATCACGCGACCACCGGCCAGGGGCCGCTCCCGGGTTACCCGCCCGCCAAGCGCAAGCGGAGCGTGCTCGCGGGCTGCCTGACGGCCCTCGTCATCGCGGCGCTGCTGCTGGTGCTGCTGCTGACCGTGCTCGCCTGGGTGTGGCGCACCCCCGCCGTCGGCGAGGACGGGCCGGTGCAGGACGGCAAGCTGGAGTTCGCCGTGACGAGCACGAAGTGCCCCAAGCCCGCCAAGACCGCGGCCAAGCGCACGTGCCAGATCGGCGTCCGCGTCAACAACGTCGGCCAGGAGGCCCGGGTGCTCTACCCCGGTCAGCAGAAGCTGATCGACGAGGAGGACGCGCTGCACGGCGGCACCAAGCTGCTCGACAGCGGCGGCAAGGAGATCACGCCGATCCGCATCGAAGCCGGCCGGTCGTTCACCGGCGCGCTGGTCTTCGAGCTGCCGAAAAGCCTCGCCGCCCGGGGGCTGGAAGTGCACGACTCGGGCCTGAGCACGGGAGCCCGGCTCAGCCTCGGGTGAGCGCGATCAAAACGTCGGGAAGTCCCGGTGGCATGGTGCCGTCAGAAGCCCTGTGACGGGGAGATGCGTCCCTCCAGCGGGTCGCCGGCGCCGAAGTGGCGGACGTTGGCGGTGACGCGTTCGGCCAGGCCGCGCCAGTATGCCTGGCGCGGATTGGCGCTGTGCGGTGTGATCAGCACGTTCTCCAGCTCCCACAGCGGATGCCCGGCCGGCAGCGGCTCGGGGTCGGTGACGTCGAGCGCCGCACCGCCGATGCGGCCCGTACGCAACGCGGTCACCAGGTCGTCGGTGACGACGAGGCCGCCTCTGGCGACGTTCACCAGCCAGGCGTCCTGGCGCATGAGGCCGAACTCGCGGGCGGCGAACATGCCCCTGGTGCCGGGGGTGGCGGGCGCCGCGACGACGACGTACCCGGCCTCGGGCAGCGCCTCGCGATAGCGGGCGCGCGGGAGGACCCTGGTCGCGCCGGGCACCTCGCCGCTGTCGCTGACCGCCACGATCGAGCAGCCGAACGGCTCCAGCAGCCGGATCAGCGCCCGGCCGATGCCGCCGCAGCCGACGATGGCGACCGTCGAGCCGGCCAGCTCCCTGGAGGTGTTGGGCCCCCACGTCGTCGCCCTGGCCAGCCGGTGCAGCCCGCGGGCGGCCACCAGCAGCAGAGCCAGCGCGTGCTCGGCCACGGGCGCGCCGTAGGAGCCGGTGGCGGCGGTGAAGACGGGACGCGCGGTGATGACCCCGGCGTCGGCCCACCGCTCGACGCCCGCGTGCGGGAGCTGCACCCAGCGGATGCGGTCGTGCAGCATGGACCGCACCTCCTCCGGGTCGTCGTTGCCGTAGTAGACGATGGCCTCGGCCTCGTCCAGCGGCACGACCCGGCCGCCCGCGCGGCGTACGGCGTCGATGAGCACGGGCACCGGCTCGGGGCCGACATGGACGGCGACGGTCATGCGCTCTCCTCAACGGCGGCGATCATGGCTTCTCCTCTGATGGCGGGGGTCAGCAAGCTCCACCGGGCCGCCCGGGTGCGGCGAGCCTGGCGAGCAGCGCGGTGACCCGCTCGCGCGCCGCCTGCGCGCCGCCAGAGGTGAGCGCGGCCCCCATGCCGCAGGCCACGGCGCCGGCCGCGATCCAGTCCGGCGCGTCGTCGATGGTCACCCCACCGGTGGGGATGGCGGGCACCTGCGGCAGCGCGGCCCGCACGTCACGCAGCCAGGAGGGCGACACGGCGGAGGCCGGGAAGATCTTGACCGCGTCCGCGCCCTCCTCCAGGGCGCGCACGATCTCCGCCGGGGTGAACACCCCGGGGAAGACCGGCACGCCGTAGCGGTGCCCGGCGCGGATGACGTCGGGGTTCAGGTGGGGCGAGACGAGGAAGCGGGCGCCGGCCTCGACGGCGGCGCGGGCCGCCGCGGCGTCGAGCACGGTCCCGGCGCCGACCAGCGCCCCGGGCCGCAGCTCCGTGAGCCGCGCGATGGCGGTGAGCGCCCGCGGCGTGGTGAGCGCCACCTCGACGGCGTGCAGCCCGGCGTCCAGCACGGCCTGCGCGGCGGCCACCGCCTCATCGGGCCCCGCGGTCCTGACGATCCCGAACACCCGCTGCCCGGTGACAGCCTGGACGATCTCCCAGCGGTACATGACTCCCCTTCGAACAACGAGAGCCGGATACGCGGGCAGAACCCTCGCCACCATCCCCCAGAAGCCCACAGCCCAGACTTTAGACCCCAAACCGGATACCTTGACCACAAGCCGCCCATGAGTAACGCTGAAGCAGGAACCGTTGGCGGGGGCATTGTCGCGTGAGGCGTCCATTCATCACCTTGCTGGCCGCCAACGCCTTATCGGTCACCGGCAACGTGTTGTCGATGCTCGCCGTGCCGTGGTTCGTCCTGGAGACCACGAAGAGCGCGGGGCTCACGGGTCTGGCCGCGTTCGCGACCACCTTCCCCATCGTCATCTCCGCCGCCTTCGGCGGGACGCTGGTGGACTGGCTCGGCTTCCGCTGGACGAGCGTCCTGTCGGATCTGGCGAGCGGGCTCATCGTCCTCGCCATCCCGATGGTGTCCCTGACGACCGGGATCTCCTTCCCGCTCCTGCTCGTGCTGCTGTTCGTCCGCTGGCTGGCGGCCACGCCGGGAGACACCGCCCGCAAGGCGATGTTGCCGGATCTGTCCGAGCTCGCCGGGGTGCGGATCGAGCGGGCGACGGCGGCGTACGACGGCGTCAACCGGGGCGCCACGATGGTGGGCGCGCCGCTCGCCGGCCTGCTGATCCTCTGGCTCGGCCCGAGCGCGCTGCTGTGCGTGGACGGGGTGACGTTCCTGCTCTCCGCGGCCCTGATCGGCGGCGGGGTGCCGCGTACCGACAGGTGGCAGGGCGACTCGCGCAGATATCTCAGCGACCTGCGCGACGGCCTGACCTTCCTCTGGCGCGACCGGCTGCAGATGAGCGCCACCTCGATGATCGTGGTCGTCAACATGCTGGACACGGGCGTGACGCAGGTCCTGCTGGTGCTCTACGCCCGCGACGTGGCCGGCGATCCCCGGGCGTTCGGCCTGCTGACCGGCGCGCTGGGGGCGGGCGCGGTGGCCGGGACGATCGTCTACGGCACCGCGGCCGAACGATTACCCCGCCGCCTGACCTACGGATGGTGCTTTCTCTTCGCCGGGGTGCCGCGCGTGCTGGCGCTGGCGCTGGAGGTGCCGTTCCCCATGGTCCTCGCCGTCACCGCGCTCTCCGGTTTCGCCGCGGGCGCCATCAATCCCATTCTCGGCGTGGTGCAGTTCGACCGGATTCCGGTGCGGCTGCGCGCGCGGGTGCTGAGCACCCTGACGGCCACCACGTACGCGGGCATGCCCATGGGCGGCCTGCTGGCCGGCTCGCTCACCGAGCTGACCGGCCTGGCGATCACCCTGTACGCGTTCACCGCCGTCTACGTGATCGCCTCCGTCCCCCCGTTCGCCTGCCGCGCCTGGCGGGAGCTGGACGAGCCGTCTCCGGCACGCAGGCGAGGCGCACGATCGGCGGGCTAGGGCAGAGCCCTGCTCAGCAGCAGATCCTCGGTGATCGGGGACTCGTGGGTGCCGGTGACCGTGCAGGCGTGCGCGCCGGCGACCGAGCCGAGCCGCACGCACTCCTCCAGCGGCCGGTCACGCAGCGTGCCGTACAGGAAGCCGGAGACGAACGCGTCGCCCGCGCCGTTGCTGTCGGCCACCGGGCCGGGCAGCGGCGCGGCGGAGAAGGCCCGCAAGCCCGACTCTCGCGTCAGGACGAGGCAGCCGTCGGCTCCGCGCGTGCACACGACCGTGTGGGCGCGCCCGCGCTCCAGGACGTCCCGCATCGTGGCGGCCGGGTCGGGCAGCGCGGCGGCCGACAGGAACACCAGGTCGGAGCCGTAGGCGAAGTCCTTCTGGTAGTCGCCGTCGCCGTCCCAGTCGTGCAGGTCGGTGGAGATCGGCAGGCCCTCGACGTCGGGGAAGACGTGGCGGCAGAAGTCCATGATCGACAGGTGTACGTGGCGGGGGCGCACGTCGGCGTAGAGCTCGCGCGCCAGGCGCTCGTCGGGCGTGGCCTTCGGGTCGTAGAACGAGGTGCGGCGGCCGTCGGGCCCGACGAGCAGGACACTGCGCCGGGTGCCCGCCTCGGCGCTCCCCCAGCGGCAGTCGAGGGCGCGCAGCGCGTGGCGGATCAGCGCGCCCTGCGGATCGTCGCCGATCAGGTCGGCGAACGCGACGCCGAGCCCCAGCGCGTGGCAGCCGAGCGCCACGCCCGCGCCGGTGTTGCCGATCCGGTCGACGACCGGGGGCACATGATAAGTGTCCTTGTACGGCAGCGGCAGCTCCGGCACGTACACCGTCGTGTCGACCCCGGCGCCGCCGAGGACCAGGACGTCGCGCGTCACCGGTTGACCAGCGGACCCGAGCCGGTGGAGCCGCGCACGACGAGCTCCGGCTGGAAGACCAGCTCCACGTGCTTGCCGGGCGCGCCGTTGACCTCTTCGAGCAGCGTCTGCACGGCGGCCGACGCCATGGCGCCGATCGGCTTGCGCACGGTGGTCAGCGGCGGATCGGTGAACGCGATCAGCGGCGAGTCGTCGAACCCGACGACGGACACCTCTCCCGGCACCGACAGCCCCTTCTGCCGGCAGGCGCGGATCGCACCCAGCGCCATGAGATCGCTGGCGCACACGATGCCGGTGCAGCCGCGCAGGAGAAGCTGCGCGGCGGCGGCCTGCCCGCCCTCGACGGAGAACAGCGAGTGAGAGATCAGGTCGTCGACGTCGGAGGCGCCGAGGAGCTGGGCCATCGCCTCCTTGTAGCCCTCGATCTTCCTGATCACCGGCACGAACCTGCGCGGCCCCAGCGCGATCCCGATGCGCTCGTGGCCGAGGTCGGCCAGGTGCTGCACGGCCAGCCGCGCGGCCAGGCGGTCGTCGGGCGAGATGAAGGGCGCGTCGATGTGCTCGCTGTAGCCGTCGACGAGGACGATCGGCAGCCCGCGATCGGTCAGGCGGGTGTAGCGGTCCATCCGCGCGGTCGTGTCGGCGTGCAGGCCCGAGACGAACACGATGCCGCTCACGCCGCGATCGACGAGCAGCTCGGTGAACTCGTCCTCGGGCGCGCCGCCAGGAAGCTGCGTGCACAACACGGGCGTGTAGCCGTGCTGGGTCAGCGCCTTCTCGATGGCCTGCGCGAACGCGGGGAAGATCGGGTTGTCCAGCTCCGGCGTCACCAGGCCGACCAGCCCGTTGCTGCGCTGCCGCAGCCGGGGCGGGCGCTCGTAACCCATGAGGTCGAGCGCGGTCATCACCGCCTGGCGGGTGGCCGCGGAGACACCGGGCTTGCCGTTGAGCACTCTGCTGACCGTGGCCTCACTCACCCCGGCCTGGGCGGCGATGTCGGCTAGGCGAGCGTGACCGTTCATGCCTCACACTTTACTTTCCGGCAGGCCGCCGAAGCTCCTGCTCCAGGCACATCGGAGGCGAGCGGCGGCGCTCCCTCGACGCCGGGCTCCGCGAGGTTTCCGGCACGGACGTCCCGCCCTCCGGACCTCATCAGGGCGCTTTCGGGATCGCCGTCGCGGCCCGCGACGCTGCGCGTGCGCACCTGGCGGATCGCGGTGTCCCGCGCCCATGCGGTCATGGTCCCCCTCGGATCGTCCCCGACCCATGAAAACCCTTGCGGCAAATTTGCGCAAGCCCTTTCCAAAAACCCCTAATACGGAAATTACGGCGTACGGACCCCCAAAACCCCTGACCGAAACACGCAAACACGAGATCTTTTATGTCAAAGGTGGACATGTAGCGTTAAGGAGCGATGTACTACCTCTTTAATCAGCCTCGTCACAGGTGACCCGCGCGCAAGGTGTGAGCCCATGAGCTCAGTCGTTCTCGACAAAGTGACCAAGGTGTATCCGGGCGGCTACCTAGCAGTCGACCGGCTGAGCCTCCACGCGGAAGACGGCGAGTTTCTCGTCCTCCTTGGACCTTCAGGATGTGGCAAGTCGACGTTACTCCGGATGATCGCGGGATTGGAGGAGATCACCGAGGGTGATCTCTGGTTGGACGGCCAGATGGCGAAACATCTGCCTCCGCGAGATCGCGACGTCGCCATGGTGTTTCAGAACGGCGCCCTGTATCCGCACCGGACCGTACGCGGGAACATCGCCTTTCCGTTGGAGATCGCCAAAGCCGACCCGTCGATGGTACGCGAGCGCGTCACTGAACTTTCCAAGGCGCTGCACATCGACGAAACGCTGGACCGCCGCCCCGGCACGCTCTCGGGCGGGCAGCGGCAGCGGGTCGCGATGGGCCGGGCGATCGTGCGGCAGCCCAAGTTGTTCCTCATGGACGAGCCCCTGTCGAACCTGGACGCCGGCATGCGCACCGAACTGCGCATGGAGATCTCGGCGCTGGTCAGGTCGCTCGGCGTCACCACGATCTACGTGACGCACGACCAGGTCGAGGCCCTGACGCTGGCGGACCGGATCGCGATCCTGAATCGCGGCGTCCTGCAGGACGTCGGTACTCCGGCCCAGATTTACAACGATCCAGCGACGGCGTTCGTGGCGGCCTTCCTCAACTCCCAGCAGTTGAACCTGTTAGCCGCCCATGTCAGGACGCCGCAGAACCAATATGTGCTCATGGACTTCGGCCCGCATCGGCTCACGCTGCCCTGGAGCGATCCCAGGGCGTACGCGATCTCGCAGCACACCGGCGGGCAGGTGCTGGTGGGGCTGCGCCCGGACGGGCTGGCGCCGGTGCCGGAGAGCTATGAGGGCCCGTCGTTCTACGGGCGGGTGCGAGCGCTGGAGTATCACGGGCACGAGTGGCTGGCGTACCTGGAGTGCGGCATGCCGGCCGTGGCGGTGCCCGAGCCGCCGGACCCGCGCGGGCAGGCCAACGGCGAGAAGAACGGCTCGGGCAAGCTGTCGGGGCTGATGCGGCGGCTGTTCGCGCAACGCGAGGAGGAGCGGCAGCAGCAGGAGCAGGTGGGACAGAACCCGAACAGCGGGATCCACCGCCGCACGGATCTGATCGTCCGGCTCGGCGGCCGGCCCATCTGGCGCGTGGGCGACGCGGCCAAGGTCGGGGTGGACCTGTCCCGAGTGATGATCTTCACCGCCGACGGCGCCCGCATCGACCCGCCCCGCCGGTAACAACCTTTCCCGCTGCGACCAGCGTCGGTGCCCACCGGGGCGTGCGATCAGGAAGTCACTTCCGTCGCGGCCCGGTGAGCACCGCGGGATCGAACGAGACGGGGAACGGGAGATCGATCGCCAGCACCGTGCCCGCCTTGGCCTCCACGACCAGCTCGTAACCCTGCGCGCCGAGATTGAAGACCTCGACACGAGGCGTGTCATCGCCTTCCAGATCGACCCGGATGAAGACCGGAATGCCACCCGCGGCGTATTTCGGGGGCTTGATGTCGTAGTCACGCCGATGGCTGCCCTTGCCCGGGCTGACGATCTCGACGACGCAGACGACGTCGCTCGCGGCCGGCTTGGCGACCCCCGCCAGCATGGCCTCGGCGTGTCCCACCACGATGTCGGGGATGAGGCCGTCCTCGCCGACCTCGAGATTGCCTGTCTCGACCACCTCCAAGCCCCCGGGGCGCGCGTCGTCCAGGATGCGGACCAGCCGCTTCGCCGCGATGGCGTGATCGTAGCCGGGCATGGGACTCACCAGGAAACTCCCGTCGATCAACTCGATCCGCTCCCCTGTCTCGGGCAGCTTCAGCCAGTCCTCGACGGTGTAGTCCTCACCGGTGGGCGGCAGGGAGAAGAGCCGTGCGCGCCGGGGAGGCGAATGGGCATCCAGCCAGCCGTCAGCGGGCGCAGCGGTCATGTCCTCATCGCCTTCCATGGATGGGAGTCTCGCACGCACGACAACACGGGGCCAAGAGTAGCCGAGCGAGCACGCCGAGTGACAGAACCACGTTACCCTGCCTTTGCCTGCCCACGCGCCACGCCCGAGATGCCCGCGCCCCGCATGGCCAGCCCGCTCAGGTCTCGGCGACCCAGCGGGGGCCGTCGGGGGTGTCCTCCACCAGGACGCCGCCCCGCAACATCGCCGCCCGCAACGTGTCGGCGAGCTCGTAGCGCCCCTGCTCGCGCAGCTCCGCCCGGAGCGTGAGCAGCGACTCCACCAGCGAACGCAGACCGAGGGAGCGCAGGCCGGCGGTCGAGGCGAGCTCGCCGAGCCGGGCGATCAGCAGCCGCATCAGCTCCCTGGCCTGCTCGACCCCGCCGGAGTCCTCTTCGGTGTCGGCGGCCCACTTGACCATCTCGGCCTCCAGGTCGAGGACCGTCTGCGCGGCCGCCACCATGTCGGGCTTGGCGGCGGCCGCCTTGAACAGGTCCTCGCACGAGTGGATCGACTCCTCCAGGGTGGCCTCGGCGGGCGCGGGCTCCGGCGCGGGCCGGGGCGGCGCGGCCGTGCCGGCGCCGCCCTCGGCCAGGCGGCGGAGCTCGGCCAGGTCGGTGCGGGCGCCCGTGGGCAGGACCGTCTCCCGGCCCGGCCGCCGGACGGTCAGACCGCCCCGGCCCGCCACGCGCACCGACTCGGTCTCCAGATCGATGACCAGCGCCGTGTGCTCGTCGAGGCCCAGGACGGCGGTGCCGGCCGGCAGCTCGCGCTCCATGCGCGAGAGCCGGCGTTCGCCGAGGTAGCAGAAGCGGGTGTCGTGGGTGCCGCCCTCGGCGTTGTCGTAGTGCGGGATGAGGACGGCCTGCAGGCCGAGCGGCTCCAGCAGGCCGACGCCCTCGCGCCAGTGCGGGTCCGCGCCGACCTTGTAGATCTCGTAGACGGGCACGGTCGCCAGCCCGGCGGTGCAGGCCGCCGCCGAGGCCAGCACGGTCACGCCCTGACGTGCGCGAACCCGGGCCCGCAGGTCGCCGGCCACGCCCGAGTCCGCCCACCGGTCGAGCGCGTAGGTGGGGCTGCCGGGGCCGCAGAAGACCCAGTCGGCGCCGGTGATGCCCGGCGCCACCTCGACATCCAGGCCGACGCTGCGGGCGAAGTATCGGCAGGCGCGGGCGGAGATGTCGGCGGAGTTCTCCTGGAAGGCGTAGGGGGTGTCGAGCAGCACGGCACGCGCTCCCGCCCGCAACGCCCGCGTGGCGGCGCGGTGGATCTCGACCATGGTCGGGCTCGTCTCGCCCGACCCCATCAGCACCAGCGAACCGGGCATGGCTGTCGGCCTCTCTCTCGCACGCCATCGACTACAGCCGGGCCCGCCGTGAGGCGCAAGAGCCGGGGGGCACGTATGCGGGTGGGGCGCAGTTGCATATGATGGGCAGTAAGTTGTCGGCGATGACGGGAAGACACGTGGTCTCGGTTGAGACGCTCATGCTACGGGCGAGCGCCGACCATCGCTGGTCATACCGCCATGCCATTACCCAGCCCCGGCGCGGTGAAAGCCCGGATGAGGCGGCACGGCGGCTCAGCGGGGTGCCGGCCGGCGCTCAGGACACGGTGCTGCATTCGACGAGCTGGCGTTACGAGCCGGACGGCCGGATCGTGCTGACGTACGCGGTGTGCCCGGACCCGTCGCCCTGGCTGCCCGCGATCGAGGCGCCCGTGCTGGAGATCGCCCGCGGCGAGGCGCCCGCGACGCCGTCACCCGGCGACATCTCCCTGGCCAACGTGGTCGCGCACGCCGTCAGGCATCTGGCGTTCCTGCTGGCCGAGGATCCGGTGGTGTCAGGCGTCCTGTCCCGCCACCCCGAGATCGCCCTGGCGCTGGAGCCCGCCGCCGCGCCGGCGTGACAGCCGGCGGCCCAGGTCCTGCATGGGCCGCTCGATGAACCTGTAGGTCAAGGCGCTGACGGCCAGCACCACGGCGAGCGCCAGCACGACCATGAGGAACTGGTACGGCAGATCGGCCCGCCGCAGGTCACCGGTGATCTCCACGAAGTACTTCAGCAGCGGATGATGCACCAGGTAGAGCGAGTAGCTGATCAGCCCGAGCCAGGTGAGCACCCGGGGCAGCCGCCGCCCGCGCAGGGCCATCGCGCCCGCGAACGTGGCCCCGGCCAGCGCGATCGTGGTCAGCCACACGTCGGCCCGCACCCACCACCAGCCGCTCTCGATCGCCCACAGCGGCGCGACCCCCACGAGCGCGGTGGTGACCGCCACCGGCCACAACCGTCCCTCGCCGCGCTCCCACCGATGGATCGCCGTCCCCGCGAACATCACCGCGAGCACCGCCGCCCCCAGCCACGGCACCCGGCTGCTCAGCACCAGCAGCACCACCGCCATGAGCCCGAGCACGCACGCCGAAGCGGTACGGAACCGCCCCCACACCACGCAGCCCAGCCCGGCCACGAACACCGCGCACGACACGTACGCCGGCCACGCGCCCACCAGCACGGCCCCCGACGCCACCAGCCCCACGACCACCGACCCGGCCGCGAACACCATCGACAGCGACCCGCTGCGATCATGCGCCCTGATCAGGAACAGCGCGGTGACCACCAGATAGAACACCATCTCGTACGACAACGTCCACATCGTGTCGGCCACGCCACCGACGCTCACCACGTCGAGCAGCATGGTCGCGTGCGCCGCCACCGCGCTCCCGTCGCGCGGCACGGCCTCGCGCACCGGCACCCACCACGCCAGGGCCAGCACCAGGACGATCACACTGAGGTAGAGCGGGTAGAGGCGGAAGAACCGGCTGACCCAGAACGCCCGCACGTCGCCGTGGCGTTCCAGGGACGCGGGGATGATGTAGCCGCTGACCAGGAAGAACACCAGGATGCCGTAGACGCCCAGGTTGAACCAGTAGGGCCGGAGCCCCGGCAGGAACCACGGCAGGAGGTGCTCGCCCACCACGGCCAGCGCGCCGACGCCGCGCAGGGCGTCCAGCCAGCCGAGCCTGGCGAGGTGGGCGTCGCGGGCGGGCGCGCCGGACAGCGCGTCGGGGGCGGCGGGGATGGCGGCGGCGGACACCCGCCACAACATACCCGTACCCGCACAAGTGATGCGGCGAGTCGCTCCGGCCGGCCGGCCCGCCCCAAGAACGCGCACGTGGCAGATCCGATGGGCCGACCGGCCCGCCGCGAGGACGCGCATGTGATCCGTGCCGCCGCGAGGAACGCGCGGGTGCTCAGGTGTCCCGGTGGGTGGCCAGGGAGGCGTGGTGGTCCGCGCCGTCCGGGCCGTACGGGTCGGTGTGGACGGTGGCGGCTCTCAGACGCGGCAGGTCGTGGATGAGCCGGTGCTCGGCCTCCACCGCCACCTTGTGCGCGGCGACGACAGAGATGTCGTGGTTCACCAGGATCTCCACCTCGGCGTGCAGCGCGTGACCGATCCAGCGCAGTCGTACGGCGCCGACGCGGCGCACGCCCTCGACCGTGGCCAGGACGCGTTCGGCGGCGTCCACCAGGGCCGGGTCGACGGCGTCCATGAGGCGGTGGTAGATCTCGCGCGCGGCGTCCCGCAGCACGAAGCAGATGACCACGGTGATCAGCAGGCCGACGATCGGGTCGGCGATCGGGAAGCCGAGCGCGGCGCCGCCCGCGCCCAGGAGCACGGCCAGCGAGGTGAAGCCGTCGGTCCTGGCGTGCAGCCCGTCGGCCACCAGGGCGGCCGAGCCGATCTGCCGGCCCACCTTGATGCGGTAGCGCGCCACCCACTCGTTGCCGATGAATCCCACCACGGCCGCGGCGGCCACCCAGCCGACGGCGCGGATGTCCTGCGGGTCGAACAGCCGCTTGACCGCCTCGTAGCCGGCCAGGACCGCCGACGCGGCGATGAGCAGGACGATGACGATGCCGGCCAGGTCCTCGGCGCGGCCGTACCCGTAGGTGAAGCGCCGGGTGGCGGCGCGGCGCCCGACCGAGAACGCGATCGCCAGCGGAACCGCGGTGAGGGCGTCGGCCAGGTTGTGCAGGGTGTCGCCGAGCAGCGCGACGGAGCCGGACGCGAGGACGATGACCGCCTGGACGGCGGCGGTGACGATCAGGACGGCGAACGAGACGGCCAGCACGCGCATGCCACGGCTGCTGGACTCCAGGGCGGTGTCGGTCTTGGCGGCGCTGTCGTGGCTGTGCGGCGCGACCGCGTGCACGAGCCGCCCCAGCACGGCCTTGACACCGCCACGCCCCCGCGCCCCACCTTCATCCCCGTGACCATGCCCGTGACCATCCCCGTCACCATGACCATCCCCATGCCCGTGCCCGTGGGGTGTCGGGCCGGAATCCTGCTCGTCTGACATGGTGTCCCTCGCTTGCGCAGTCCATCCCGTCTGGACAGTGTCCTCCGGCGAGCGCGAGGTGAACTCACTTACCGAAGCCATCGGCGCGCCTCGCCCGCCCGCTCGTTCACCGCCCGCCTCGACCGAGCGCTCACGATCCGGCGGGTGCGATCACCAGCCGACCTTGCCCTTGCCCGAGATCAGCGCCCGCGCGATCACCATGCGCTGCACGTCGTTGGTGCCCTCGCCGATCGCCATCAGCGGCGCGTCCCGGTAGAGGCGCTCGACCACGAACTCCTGGGAGTAGCCATAGCCCCCGTGGATCCGCATCGACTCCAGGGACGCCTTCAGCGCCACCTCCGAGGCGAAGTACTTGGCCATGCCCGCCTCCATGTCCACCCGCCGGCCGCCGTCGGCCTGGGAGGCGGCCCAGTAGGTGAGCAGGCGGGCGGCCTGGATCTCGGTGGCCAGGTCGGCCAGCTTGAGCTGGATGGCCTGGAACTCGGAGATCGCCTGCCCGAACGCGGTGCGTTCCTTGGCGTAGGACAGCGCGGCGTCGAACGCGGCCTGCGCGACGCCGACGGAGCGGGCGGCGATGTTGATGCGGCCCATCTCCAGCCCGCCCAGCACCTGCTGCATGCCGCGCCCTTCGACGCCGCCGAGCAGGCTCGACACCGGCACGCGCACCTCCTGCAGCGCCACCTCGCACGTCTCGGTGCCCTTGTAGCCGAGCTTGGGCAGGTCGCGGCTGACGCTGAAGCCGGGTGACGACGGGTCGACGAGCAGCACCGACATGCCCTTGTGCGCGGGCTCGGTGATCGAGGTCTTGACGAGCACGGGCAGCGGATCGGCGTGGCGGGCGTTGGTGATCCACGTCTTGGTGCCGGTCACGACGTAGTGGTCGCCGTCGCGGACCGCGCGCGTCTGGATGCCCTGCAGGTCGGTGCCCGCGCCGGGCTCGGTGAGAGCGATCGCGGTACGGCGGGCGCCGGTGGCCAGGTCCTTGAGGTAGAGGCTCTTCTGCTCCTCGGTGCCGTGGTGGGCGATCATCCAGCAGGCCAGCGAGTGGGACCCGATCGCGCCGGCCACGCCCATCCAGCCGCGCGCGATCTCCTCGAACACCAGCGCGAAGGAGACCATGTCGGCCTGCATCCCGCCGTACTCCTCGGGCACGGACAGGCCGAACAGCCCCATCTGCTTCATCTTCTCGATGATTTCCGTCGGATACCTACCGGAATGCTCCCACTCCGTAGCGACCGGGACGATCTCCTTGTCCACGAACGCGCGCAGGGTCTCGCGCAGGGCCTTCTGCTCGTCGGTCAGCTCGAAATCCACGCTGGGCTCCTGTTCAGGCTGATCAGGAAGCCCACGTTAATAGAAGGACATTCGGTTTGCTAGGCGCGGGCGGCCAGCTTGGCGACCACGTCCACGATGCGGGCGGCACGCTCCATCTCGGCTCGGTGGAACACCGGCCCGTCGGCGCGGGCGATCACCAGGTGCATCCCCTCCGCCGTCACGGGCAGCAGCAGCAGGTTCAGCTTGTCGGCGTCCATGATGGCGGCCCTGGGCGGCGGCTCGGGCAGGTCGAACTCGGCGGGCGCGGCCAGTGAGGCGTGCCGGACGGCGCCGTCGGCCAGGGCCAGCGACCACTCGGCGCCACAGAGCGCCGGCAGGGCGTCCACCAGCGTGGCGAATCCCCGCGACGGCTCGGAGGCGACGTGCATGAGCAGGTCGTAGTCGGGGGCGGAGCCCGGCAGGTCCTTGGTCACCCAGACCCCCTCGACCCGTACGCCGGGCATGGCGGACAGCCGCTCGCGCGCCTCGGACGCGCTCACCGGGCCCGGCCAGGAGACGGTGAAGTCGTCCACGGCCCGGCCCGCCTCGCGTTCGAGCACGGTGACCTGCAGGATGTCCGCGCCCAGCGCGCCCAGCGCCTTGGCGACCTGCCCGAGGCCGCCCGGCCGGTCCGGCAGCGACACCCTCAGTCGCAGCAGCATTGCCGCCCTCCTTTCCGAAGCCCCGAAGCCCCGAAGCCCTCACAGTGCCGTGGAAAGGTTTCCAGCATGTTCCACGGATATGTCGCACACGCTGCGCTTATATCCCAGGATGAAGGGTTAAGTCCGAATTGTCAGCAAACGGAACGTCGGGGTTTGCCCCAGGTCACCGTGCAATCCCGCCGGCGGGGTCAGGCGAACACGTCCTGCTGGTAGCGCCCGTCCGCCTCCAGCCCCGCCAGCCAGGCGGCCCCGTCCTCACCGGTGCGCTCGCGGTGCAGGTCCAGCAGCACCTGCCGTACGGCCGGCGCCATCCGCAGGCCGTCGCCGCACACGTACACGTGGGCGCCCCGCGAGAGCAGCTCCCACACCTCGCCGGCGTGGGCGGCCAGCGTGTCCTGGACGAAGCGGTACGGGTGGCCGGGCACGGCGGAGTAGGCGGCGTGCACCCGCACCTCCTCGCGGGCGCCCCAGGCGGCCACCTCGTCCGCGTACAGGCTGTCGTGCCCGGGATGGCGGCTTCCGGTGAAGACCTCGGCGCGCCCGGTGGCCCTCGCCAGCGCGCGCTCCTCCAGAAAGCCGCGCAGCGGCGCGAATCCGGTGCCGGGACCGATGAGGATCACCGGCGTGGCCGGGTCCGCGGGCAGCCGGAACGGCGGCGCGGGCACGCGGACGTAGCCGTAGAACACCTCGCCCTCCCCCAGACCGGCCAGGTAGGCCGAGCACATGCCCTGGTAGGTGCCGGCGCCGGACCAGGCGGGCCCCTCGACCAGGCCGACGGTGAGCCGCACCAGCGACGCGCCGGCCAGCGGAGAGGAGGAGACGGAGTAGTAACGCGGCTTGATCGGCCCCGCCATCTCCAGGAACGCCGGCAGCGGCAGCTCGATCGACGGGAAGCGCTCCAGCAGCGCCAGCGGGGAGACCCGCTTGGCCAGGATCTCGTCGGCGTACGCGGCGGTCAGCGCGGCGAGCCGGCCCTGGGTCCACGGGCAGCCGGTGTGCGCGGACAGCGCCTCCAGGTCGGACCTGGTGGCCACCTCCTGCAACTCGGCGAACTCGGTCAGCAGCAGGCCGGCCGTCACCGGGGCGTCCACGGGCAGATGCGTGACCCCGGCGGCGCGCAGCCGCACGACCTGCTCCCTGGGCACGCGCAGGCAACGCAGCGCCCATTCGACCAGCTCGGGGTCGTTCTTGGCGAAGACGGCCACGTGGTCGCCCGCCGCGTACGTGACGCCCTCGGGCAGCCGGGCCACGATCGAGCGCACGCCGGGGCGCGGCGCCTCGGTGGAGAAGTCCCACAGCCCCGCGGGGTCGCGGGTCAGCTCCTCGTTGGACACGACGGTCAGCGGGAAGGCGCGCTCGGAGACCACGGAGGGGCGCACCTCGGCCTCGGTGAGGACCTCCATCGTGTAGCGGGGCCCGGCGCCGGCGTCGGAGGCGCTGTACTCCTCGGCCAGCGCGGCCTGCAACCGGGCGGTCCACGCGGACACGTCGCCGTCGAAGTCGCCGTCGGTGTCGGCCTCGCCGCGCTCGATCAGCGGCACGGCTCCGGCGGCGGTCAGCTTCTCGTACGCCCGCCGGGGGAAGTCCTGATAGGTCGGCCACTGCGTGTTCCCGCAGCCCAGCACGGCCAGCCGGACCGCCGACAGGTCGGGCAGCGTCTCCAGGGCGTCGAAGCGCTGGGCGTTGTCGGGGGCCTTGCCGTTGTAGGAGGAGGCGACCACGACGAGCAGGCCCTCGGCCGGCGGCCGGAGGTCGTCCAGCGTGGTCAGCGTGGTGGCGAACCCGGCCCGCCCGGCCCGCTCGGCCAGCCGCTCGGCGATGTCGGCGCTGGTGCCGAGGTTGGAGCCGTAGGCGACGGTGAGCGGGACGCCGGTGACGGCGAGGTCCTGCTGCTCGCGCTCCGGAGCGGCCTCGGCCACGGCCACGGTCCGCTCGTGCGCCCGGCGCTCGCGGACCCTGAGCGTGAACCCGTCCGGCTTGAGGGTGAGCGTCTGCTTGATCTTCATGCGGTAGGCGTCCGGGTCGGACAGGGCGAAACGCCGCAGGATCATCGCCAGGGCCAGCCTGGCCTCGGTGAGCGCGAACTGGCGGCCGATGCAGGCCCGCTCGCCGTTGCCGAACGGCTTGTACGCGCCGGGGTGGTGGCCCTTCTTGTTCTCCGGCAGCCAGCGGTCGATGTCGAAGTCGCCGGGCCGCTCCCACGCCTTGGGGTTGCGGTGCAGCGTCGGCAGCAGCACGGTGACGCCCTGGTCCTTGGGGATGGCGTACCCGCCGATCGTGGTGTCCTCGACGGCGCTCACGTTGAAGACGGGGATCGGTGACCAGACCCGCAGCGTCTCCTCCAGGATGCGCGGGATGACGTCGAGCTTCATGATCTGCTCGTACGCCGGCGGCTCGTCGCCCGGCAGCAGCCGGTCCACCTCGTCGTAGGCGCGGGCCAGCAGGTGCGGCTCGCGCAGCAGGTTGTACAGGGCGAAGGAGAGCAGGCCGCTGGTGGTCTCGTGGCCGGCGATCAGGAAGGTGAGGACCTGGTTGCGGATGTTCTCGTCGGACAGGCGGGCGCCGCTCTGCGGGTCGGCGGCCTCCAGCATCAGGCCCAGGAGGTCCGTCGAGCCGGTGACGCCCTCGGCGCGGCGCTGCCTGATCACGTCGTCGACGAGCGCCTGCATGGTCGCGATGTCGCGCCGGTAGGTCTCCTCGTTCCTGCGCTTGAGCCGGGTGACGAACGGCAACTGCTGGTTGCGGTGCATGGCCTCGGTCAGCGCGCCGCCCATGGCCTGCAGGAACGGGTGCAGCTCGGGCGAGTCGAAGGAGTTGAACCGGTAGCCGAACCCGGTCAGCGAGATGGTGTCGAGGGTCAGCCGCGTCATGTCGTCGGCCACGGGCAGATCCTCGCCCTGGCGGCCCGCCCACGAGTCGGCGAGCTGCTCGGCGACCTCCAGCATCTGCTGGTAGTAGGCCTTCATCGCGCGCTGGCTGAAGGCCGGCATCAGGATGCGGTGCGCCTGGCCCCACACCGGCTCGTGCATCTCGGCCGTGAACAGCCCGTCGCCGCCGAAGTCGCGCACGATCGACAGGGGCTGGCGGATGCGCTTGACGAACCGGCTCTCGTCGCACACTTCCGCCACCATGTCCGGGTCGTACACGAGCACGATCGTGCGGCCGGCCACCTCGATCTTGAAAATGCCCTCCGCGTACCGGGAGGCGACCTGGATGAAGTGCTCCACCGGCGAGTGGGCGGGAATCTGCAGCGTGTTGCCCAGGATGGGCAGACCCGGCGGGGCGGGAATCCGCGACATGAGTGCTCCATAACGTAGCCATACACCGTATGGTTGACGCTACCATACGGTGTATGGCCGTGAGCGCGCGCAGGGGCGCACCCCTGACCCTGGAAGAGATCTCGACCGCCGCGCTGCGCCTCATGGACGCGGGCGGCGTCGCGGGCCTGTCCATGCGCAAGCTGGCGGCGGAGCTGGACGTCAACCCGATGTCGCTCTACCACCACGTCGCGAGCAAGGAGACGCTGCTCGGGCTGATCTGCGCCACGGCGGCCGAGCGCATGAACCTGCCGCCGGACGACGGCGCCCCCTGGCAGGACCAGCTCAGGGCCCTGGCGCTGGCCTACCACGCGCACGCCACGGCGCATCCGGCCATGTGGAGCCACGTCACCACGCACCCCGAGCTCATCGCGGACCGGCGGTTGTCGATCTGGCAGACGCTCTACCGGATCCTGCGGCTGGCCGGGGTGCCGGAGGGGGAGTTGCGGCGCACGAGCGAGGTGCTGCACGCGTTCGTCACGGGCTTCGTCATCGCCGAGACCCGGGGGCACATGCCGGACGACCCCGAGGAGATCGACCGCAACTTCGAGACGGCCATCCACCTGATCATCAACGGCCTCTCCGGCCGGCGCTAGCCCGAAAGACAGGAAGGCGGAAGGAGCTCAGCCCGTGGCGTCCCAGACGGCCTCGAAGGCGTCCTGCGTGATCTCGGTCAGCTCCCAGATCTCCAGCGGCTGGTCGGTGAGGAAGCCCTGCTCGTCCTGCAGATGCCGCCACCAGTAGCGCCGGGCGGCGCGATCGGCGCCGACCTGGACCTGCCGGGTGGCCCACTGCTCGGCGGCGTCACCCTCGACGCTCTCGAACAGCCACACCCGCCCGTCCTCGTCGGCCATGTGCCAGTAGTGGCGGGGAGCGTCGGACTCGGCGAGCTGCCTCACCAGCGGCTGGCGAACATCTGAGAACACCCCGCCCACTCTAGGGCTCCCGGACGCCGGGAAACGCCCGCCAGGGCGCTCAGTGCTGATAGGCGCCCGCGTCCGGGGTGCCGGAGATCGGCTTGCCGGCGCGGTCCTTGGCGAAGCCGCTGCCGCCGAACCACGTGGAGGTGAGGCGGAGGCCGCGGCCGAGCGCCGGGGACCCGGGGCGCAGCCGCAGGTTCGTTCGGGAGACGAACTTCGGGTCGGCCACGACGGACTTCGGCCCGAGCTTGAAGTCGGACGTGCTCCCCTTGTAGACGCTGCCGCCCTCGTCGGCCCCCGCGCCGTCCTCCCAGCCGGCCTCCCCGCCGACGATGATCACGTTGTTGCGCAGCTTGAGGATCGACGGCGCGCAGCCGTCGTGGCAGGACCAGCCGAGGGTCTTCCTGGCCGGCAGGTAGACCGAGTTGTGCACGGCGATCGTGCCCTTGACCGGGCCCACGACGTGGCCGGCGCCGCGGGTGATGAGGAAGGAGCCGCGGCTGAGCGAGGAGGTCACCACGTTGGAGGCGAAGACGTTGCCGGTGGCGGTCTTGCCTTTCGTGGCGCCGAGCTCGGTGAAGGTGTCGTTGTTGTGCGAGGTGTTGCGGGTGATCCGGTTGCGGTCGCCGTCGAAGATCTCCACGGCGGCCCCGTCGGCGCCGTAGTCCCTGCTCTTGGCGTAGCTGCCGGTGATGACGTTGTCGGTCACCACGTTGTCGTCGCCGTTCAGCAGCACGCCGAAGGCGCCGGAGTCGTTGTCGCCGCCGTCGTCGTTGACGCTCATCCTGTTGTTGTCGGTCAGGACGCTGTCGCGGATGGTGTTGCGCGAGCCGGAGGGCGTGACGAGCACGCCGGCGATGTTGTGGTCGGCCGCCACGCCGGCCAGCTCGTTGTCGTCACCGTCGAGCTGGAAGCCGGCCCAGCGGCAGCGAGAGGCCCGCAGGCCGCTGATCCGCCAGTGGTCGCCGCTGACCACGACGCAGTCGGCGTCCGCGGCGCTGATCTTGGCGTAGGTGCCGGTGCCGTACGGCTGGACGACGATGGGCCTGGCCCTGGTGCCGCTGGCGCTCAGGGTGAGGCTTCCGGTGAAGTTGCCGCCGCGCTTGATGTTGACGGTGTCGCCCGGTCCGAGCTCGGCGGCGTTGAGCTTGTCGAGCGACTTCCACGCTCGGGCGGCGCTCCTGCCCGACGCCGCGTCGTCTCCCGACACGGCGTCCAGATAGTAGGCGGTGCCCGCGGCGGCCTCAGCGGCCGCCGGGACGACAGGCAGGAGCGAGGCCACGACGGCTACGCAGAGCAACCTCATAGGGGCACACCACTATCCAGTTGAAAGTGCACCGGCAGGACTACACACCGTAGCGTGGCGGTGCGTCACGCGCCAGGTGCGCCACGAAGGTCCGTCCCAGAAAAGCGAACGGACTTCGCATGTCCGGCCAGGTCCACCGGCGGTTCTTGCAAAACTTGCGAAAGCGCTGTCATCCGCCTGGATCCCCAGGTGGGCCTCTGACCTCACCAAGCTCCGCTGTCGATCACGAGGGTGAGATGTGCAACTTTCCGCAACTTGCGCTTGACCGCGAGTGAGAGATCGCGAAATCCTGCTCCAGACCATCACCCCGACAAGTCGGGGCATCCGGGGAGGGACAGCCATGCTGGACAACGACGACTGGTGGCGCGACGCCGTCGTGTATCAGGTCTACCCCCGGAGCTTCGCCGACGCCGACGGCGACGGCGTCGGTGACCTGCAGGGCGTGCGCGACCGCCTGGTCTACCTCGCTGACCTGGGCGTGGACGCCATCTGGCTGAGCCCCTTCTACACCTCTCCCATGGCGGACGGCGGCTACGACGTCTCCGACTACCGGGACGTGGACCCGATGTTCGGCACGCTCGGCGACTTCGACGCCCTCGTCGCCGACGCCCACGACAAGGGCATCAGGGTCATCGTGGACCTGGTGCCGAACCACTCCTCCGACCAGCACCCCTGGTTCAGGGACGGGCTGCGCGACCGCTACGTCTTCAGGGACGAGCCGAACGACTGGGAGTCGATCTTCGGCGGCCCGGCGTGGACGCAGGTCGAGGACGGGCAGTGGTACCTGCACCTGTTCGCGCCCGAGCAGCCGGACCTCAACTGGGACAACCCGGAGGTGCGCGCGGAGTTCCGCGACATCCTGCGCTTCTGGCTCGACCGGGGCGTGGACGGCTTCAGGGTCGACGTGGCGCACGGCATGATCAAGGCCGATGGGCTGCCCGACGTGGGGCCGAAGGACGGGCCCCAGGCCGAGATGCTCGGCGACGAGCAGGTCCCGTACTTCGACCAGGACGGCGTGCACGAGATCTACCGCGATTGGCGGCCGATCCTCGACTCCTACCCCGGCGGCCGGATGGCGGTGGCCGAGGCGTGGGTGTCCTCGCCGGAGCGCCTGGCCCGCTACGTCGGGCCCGACGAGCTGCACCAGGCGTTCAACTTCGACTTCATGCTCGCCGACTTCCACGCCAAGGCCTTCCGCACGGTGATCGAGAAGTCGCTGAAGGAAGTGGAGCTGATGGGCGCGCCCACCACGTGGGTGCTGTCCAACCACGACAAGCCCCGCCACGTCACCCGCCACGGCGGTACGGCCCGGGCCAGGGCGGCCACGCTGCTCATGCTGGCCCTGCCCGGCTCGGCCTACCTCTACAACGGCGAGGAGCTGGGTCTGCCCGAGGTGCTCGACCTGCCCGACGAGCTGCGCCAGGACCCGGCGTTCCGGCGCAGCGGCGAGAGCCGCGACGGCTGCCGGGTGCCGATCCCGTGGACGAGCTCCGGCGACCTCGGCTGGCGCGACCCGTGGTTGCCGATCCCCGCCGAGTGGGCGGCGCTGTCGGCCGAGGCGCAGCAGGACGACCCCGGCTCGACGCTGAGCCTCTACCGCGCGGCGCTGCGGCTGCGCAAGCGGCACCCCGCGCTCGGCGGCGGCACGCTCACCTGGCTGGACTCCCCCAAGGACGTGCTGGCCATCGAGCGCGACCCCGGGCTGGTCGTGGTGCTCAACACGGGCGAGGAGCCGGTGCGGCTCGACGTGGCCGGCGAGGTGCTGCTGTCCAGCGGGCCGATGCCCGGCGACGGCACCGTCCCGCCCGACACCACGGTCTGGATTCAGCGCTGACGGTTGGCAGAATCTTTCCCTTAGACCGACATATGTGGGTAATTACTCTCGGTAGCTTCAGAGAGTGGTACCCCTGTGGGCCCGATCCCTGCGGGGACGGGTCACCCTCATCGCGACGGCCGTGGCCGCCCTCGTGCTGATCCCTGTGGGCGCCGGCGGCCTCGTCGCCTCGAAGGCCCTGGTGGAGGCGAGCGTGTTCCGGGACACCAGGGACACGGCCGAGCGCATCGCGTACGAGATGCGCGGCGGCGCCCTGCCCATGGGCGCCACCGTCCCGCTGCCGGACCCGTCGGTCGACCTCGTCCAGATCGTCGGCCGCGACGGGCGCCTGCTGGCCTCCAGCGACGCCGCCAGGAACGTGCCGCCGATCAGCGACGTGCGCCCGACCGCCGAGAACCGCGTGGTCAGCACCACCCACTGCCTGCCGACGGAGTGCCTGCACGTGACGGCGGTCAGGGTGACCATGTTCGCCGACTCCCCCTTCGTCTACGCCGGCCGCAGCACGCCGGAGGTGCTCGCCGGCAAGACCCTCGACATCGTGGTGTTCGCGCAGGTGTTCGTGCTGATCGCGCTGGCCGCGTGGGCCACCTGGCTGGTCACGGGCCGGGCGCTGCGGCCGGTGGCGACCATGCGGGCCGAGCTGGACGCCGTCCACGCCGGCGACCTGAGCCGCCGGGTCACCCAGCCGCCGGGCGAGGACGAGGTGGCCGAGCTGGCCGGCTCCGTCAACAGCACGCTGGCCAGGCTGGAACGTTCCTCGCTGCAGCAGCGCCAGTTCGCCTCCGACGCCTCGCACGAGCTGCGCACCCCGATCGCGGGGCTGCGCGCCCAGCTGGAGAGCGCCCAGCTCTATCCCGAGGACACCGAGCTGGAGACGCTGGTGGACAGCGCGCTGCGCGACACCGACCGTCTGGAGGCCATCATCACGGACCTGCTGCTGCTGGCCAGGATCGGCTCCCGGGTGGACCAGGCCAGGGAGCGGCTGGACCTCGCCAACCTGGTGCGCCAGGAGCTGGCCACCCGCAGTGACAAGCTGCCCGTCCGGGTGGATCTGGCCGAGGGGGTGGTCGTCGAGGGCGTGCGGATGCAGCTCGCCAGGGTGCTGACGAATCTCCTGGACAACGCCCAGCGGCACGCCGAGCACCGGGTCCGCGTCACGGTCTGCCGGGAGGGCGGCACGGCGGTGCTGGCGGTGGAGAACGACGGCATGGAGATCGCCGAGGAGGACCGCGAGCGCATCTTCGAGCGCTTCACCCGCCTCGACGCCTCCCGCAGCCGCGACGCGGGCGGCACCGGCCTCGGCCTGGCCATCGCCAGGGACGTGGCGCTGGCCCACCGCGGCCGGATCCGCGTCGCGGACTACCGGGGCGGCGCGAAGTTCGTGCTGACGCTCCCAGCCGTGGGACTTCCAGCCGACTAAACGGCGAACCGGTAGATTTGCGGCACTCATCTCGTGGATCATGGATTCATGACAGAGCAGGCGCCGCAGGGCGTAGACCCCCACATTCCCAACGCGGCGCGTATGTACGACTTCTTTCTGGGCGGCAAGGACAATTTCCAGGCCGACAGAAACCTCGCGCAGATGGTCTTGAACGTGATGCCCGAGGTTCGCGAGGGGACCAGGGAGAACCGCGCGCTGATCGGGCGCGTGGTGAAGTACCTGTGCGAGCAGGGCATCACCCAGTTCCTGGACATCGGCTCCGGCCTGCCGGCGCAGGAGAACGTGCATGAGGTGGCCCACCGCCACGTTCCCGAGGCCCGCGTGGTCTACGTGGACGTCGACCCGGTGGTGGCCACGCACGGCAGGGCGATCTTGGCCGATCCGAACCGGGTGGCCATGGTGCACGGCGACGCCCGCCGGCCCGAGGAGATCCTGGCGAGCCCGGAGGTGCGCGGGCTGCTGGACTTCGACCGTCCCGTCGCGGTGCTCATGATGTTCCTGCTGCACATGATCACCGACGATGACGATCCGCAACGTTTCGTGGCCGTCTACCGCGAGGCGCTGGCGCCGGGCAGCTTTCTGGCGATCTCGCACGTGGGCAACGACGTCGCCACCGAGCGGACGGCCAAGGTCACCGAGTTCTACAAGAAGACGAACGCCGCGTTCACCCCGCGGCCCGGTAAGGAGATCGCCGCCTTCTTCGGCGACTTCGAGCTCATCCCGCCGGGCCTGGCCTCGGGGATCGGACCGCACATGGTGTGGCCGTTCGCCGATCCCGACAACCCCGTCTTCGTGGACGAGGACATGGCCCGCATGGGCTACGCGGGCATCGGCCGCAAAGCCTGAGAGCAGCCGGTCCCTGGGGTGCGGCGGAGCGGGCCGGCCAGAGTCGCTCTACCGGATCCCCATGGAAAGTTAATGACGGTGACGCTGGCCGTTCAATCCAGCCCTTTAGCTTCTGGGTGCAATCCCATGCACTGAGGAGACACACCTTGCGAGTCCTGGCCGTAGTTCCCGCCCGCGGAGGTTCGGCGGGCGTACCCCTGAAGAACCTCGCCCTGGTCGGGGGCGTCCCGCTCGTCACCCGCGCGGTGCGGGCCTGTCTGCGGGCCGAGCTCGTGGACCAGGTCGTGGTCAGCACCGACCACGCGGAGATCGCCGCGACCGCCCGGCGGGCCGGCGCGCTCGTCGTGGACCGCCCCGAGGAGCTGAGCGGCGCCACCGCCTCCAGCGAGTCGGCCGTGCTGCACGCGCTCGACGTGCTCGGGGAGCAGCCCGAGGTGGTCGTGCTCGTGCAGTGCACGAGCGCGTTCATCAACCCGGAGGACCTGTCCGCCGCGGTGCGCAAGGTGCTCGACGGCGAGGCCGACTCGGTGGTCTCGGGGCTGCCCACGCACGAGTTCCTCTGGACGGCCGCCGGCGGCGGGATCAACCACGACCCGGCCGTCCGGCCGCGCAGGCAGGAGCTGGCGGCCCAGTTCCGCGAGAACGGCGCCTTCTACGTCATGCGCGCCGCCGGCCTGCGCGAGCACGGTCACCGCTTCTTCGGCACGACCGCCGTCCAGCCGGTGCCCGCCCGGCACGCCATCGAGGTCGACAACCCCGAGGACCTGGAGCTCGTGCGCGCGCTCGCCCCGTTCATCGACGAGCCCGAGCCGATCGACGTCGACGCGGTCATCACCGACTTCGACGGCGTGCACACCGACGACCGCGCCTACGTCGACTCCGACGGCCGCGAGATGGTGCTGGTCAGCCGCTCGGACGGGATGGGCGTGTCGCTGCTGAAGCGGTCCGGGGTGAAGGTGCTGGTCATGTCGACCGAGCACAACCCGGTCGTGGCCGCCCGCGCCCGCAAGCTGGGCGTGCCGGTGCTGCAGGGACTGGCCGAGAAGCGCACGGTGCTGCGCGACTGGCTGACCATCGAGGGCCTCGACCCGGCCCGGGTGGCCTATGTCGGCAACGACGTCAACGACCTGGGCCCGATGGCCGAGGTCGGCTGGCCGGTCGCCACGCCGGACGCGCACCCGCGCGTGCGCGCCGCCGCCCGGGTGGTGCTGACCAGGCCCGGCGGCTCCGGCGCCGTACGCGAGCTGTGCGACCGCGTGGTGGCCGCCAAGCCCGAGCCGGCGGTGGCCGAGACACGGGTGCGGCCCAGACTGGGCCCGGTGGCGATCGGCGACGTGCTGGTCGGCGACGGCGAGCCCGTCTACGTGATCGGCGAGATCGGCATCAACCACAACGGCGACCTCGACCTGGCCCGCCGGCTCATCGACGTGGCGGCCGACGCCGGCTGCCAGGCGGTCAAGTTCCAGAAGCGCACGCCCGCGATCTGCGTGCCCGAGGAGCAGAAGGGCCAGATCAGGCAGACGCCGTGGGGCGAGATGACGTATCTGGAGTACAAGGAGCGCACCGAGTTCGGGCGGGACGAGTACCGCCAGATCGCGAAATATTGCGACGAGCGCAACCTGCACTGGTTCGCCTCGCCGTGGGACGCGCCGTCCGTGGAGTTCCTGGAGGACATGGACGTCCTCGTGCACAAGATCGCCTCGGCGAGCGTGGCCGACCACGAGCTGCTGCGTGCCCTGGCCGCCACCGGCAAGCCGCTCATCCTCTCGACGGGCATGTCCACGCTGTCGGAGATCGACCAGGCGGTGGAGATCCTCGGCACCGACAAGCTGATCATGATGCACGCGACGTCGACGTACCCGCTGCCGCCCGAAGAGGCGAACCTGCGCACGATCACGACGCTCAAGGAGCGCTACGGCGTCCCGGTCGGCTACTCCGGGCACGAGCGCGGCCTGCAGATCTCGCTGGCCGCCGTCACGCTCGGCGCGGTCTGCGTGGAGCGGCACATCACGCTCGACCGCACCATGTGGGGCTCCGACCACGCCGCCTCGCTGGAGCCGTCGGGGCTGGAGCACCTGGTACGCGACATCCGGATCATCGAGCAGGCCCTGGGCGACGGCGTCAAGCGCGTCTTCCCCGGCGAGGAGGCCCCGAAGGCCCGCCTGCGCCGGGTGACCGTCTGACCGCTCGTCCGCCAGGAGAGACACACCTTGATCACGCTCTCGGTCGTCGTCCCGATCCGGGACGGCGAGCGGTTCATCGCCGACGCGCTGACCTCGCTGCGCCGCAACGCCCGGCACGACTTCGAGTTCATCGTCGTGAACGACGGGTCCGTGGACGCCACGGGCGACATCATCGGCGACTTCGCCGATGATCTGCCCGGGCTGACCGTGGTGCGCAACCCCGTGCCCGTGGGGCTGGCCGACGCGCGCAACACGGGGCTGGCGGCCGCGTCCGGCCGGTACGTCACGTTCATGGACGGCGACGACTGGCTGGCGCCCGGCTACCTGGCCCGGCTCGTGGCCGCCATCGACGGGCTCGGCTGCGACTTCGTCCGCGTGGACCACGTGCAGGTCGAGGGCCGCAAACGGGTGGTGCACCGGGCTCCGCTGGCGCGGCGGGGCTCGGTGCTCGACCCTCGCGAGGCCATCCTGCCCGCCGGCGTGCGGACGATGGTGGACTACCCCTACGCCTGGGCCGGGATCTACCGGCGCTCCCTGGGCGACCTGCTGCACTTCCCCGGGTCGCTGCACACCGCCGAGGACCGGCCGTGGATCTGGCGGCTGCACCGGGAGGCCGCCACGTTCGCGGTGGCGTCGCTGGCCGGGCTGTTCTACCGGCGCCTGGTGCCGGGATCGCTGACGCAGGTCGGCGACGAGCGCCAGTTGCACTTCTTCGACGCGTTCGAGCTGGTGCTCAAGGAGCTGGAGCCGGAGTTCCTGCCCAAGGCGGCGCGCAACTTCTGCGCGCTGCTGGCCCACCATCTGGAGATCGGTGAGCGGTTCACTCCGGCGCTGCGCGCCCGCTTCGAGGAGCGCGGCGCGCAGATGGTGCGCTCGCTGCCTCCGGAGCTGGTGTCCGACGCGGTGGCGCGGATGTCCGTCGAACGCGAGAGCACGCTCAGGGCCCTGGTGCCCGACCTGCCCCCCAGTCCGCACGTCCGGGTCCGCCGTGACCGGGAGGAGTCCTAGGTGAAGGTCTTCTACGCCTCGACGCTGTTCGGGGCGATGTCGCTGGCCGCCGCCATCGACGACGGGCGTTTCGGCGAAGGCCCCCGCGTTCTCATCGTGTCGAACAACGCGGCGATCCCCGAGGTCTCGGCGCCGCTCGACCAGACGCCCGGTTTCGCCGTGTTGCGCTCGCGCTTCGAGCAGGTGCACTCCTGGAACGACATCATCGCGCCGCTGCACCCGTCGGACTGGCGGGCGCGGATCATCGAGGTGCCGATGATGGAGCGCCTCATCGGCGCCCACCTGCGCCTCGACGGGGTCGAGGAGCTGGTGCTGGAGTCGATCGCGGTGCCGCCGGCGCGGACGATCGCCGGGCTGGTGCGCGACTGCCCCATCACGGTCTACTCCGACGGGCTCATGAGCTACGGCCCGACGCGCGACCCGCTGCCGGCCGAGATCTTCCGCCGCATCGACCGGCTGATCCACCTGGACCTGGTGCCGGGCCTGACGCCGCTGCTGCTCAGCGAGTACGGCGTCGCGCCCGAGGTCCTGCCCGGCGAACGGTTCCTGTCGATCGTGCGCGAGGTGACCGCCACCGCCCCGGACATGATGGCCGGCCAGGCCGTCATCCTCGGCCAGTACCTGTCGGCCCTGGAGATCGTCACGCCGGAGGAGGAGGCCGGGCTGCACGAGACGATGCTCAGGGCGCTGGTCGCCCGCGGCCACACCGACGTCGTCTTCAAGCCGCATCCGGCGGCCGGCCGCCGGCACGCCCAGCTCCTGCGGGCCGCGGCCGCGCCGCTGGGCGTGCGGCTGTCGGTGGCCGGGGAGAGCGTGCCCGCCGAGGTGTGCTTCGCCGCGCTGCGGCCGGAGCTGGTCGTGGGCTGCTTCTCCACCGGGCTGGTGACCGCGCGGCGCTACTTCGGGCTGCCGGTCGCCTCCTTGGGCGCGGACCTGGTGCTCGACCGGCTCGCCCCGTACGAGAACAGCAACCGGATCCCGGCCACCGTCGTGCACGCGTCACTGCCGCGGCTGGCACCCGACGGCGTGATCGACCCGCCGCCGCCCGTGGACCTGCCGGAGCTGGTCCGGGCGGTGGGCTACTGCATGCAGCCCGACACCTACCCGGACCTGCGGCCGGCGGGCATCGAGTTCGACGCGCGCTACTTCAAGCGCAAGCGGCTGGAGACACTGGGCTTCGCGGAGCGGCCGACCGCGCTCTCCCGGCTCCGCAGGAAGATCCGCTCAGCGATCTGAGCCCGGCTCCCGGCTCCCGGGCCGCGAGCCGGGCTTTCGCCGGCTCAGGACTTCGGGTCCCCGGCCGCGAGCCGGCGCGTCGTTCAGCTCAGGGCTTTGAGGTAGCGGCGCATCCGGCGCTTGGCGCGGTAGCCCGCGCGCAACATCGAGGGATGCACCTCCACCCGCAGCCTGGCCCGGCGGCGCGCGGCGGCGTGCTCGGGCCCGTCGAGCAACGACCTGGCCGGCACCCGCGGCCGGGCGATCACCAGCCCGGCCAGCAGGCCCGCCCAGTCGTTGCGCTCCGCCGGATGGAAGTAGTTGGCCGCGCACCAGGCGGCCGAGGCGGCGCGGAAATCGCCCTCCGCCAGGTCGTCCAGGGTGCCCAGCAGGTCGCTGCCCTCGAACACCAGGTTGATCATCTCCGCGCTCACGCCGAAGTCGCCCAGCACCAGCGACGGCACCTCCAGCGCGATGGCCTCCAGCGCCGCCGTCGAGCTCACCGTGACGAACCCGGCCGCGCGGACGAGCTGGTCGTGCATCGACCCGGCCTCGAACGCCAGCCGCCCCGGCTCGCCCATCTCCCGCCACAACCGCTGGTAGTGGTGGCGCTCGTTGTGCGTCTGCCGCTCGTCCTCCAGCGCGCGCAGCTTGACCACCACGTCCAGGTCGGGACGGCGCCCGGCCAGGCCGGCCAGCGACGACAGGATGCGCTCGCGCTGCTCGCGCTCACGCGGCACCTTCGCCTGCGTGGCGAACACCACCCGGTTCCCGCCCGCCAGGGCATTCGGGACGCCCGAGCGCGGGCGCAGGAACGGCAGCCGGGCCAGGCCCACCGCCCCTCCCCCGCCGAGCTGGGCCGCGATCCGGGAGAACTCGGCCACCTCCCGCTCGCTGTGCACCACGAACAGGTCGCACCCGCTGCGGAACACCCACGCCTTCTCCGTCGCCGGCACCGAGATGCCGGGCAGCCCGCTGACGAACACCGGCCGGGGCCGCAGACCGGCCAGCACCTCGGCCACCAGCACGTCCACGACCGGCCCCGTACAGGCCACGAGGATCACGTCGGGCCGCGTCCGCTCCGCCGCCCTGCGCACGGAGCGCGCCGACAACAACGGCGGCGGCTCCCTGTCGCCGACGGCGGCGGCGATCTGCTCCGGGGAGGGCGCGATCGGCGTGCGCACCACCACCAGCTCCGTCACGCAGCCCGCGGGCAGGTCGTCGAGCAGGCAGGAGGCCCACTTCAGATACGAGTCGGAGTCGGCTATCGCCAACACTTTCAACCGGGCACTCCAGTCAGATGCGAGCGCAGGGCGGGCGCCGCCCTGCTGGTCCACCAGTCATCGGGAACGTCTACGGGCTCGACGGCGACGCCACGCGGGCCGAGCAGCACCCGCAGCGAGGTGATCGCGGTCGAGGGGAGGCTGAGCACGCGCTGTCCGGCGCCGAGTCCGCGCAGGGTGAGCTCGGCGGGCGCGCCGGCCTCGTGAACGGTGATGCCGGGACGCTCCCGGATCAGGGCCAGGTCCACGGGGTCCTCGCGGCGGTGCGGGTAGTAGGCCAGCGGCTCCTGGGAGGCCAGGTCCGTCAGCCAGCGCAGGTAACGGTCGCGATGCACGAGGCCGTTGCGCACCAGTGAGGTGCCGAGGACGACCGTACGCTCGGCGGGGCCCTCGGCGCTGGGCGGCTGGGAGCGCAACCAGGGGAAGTCGTGACGGACGAGGTCGACGCCCGCGCGGCGGACGGCGTCCTCCAGATCCTTGTCCACCTGCAGAGCGGTGAAGACCGAGACCCTGCTCAGGCGCAGTCTCAGCGCGGCGGCCACGCCGAGCGTGGCGCGGAGCCTGGTGGGCGTGGCGCGGGCGCGCAGCAGCGGCCGGAACGGGCCGGCCGCCAGCAGCTCCAGCAGGCGCAGGGTGGCCAGCCCGTCGTCGACGATGACGATGCGGCCGGGGCCGGAGAGCAGCCAGCGGAGCTGCACCCTGCCGGAGAAGGCGTCGCCGACGGCCCGCACGCGCCGGGGCATGCGCTCGCGCGGCTCGCCCAGCTCCAGGCCGCCGGGCAGGCCGAGGGACAGCAGCTCACGGCGGGTGGCCTTCAGCGGACGCAGCCCCGCCCGCGGCACGACGGTCGTCGTGGCCCCGAGGAGCCCGGCATGATGAGCCTCGACGGCGCACAGCATCTGGAGCGGGGACTCCACCCAGGCCGACGCCTGTCCGACCACTCGTTGCCCTCCCAGCCAGGTGATGGCCCGTTCATGTCCGCTTCAAGCTAGCCCCGCCGACTTAAGCGCTCAGAAACGGTGTGTGAACAATGGAGGGTATGAATTCGCTCATGCTCAACAGCGACGGCGTGCACATCCCGCAGCTCGGGTTCGGCGTCTGGCAGGTTCCCGGCGACGAGGCCGAGCAGGCCGTGCGCACGGCCTTCGAGAAGGGCTACCGGCACGTCGACACGGCCGCCGCCTACGACAACGAGGAGGGGGTCGGGCGCGCCGTGCGCGGTGGCGGGCTGCCGCGCGAGGAGGTGTTCGTCACCACCAAGTTGTGGAACGGCGACCACGGCCGCGCCGGTGAGGCCTTCGACGAGAGCCTGGCCAGGCTGGGCCTCGATTACGTCGATCTCTTCCTCATCCACTGGCCGGTGCCGCAGCAGGACAAGTACGTGCAGGCGTGGCGGGCGATGGAGAAGATCTACCGTGACGGGCGGGCCAAGGCCATCGGCACCTCGAACTTCACCGTCCAGGCCCTGACCCGGCTGATGGACGAGGCCGACATCACCCCGTCCATCAACCAGATCGAGCTGCACCCCTACTTCCAGCAGCGGGAGCTGCGGAACTTCCACGACGCCAACGGCATCCTGACGGAGGCGTGGAGCCCGCTCGGCCAGGGCAAGGGTCTGCTCGGCGATCCGGCGCTGGCGGTGTTGTCGGGCAAACACGGCAAGACACCCGCGCAGATCGTGCTCCGCTGGCACATCCAGCTCGGCAACGTGGTCATTCCCAAGTCCGTGACCCCGTCGCGGATCGCCGAGAACATCGACGTCTTCGACTTCGTCCTCAACCCCGAGGACATGGCCGCCATCGGCGCGATGAACAAGGGTGAACGCCTCGGGCCCGACCCGGCCACCTTCAACATGACCTGACCTGGGCCCCAAAGCCTCACCAGATATGGACCCGTTCTGACCGCTATGGCCGGAAAACGTCTACGATCTCCCGCGTGCGAGAATTTACGTGGGGAATAGCGGCGACAGGCGGCATCGCTCGGACCGTGGGCGCGGCCATCGTGGCGGAGCCGGGGATGCGTGTCGGCGCCGTCGGCTCCAGGGACCTGGGCCGGGCGCGCGACCTGGCCGCGACGCTGGGCGCGGAGTCGGCCTACGACTCCTATGAGCGGCTGTGCGCCGACCCGGCAGTGGACGCGATCTACGTGGCCACGCCGCACGCCCAGCACCTGGCGGTCGCCGAGGCCGCCATCGCCGCGGGCAAGGCGGTGTTGTGCGAGAAGCCGCTGGCCGCGACCCTGGCCGACGCCGAGAAGATGGTACGCCTGGCGCGGGAGGCGGGCGTGTTCCTGATGGAGGCCATGTGGATGCGGTTCAACCCGCTCATCCAGCGGGTGGCGGCCGATCCGCGCTTCGGCGAGCTCCGCTCGGTGCAGGCCTCCTTCGGCTTCACCCTGCCCTACGATCCCGCGCACCGGCTGTGGGCGCCGGAACTGGGCGGCGGCGCCCTGCTCGACCTGGGGATCTACCCGTTCGGCCTGGCTCAGCTCCTCCTTGGCATGCCCGACGACCTGCGGATCACCGGGTCACTGGCGCCCAACGGGGTGGACGCGGAGGCGGGCGGCGTGCTGCTCTATCCGGGTGGCAGGAAGGCCCTGGTGGAGACCTCTTTGCTCGCGACTTACCCGAACGACGCCCGTGTCGTGGGCACCCAGATGCGGGCGGAGATCCAGGCGCCGTTCTGGGCCCCGCAGCGGATTCTCCTCACCGGGCCCTCCATGGAGCCGGAAGAGCTCGTGCTCGATCCGGCGGACAACGGATACGCCGGGGAGCTCCGCGAGGTCCGCGCGGCCACGGCCGAGGGCAGGACCGAAAGTTCGATCATGCCCCTTGACGAATCCCTTGCCATGATGGGGCTTCTGGCCGACGCTCGCGGGCAACTTGCCTAGCGGAAGCTTTATCCACTTGTAATCCTCTTGCCGCATGTATTACCTTATGAGGCATCTCGTGGCATACGTCCGGTTTGTCCGGAAATGTCCAACCATCGCATGACACATCACAGGAACGTCCTGTGACCGCTGAATCCGCCCCTGGGCGGAACCGGGGACCCATGTCCTTTGGGGTGAATCGGCACTTCGGTGCCGTAGGGCAGCTTCCACGCCCGAACCCGTCAGCTAACCCGGTAAGCGGCATGGAAGCAAGGAGTAACCCCCTCGATGGCCAAACACCGTATCCTCTCTGCCCCGAAGACCACCATCGCCCGCGCCCTCCTCGGCGCCACCATCGCCGCCTCCGCGTTCGGAGCCCACACCGCCACGGCCAGCGCCGACGCCGCCACCGGAGCCGCCGCGGCCACCGCCGCGAGGCACCCGGACACCGCCCTGGCCGCCCGCAAGGCCGCCAAGGACGAGACCACGGTCAACGTCACCGCCGCGCAGGTTCTCGACTTCGCCAGATCTCAGGTCGGCACCTCGGAGAACGCCAACGGCGGCGGCACCAAGTTCCAGGAGTGGTACGCCGGCTCGAAGCGCGCCGCCGAGACCATCGCCCGTGACGGCGGCAACCGCGCCGCCTACCTGAACGCCGCCTGGTGCTCGATGTTCGTGTCCTGGGTCGGCGAGCAGACCGGTGCCCGCCCGCAGGTCGGCTGGGACGCCTACACCGTCGCCCACGCCAAGTGGTTCAAGGCCAACCACCGCTTCGGCACCGACGCCAAGCCCGGCGCCGTCGTCTTCTTCTCCTGGAGCGGCAGCAAGGACATCGACGACATCCAGCACGTCGGGTTCGTCGTGAAGGACAACGAGAACGGCACCATCTCCACCATCGAGGGTAACACCGGCAACGGCGCCGTCGAAGAGCGGGTCCGGCCGAAGGGCCAGGTCGTCGGCTACGGCTACCCCGACTACCGCGCCTGATCGCACTTCGGTAGAAAGAGCGCGCGTCCCACCCGGGACGCGCGCTCTTCCGCGTTCACCCGGCACCGGGGTCACCGTTCCAGGAAGAAGCCGGCCAGTGCGCGGGCGACGGCGGCGGGGTCGTTCTCCATCGGGATGTGACCGGCCCGCGGGATGCGGACGAGTCTGGTGTTCGGCATCTCGGCGGCGAACCGTTCGGCGTGCCGTACCTCCTGGAAGGTGTCGTCCTCGCCCCACACCAGCAGTTTCGGCCTCTCATCGGCCTTGAGCGCGGGCACGAGGTCGAGGGTGTAGCGGCTGTCGGCCGCGCCCGCCAGCGCCATCCACGACCGGCAGACCCGCGGGTCGTTCCACGGGTCGAGATAGCCGGCCAGCTCCGCCTCCGAGGCCGGGCGGCCCAGGGCGGTCGTCACCGCCGTGCGCCGGGCGGCCAGCAGCTCCGCCACGGTCGTGGCGGCCACCACGGCCGGGTCGCGGAAGCGGGCCACGCCGGGCACCGGCCAGGAGTCGTACAGGACCGAGTTCACCAGCGCCAGCCGGCCCACGAAACCGCCGGCCAGCAGGTGCTGGGCGACGGCGCCGCCGATGTCGTGCCCGGCCACCGCCAGCGGTTCGCCGGCCCCGGAGACGGACGCGTACGCGGCGGCGAACCGCCCCACCCACTCCGCCAGCGCGGGCACGGTCGCGGTCGCCGCCGTGAGCTCCCCTGCCGAACGCCCCAGCCCCGGCAGGTCGACCGCGACGGGACGCAGACCGGCCGCCGCCAGGTCGCCGAGCACCGGCTGCCAGACCCGGCTCCAGTAGGTGCCGTGCAGCAGCAGGACCACCGGGCCCCGCTCCCCCGCCGTCAGAAAGCCGGCCTGCCGGCCGTCTACCTCGATCGTCATTCGCTTGCCCATGGCATAACGATCGGGTGCTGATCATGGCGTGGTCAAATACCAGTTAGGGTATGTCGGCATGACATTGGCGCAGCTCAGAGTGCTCGTCGCGGTCGCCGGGCACGGCGGCTTCACCGCCGCCGCCGAGCACCTCGGCATGTCGCAGCCCGCCGTCAGCCGGGCCATCGCCACCCTCGAACGCGAGCTCGGCGCGCCCCTGTTCGTGCGTCACCGAGACGGCATCGCCCTCACCGAGGCCGGCCGCCGGGCGCTCGACCGCACCCGCGAGACGTTGCGGCACTTCGACCTCATCCGCGCCGACGTCGCCTCCGCCGCCGGACAGGTCACCGGGGAGCTGCGCCTGGCCAGCCTGCCCAGCGCCACCGGGACGCTCGTCGCCCGGCTGCTGCGCGCCTTCACCGACCGCTACCCGCAGGTCCGGGTTCGCCTGTTCGAAGGCGTCGACGACGACATCCGCGCCTGGTTGCGCGCCGGGGCCGCCGAGGTGGGCGTGGTCACCCTGCCCGCGCCCGGCCTGCACACCATCCCGCTCAGCACGCACGACATGGTGGCCGTCGTTCCCGCACGCCGCCTTTACATTGTAGATTTCTACGGACTGTCCGGATCACCAACGGCGGGCGGGCCCGGCCATGCTCGCCACCAGCAGGACCGCGGCGCACGCCTACGAAAGCCCCAGGTCCCGGCGCACGCGGGCGTAGCGGCGCCCTGGCAGGGGAGACGCAGCCGACCACGGCAAGATCTCCGGCATGCGCCTGCCCGCGTCCGCCAGCATGCGCTGCGCGCGGGTCAGGTGCCCGCCGAAGTAGAACGCGGCGCCGAACAAGTGCATGGCGTCCAAGGCGCGCGGATGTGGCCGGCTGCCGTCACGCCATTTGCCGGCCGCCTCGATCAGCGAGTCCGCCACGTCGGAGCTGCCGAAGTAGGCCTCCAGGAGGCCCTGAGCAGGTTGCTCAGTGCCGTTGATCTCACTCCACACGATCTCGAAGTGAGCCAGCGGCACCATGGCGGTCACCGGGTCGCCCGGACGCGCGGACGCCGTCACCTTTCGGGCGAAGGCGAGCAGTTGTTCGTCAGAGCCGTACCATTTCGCGCACAGTGCCTGAGCTCGGCCGTAATGTCCGAGGTACAACTGGGAATCGCGAGCGGTCAGCTCCGTCCAGATACGGTCGAGCTCCTGCCTGCCTGCTTGCATGCCGATCCCGTGCCACTGCAGCCGGTCCCACGGCACGGGATCGTCCGGCAACTCCTCGGCGGCCTGCTGCAGCGGGCCGGCCGCGCTCGACAGCACCTGCAGGAAACGGACGAAGCGGTCCTCGCCCACGTACGCGGCGGAAAACCCGCCGCGAATCGCCCATGCCTGCTGAATGCGCGCGGCGCCAAGCCAGAGCAGCCCGTCGGCGTTGTCCCCGGCCAGCCGAGCCAACGCCTCCGTATGTGAGGCGGCGGCGATCGCCAGCTGTTCGACGCGAAGCGCTCGCCGTTCGTTGTCGCCGCGCGCTTGGCCGATCAGGTCCAGCCCGGACTCCAGCCGTCCGGCTTTCACCTGCGGCAAGACCTGTTCCAGCGCTGGGTCGTCCCAGGACCTCCCCAGCCGCATCCGCGAGGTCTTGTCGAGCGCATCAAGGAACGCCCGGATCACCCTTATCAACGACATGCGTGATCAATACCGTAAGCGACCCCAGAGCGGCAACGGGCCACGGGGCCCGGACGTGATCGCTCAGTGGCGGGCGGGGGCGGCGTCGCCGACCTGCTGGAAGATCACCGAGGTGCCGCCGGCCTGGCACTCTCGGGACTGTACGAAGAGGGACGCCGGGCGGATCAGATCGTGACGCAGATCCCGTCTTCGATCGATCGGCCGTCGCGCTCAAGACCGCCACAGACCAGCTTCGCCTGCGCCTGCTCGTAGCCCACCGCCCACCGATGAGACGCGGCGTTCACCTTCGGGGAGTGGAAATTGCCCCAGTAGGCGCGGAGCGTCCCGGGGAGGCCGTCCCTGGTCCTGACGGTGATGTCCTGGACGAACCGGTTGTGGTGCGCGGTCATGACGCAGATATACGTGCCGCACTGTGTGTGGACTTCGGCACTGGCTGGAGTGGCAGCGAGCAGGGGGACGACAGAGGCCCCGAGAAGAGCCGCGAGCTTCTTGATGCGCCTGGACATGGTCAGCCTCTCTCGTTGATCATCTGGCAGCCCATCCTCTCGGACTGATTACTTAGCGTCAATAGCTCGTAACAATTCGCGATGATGGCTTCGGATCTTGAATGAGCGACGGCAAGATCACAACCCTGCGCGGCATCGCCGTCCCCACCCGCCTCGCCGGGGCCTGGCGGCAGCACGAACCGGGCACACCGCCCATTACCCAGTGGTGACCCAAAAGGTGTTCGTGAATGAAGCCGGCCTGCTCCGCTTCCGGTTCCACCGTCTCTTTCCGGTGAAAGCATGCCCAGAAGACATCGTCCGGGTGTTGCTTCGCCCCGTGCGCAGATTCAGGTCGAATGTGTCCCGGTTAAACGCTCCTGGGCGCCGGCGGGTGAGCTCGCCACACGCGGTGGCCCAGAGGCGACCGGCCTCGTCGTTCAGCGCCTAGTGCCGGATCACCCGCTCGTCCGGTGTCCCGGCAACAGTCTCCAGCGTCATCTCGGGTTGTCGACAACGAATTCCATGACGCGCGCCTAAAGAGGGACGGCGTCCGCGAAGGATGGCCTTCCGGGCAAATGACCGCTGAATGTCCGGTCAATGTCTCTCGGCACCAGAATCCGGCACACCCATAAGACGAGGAAACCAGCCGGTTGTGACAGGTACAGCGCCGGCGGACCGGGGGGTGGCCGCCGGAGACCGGACTCCAGTACGTTCTGGGCGGCGTCGCCGCCCGGCTCTTCGCCGGACGAGGATTGTTTCGCGGGCCGTGTCGATCCGCGACGCCGGCGTTCGACGCGTTGCCGGGATCGGTCGTACGGCCGGTTCGGGACGACAGGAAGGCGACACCGATGAAGTTCATGATCGTGGGCAAGGGCAACGCGGAGACCGAGGCGGGGGTGCTGCCCAGCCAGGAACTCGTCGACGACATGCACGCCTACAACGAGTCGCTGACCAAGGCGGGGGTGCTGCTGGCGGGCGAAGGGCTCTATCCGAGCTCGCGGGGAGCGCAGATCTCCTACAGCGGCGGCCGGGCGAGTGTCATCGACGGGCCCTTCACCGAGGCCAAGGAGCTCATCGCCGGATTCTGGCTGATCCAGGTGAAGTCACGCGAGGAGGCCATCGAGTGGGCCCTGCGGGTGCCGGTGCCGCCGGGGCACGAAGGGGTCGGGCTGGACGTCTGGCAGCTGTTCGACGCCTCCGACCTGCCTGACGACTCGATGCCGGCGAACGTGCGCGAGTACGAGGAGGCGCTGCGGGAGCGGCTGCGCGCCGACTCCTGACGCTGACGCCGGGCGGACGCCACGACCGGGCGATGCCGGCCGACCGGACTGCGGTGACCGGGCGGGCGGGTGGCGGGCAGGGTTGCGCCGCGGGGCCGGGTGCTGCTCTCATGAGCCGGTGGTGGCTTCAGACACGCATCGCGCGATCGAAGCGGTTTGGCGCATCGAGGCGCCCCGGCTCATCGCCGGGCTCGCCGGGCTGGTGCGCGACGTCGGCCTGGCCGAGGAGCTGGCGCAGGACGCGCTGGTCGCCGCCCTGGAGCAGTGGCCGGAGTCCGGCGTGCCGCGCAACCCGGGCGCCTGGCTGATGACGGTGTCCAAGCGCCGCGCCATCGACCTGATCCGCAGGAACGAGCGCCTCGAACGGAACCTGTCCGAGCTCGGCCACCGGCTGGAGAGCGCCGAGGAGCGGCCGCCCGAGCCGGACGAGATCGAGGACGATCTGCTGCGGCTGGTGTTCACCGCGTGCCATCCCGCCCTGTCCAAGGAGGCGCGGGTGGCGCTGACGCTGCGCGTGCTCGGCGGCCTGACCACCGACGAGATCGCGCGGGCGTTCCTGGTGCCGGAGTCCACGGTGGCCCAGCGGATCGTGCGGGCCAAGCGCACGCTGGCCGACCAGCGGATCCCCTTCGAGGTGCCGCAGGGCGCGCAGTTGTCGGCCCGGCTGGCGGCCGTGCTGGAGGTCATCTACCTCGTCTTCAACGAGGGCTATTCGGCGACGGCCGGCGACGACTGGATGCGCCCCGCGCTGTGCGAGGACGCGCTCCGGCTGGGCCGGGTGCTGGCGGGCCTGATGCCGAAGGAGCCGGAGGTGCACGGGCTGGTGGCGCTCATGGAGATCCAGGCGTCCAGGTCGGCCGCCCGGGTGAGCTCGTCCGGGGAGCCGATCCTGCTGCTGGAGCAGAACCGGGCAAGGTGGGACCAGCTCCTCATCCGGCGCGGCCTGGCCGCGCTCGACCACGCCGAGAAGCTCGCCGGGACACTCGGCCCCTACACCCTGCAGGCCGCCATCGCCGCATGTCACGCGCGGGCCGCCGGCCCCGAGGACACCGACTGGGTACGCATCGCCGCCCTGTACGAGTCGCTCGCCAGGACGTCCCGATCCCCCATCGTCGAGCTCAACCGGGCGGTCGCGCTCTCCATGGCGTACGGACCCGCGACCGGCCTCGAACTCCTCGACCAGATCGTGGACGAGCCGGCGCTCAAGGAGTATCACCTGCTGCCGAGCGTACGCGGGGACCTGCTGTTCAAGCTGGGGCGGCGAGCGGAGGCCCGCGCGGAGTTCGAGCGCGCGGCCGCCCTGACCCGCAACGCCCGCGAACGAGCTCTGCTGAGGGAACGCGCCGCCGCCTGCTGACGCCCCTGCGCTCCCCTGGTGCTCCTCCCCATGCTTCTCGGACGACCGGCCTCCCCGTGCTCGCGGACGACCGGCCGGCGCCCCGCCGTGGGACGAGAGTACTGCACCCGCGCGGAGCGGGGCACACGTCCCGGCCGGCCGCTGGGAGCGTTCCCAGCAGACGGTGACTGGGCTTGTGACCACGAGAAAGAGCGCAGGGTGCGGGTGACATGCCCTTGATCCGGCACAAAAGATGTCTCTTGTGATGGGAGCGCTCCCAATCAGGCGATTGAGAGGTTTAACGTTCAAAATCCGATTTCACGGCGACAAATCGCCTCAAAGGTAACGGTTGCGTTTCGGTGGATTGACGTGCTGGGCCGGTAAGTGCACCCTTTGTGGGAGCGCTCCCAAAGACTCCCACCGCGGCGGAGCGTGTGCCGCGGTGCACCTCCCCAAACATTCACCCGAGAAGGGGTCCACCATGATGATCAGTAGGCGTCGCGGCGGTCTTGCCGCGGCCTCGGCCCTGGCCGCGGCGGCACTGACCGTCGCATCGTGCGGTTCGGGCAGCACCCCGGCGGCCAGTGGCGCTCCCGCCTCCTCCGCGGCGGCGGAGCCGGTCACGATCCGTGTGCAGACCTTCGGCGGCGGCACCAACTTCGGCTACAAGAACGCGATCACGAAGTGGAACGCCGAGCACAAGGACATCCAGATCAAGGAAGAGCACCTCACCGACCAGTTCGAGCAGCAGTACTGGCCGCAGATGATCCAGTGGCTGCAGGCCGGTAACGGCGCCGGCGACGTGGTCGGCATCGACGAGGGCGGCATGGGCCTGGCCAAGGCGCACCCCGAGTGGTGGGCCGACCTGAAGGAGTTCGGCCTGGAGTCCCGTAAGGCCGACTTCCCGGCCTGGAAGTGGGAGAACGGCGTCAGCGCCGACGGCAAGCTCTTCGGCCTCGGCACCGACATCGGCGGCATGAGCATCTGCTACCGCACGGACCTGTTCAAGAAGGCCGGCCTGCCGACCGACCGTACCGAGGTCAGCGCCCTGTGGCCGAGCTGGGACGAGTTCATGAACGTCGGCAAGACGTTCCAGTCGAAGGTGAAGGACAGCAAGTTCACCGACGGCACGAACACCCTCTACCAGGTGGTCCTGTACCAGGAGGCGGCCAAGAACGGCAACGTCACCTACTTCGACCAGCAGAACAACCTCATCGTCGACAAGAACCCGGCGGTGAAGGCGGGCTACGACTTCGCCCAGAAGATGAGCCAGCAGGGGCTGACCGCCAAGCTGCGCAACTTCACCGACGAGTGGGCGGCGGGCACCCAGAAGGGCGCGTTCGCCACGGTCGGCTGCCCGTCCTGGATGCTCGGCGTGGTGACCGGCAACGCCGGTGACGGCGGCAAGGGCAAGTGGGACGTGGCCTCGGTTCCCGGCGGCGGCGGCAACTGGGGCGGCTCCTGGGTGGCCGTGCCCAAGCAGTCCAAGCACCCGAAGGAGGCCGCGGCGGTCGCCGACTACCTGACCAACGCGCAGACCGAGGCGAGCATCTTCACCGACTTCGGCAACATGCCGAGCAACACCAAGGCTCAGCAGGACCCGTCGGTACAGGGCGCCAAGAACGAGTTCTTCAACGACGCCCCCATCGGTGAGATCTTCGCCAAGTCCGCCTCCAGCCTCCAGCCGGTCTTCCTGGGTGTGAAGCACGCCCAGGTCAAGAACGCCATCGAGTCCGTCATCCAGGGCATGGACGACGGCTCCGTCTCCTACGACAAGGCCTGGCAGCAACTCGTCGACGACGCGGTGAAGGCCGCGGGCTGATCTTCCCCGCCCGGCCCGCGACCAGCGGGCCGGGCATGTTGCCGCCGAAAGGTCTGCTATGAGTTTCGACCCCCTCCCGCGAGCGGCGCGGAACAACCACCGCCGTGATCGCCCTCCCCGCCGCCGCAGGCGTTCCCATCTGGACGTCAAGGCGATGCCGTACGCCCTGGTGTCCCCATATTTCCTGTTGTTCGCCGCCTTCGGGCTCTTCCCGTTGGCCTTCACGCTGTACTACTCGCTCTACGACTACGACCTGGCCGGGACCACGGAGTTCACCGGGCTGGGCAACTACACCGCGCTGCTGGCCGATGAGGACTTCTGGAACGCCGTGACCAACACGGTGGGCATCTTCCTCCTGGCCACCATCCCGCAGATGTTGCTCGCGCTGTTCCTGGCCAACGCGCTGAACAAGCGCTTCCGGCTCCGGCTGGCGATCCGGATGAGCGTGCTGCTGCCGCTGGTCACCTCGGTGGTCGCGGTCGCGGTGGTGTTCACACAGCTCTTCGCCCGCGACTGGGGCCTGGTCAACTGGATCCTGAGCTGGTTCGGCGCCGAAGCGACGAACTGGCGCGCCGAGCGCATCCCGTCGTGGATCGCCATCGCCACCATGGTGGACTGGCGCTGGACCGGCTACAACGCGATCATCTTCCTGGCCGGCATGCAGACGATCCCGCGCGACCTGTACGAGGCGGCGGCGATCGACGGCGCGTCGCGGCGCCGGCAGTTCTGGCAGATCACGTTGCCGATGTTGCGCCCGACCATGATCTTCGTGGTGCTCAACTCCACCATCGGCGGCCTGACGCTGTTCTCCGAGCCGACGACGTTCTACAACGGCAACGTCGACGGCGGGTCGCAGGGCCAGTTCCAGACGGTGGCCATGTTCATCGTCAAGCAGGGTTTCCGCGAGTTCGACTACGGCTACGCCGCCGCGGCCGCCTGGCTGCTCTTCCTGCTGATCCTCATCGGCGCGGCCATCAACTTCCTGTTCGTGCGCAGGATCGGGGGCACGAAATGACCACCTGGAAACCGACCGTCATCACCAGGGTCATGCTGGGGCTCGCCGTCCTGTTGTCGGCCTTCCCGCTGTACTGGATGCTGGTCATCGCCTCGCGGACCAACTCCGACGCGGTCTCGGTGCCGCCGCCGTTCCTGCCCGGGGGCAACCTGGGCGAGAACATCATCGCGGTGCTCAACAACGAGGACGCCAAGTTCCTGCTGGGCCTGACGAACTCCTTCATCGTGGCGAGCGTCGTCACCGTCTCCGTGGTCATCATCTCGACCCTGGCCGGTTTCTCCTTCGCGAACCTGAACTTCAAGGGCCGCAACGTGCTGCTGCTGCTCGTGCTGCTCACCATGGCGGTGCCGCTGCAGCAGATGGGCGTGGTGCCGCTCTACCGGCTGATGGTGAGCCTGGAGTGGACGGGCACCCTCAAGGCGGTCATCCTGCCCTACCTGCTCAACGGGTTCGGCGTGTTCCTGATGACGCAGTACACGCGGCAGGCCGTGCCGATGGAGCTGGTCGAGGCGGCCAGGGTCGACGGCGCCGCGACGTTGCGCATCTGGTGGAACGTCGTGCTGCCCGCCGTACGGCCCGGGATGGCCGTGCTCGGCATCAACACCTTCATGCTCATGTGGAACGACTTCATGTGGCCGCTGATCGTGCTGACCCCGGACAACCCGACCGTGCAGATCGCGATCACCTCGCTCAACGCCAGGTTCTCCACGAACTACACGTTGATCTTCGCGGGCACGGCGCTGTCCATCATCCCGCTCATCGCAGTATTCGTCGCATTCGGCCGCCAGATCGTCGGCGGACTCATGGAAGGTGCGGTCAAGGCGTGACGACACAAGAGGAACAGACACGTGCTGGGCTGCGCTTCCCCGCTGGTTTCGCGTTCGGCGCCGCGACGTCGGCGTACCAGATCGAGGGCGCGGTCACCGAGGACGGGCGTGGCGTCTCCATCTGGGACACCTTCACCAAGACACCGGGCAGGGTGCTCAACGGGCACCACGGCGACGTGGCGATGGACCACTACCACCGGTACCGGGAAGACGTCGCCCTCATGGGGGATCTGGGCCTGACGGCCTACCGCTTCTCGGTCTCCTGGCCCCGCATCCAGCCGACGGGCTCCGGCAAGGTCAACCAGAAGGGCCTCGACTTCTACAAGCGCCTCACCGACGAGCTGAGGCAGCACGGCGTCGACCCGTGGCTGACCCTCTATCACTGGGACCTGCCCCAGGAGCTGGAGGACAAGGGGGGCTGGCCCAACCGCGACACGGCCTACTGCTTCGCCGAGTACGCGGCGGCGGTGCACACGGCGCTGAAGGACCACGTGCACACCTTCAGCACCGTCAACGAGCCATGGTGCGCCGCGTTCCTCGGCTACGCCTCGGGCGAGCACGCCCCGGGCAGGCGTGAGCCGCAGAACGCGATCAGGGGCGCGCATCACCTCAACCTGGCCCACGGGCTGGCCGTCCAGGCGATGGACGCCGAGCGGGTCGGCGGCTGCGTGAACCTGTACGCGGTCACCCCCGCCACCGACAGCGCGGCCGACCTGGACGCGGCGCGGCGCATCGACGGGCTGCAGAACCGGTTCTTCCTCGACGCCATGCTGACCGGCACTTATCCGGAGGACGTGCTCGCCGATCTGCCGATCGAGCCGGACTTCATCAAGCCGGGCGACATGAAGACCATCGGCGCGCCCATCGACGTGCTGCTGGTCAACTACTACAGCCGCTTCACGGTCTCGGGTGCGCCGGGCGGCAAGGCGTCGGCGGCGGCGGCTCCCACGGACTCGGCCTCGCCGTGGGTGGGCAGCGAGCACGTCGGGTTCGTCAACGGCGGCCGGCCGGTCACCGCGATGGGCTGGGAGATCGACGAGGGCGGCCTGGTGGAGATCCTCACCAGGGTGGCGCGGGACTACCCGGCCATCCCGATGGTGGTCTCGGAGAACGGCGCGGCCTTCGACGACGTGCTCGTCGACGGGCGGATCCACGACCGCGAGCGGCAGGCTTACGTGGAGGCACACCTCGGCGCCTGCAAGGAGGCCATCGACGCGGGCGTGCCGCTGGAGGGCTATTTCGCCTGGTCGCTGATGGACAACTTCGAGTGGGCCTGGGGCTACGGCAAGCGGTTCGGCCTGGTCCATGTGGACTTCGATACGCAGGAGCGGCTGCTCAAGGACAGCGCGCTCTGGTACTCGGAGATCATCCGGCAGAATAGGCGCCATGAACCGACCGACTCTTGAGGCAGTCGCTGCCCGGGCCGGCGTAGGCCGGGGCACGGTGTCGAGAGTCATCAACGGCTCGCCGAACGTCAGCGCCAGGGCCCGCGAGGCCGTCGAGCTGGCCATCAGCGAGCTGGGCTACGTGCCCAACCGTGCGGCGCGCGCTCTGGTGACGCGCCGCACGGACACGGTGGCGCTGGTGGTGTCGGAGTCGCAGCTCCGCGTTTTCGACGAGCCGTATTTCGCGGGCACCATCCGCGGCATCGGCTCGGCGCTCGCGGAGACGGGGCTCCAGCTCATCCTGGCGATGGCGCGCACGCCCGAGGAACACGCCCGGCTGGAGCTCTACCTCACGGGGCAGCACGTCGACGGCGTGCTGCTGCTGTCGCTGCACGGCGCCGATCCGCTGCCCGGCAGGCTGGAGGCGATGGGCGTGCCGACGGTGCTCGGCGGCCGGCCCGTCGGCCTCGACCCGTACAGCTACGTGGACATGGACAACAGGGCAGGGGCCCGGCAGGCGGTCAAACACCTGCTGGGCCTCGGCCGTGACGGGATCGCGGCGATCGCCGGCCCCCAGGACATGGGCGTGGGCGTCGACCGTCTGGCCGGCTACCGCGACGCGCTGCTGCCCTCGGGCCTGCCGGAGCTGGTCGCCTACGGTGACTTCTCCGAGCTCAGCGGCGCGACGGCGATGACCGAGCTGCTGCGGACGCATCCCGATCTCGACGCGGTCTTCGCCGCCTCCGACCCGATGGCGCTGGGCGCGATGCGCGTGCTCAAGGCCGAGGGGCGGACGGTGCCCGGCGACGTGGCGGTGATCGGGTTCGACGACTCCAAGGCCGCGCTGCACGCCGACCCGCCGCTGACCACCGTCCACCAGCCGACCGAGGCCATGGGCCGGCAGATGGCCCAGCTCCTGGTGGCCCGCATCAACGGCGAGGAGCTCCGCCAGCCCGTCGTGATCCTCGACACGCACCTCGTACGCAGAGATTCCGCCTGACCAGGAGTTATCCTGGCCGGGCCCCCGGCTTCGACATGAAAGGACTCCGGTCGTGCCCAAGCTCACCGCCGGCGGCTACACCGCGCAGATCAGCCGGCGCGGAGCCGGGGTCCGCCTGCTCCGGCATGGTGACCTCGACCTGCTGACCTCCTGGCCGGAGCCGGGCCCGCCGCCTTACTACGCGGGCACGATCCTGGCCCCGTGGCCCAACCGGGTGGCCTTCGCCCGCTACACCTTCGCCGGGCGGCTGCACGTCCTGCCGGTCAACGAGCCGGAGCGCGGCCACGCCCTGCACGGGCTGGTGGCCGAGGTCGACTGGCACGTCGCGGAGGCCGAGGACGATCACGTGATCCTGGAGCACACGATCACGGCCTCCCCGGGCTACCCGTCCACGCTCGCCCTGCGGACGGCGCACCGGCTCGGCGGCTCCGGGCTGACCACCACGCTCACCGCCCGCAACATCGGCGAGCAGGCGGTCCCCTACGGCTGCGGCGTGCACCCGTGGCTGCTCGGCGCCGAGTTGCGGCTCGACGCGGCGGAGGTCCTGGAGACCGACGCGGATCTGCTGCCCGTGCGCCTGGCGGAGGTGGCCGGCACGCCGTTCGACTTCAGCCGGCCGCACCAGGTGGGCGACATGGTGATCGACCACGCCTTCACCCGCGTGAGCGGCGAGGCGCGGGCCGGCGGCGTGCGGATCTCCTGGGATCCCGAGGTGATGCCGTGGGTGCAGGTGTGCACCAGCCGGCAGCTCGGCTACGAGGGCCTGGCGGTGGAGCCGATGACGTGCCCGCCCGACGCGTTCAACTCCGGTGTCGACCTGGTCGTGCTGGGGCCCGGCGAGGAGCACGAGGCGAGCTGGACGATCAGCGCCACCTGAGAGGAGTCCCGTGGACAGTAGGACGAAGCGCCGCTTATCCGAGGCCGAGCTCGACGCGCTGGCGCGGCGGGCGCTGGGCACGGGCGTGCGGACCGCGACGGAGCTGACCGACGGCTACGCCAACGCCGTGTGGCGGCTGGAGCTCCACGACGGGCGGCAGGTGGTGCTCAAGTTGTCGCCGCCGCCCGACCTCGACCAGCTCAGCTACGAGCGCAACCTGCTGCGCATGGAGGCCGCCGCCTACGAGCTGGCGCTCAAGGCCGGGGTGCCGGTGGCGACGCTGCTGCGGGCCGGCTTCGACGACCCGGTCCTGGGCGGCGACTACCTGCTGCTGGGCGCGCTCAGCGGGGTGTCCTGGAACGACGTCAAGCCCGACGGCGAGGACGCGCTGCGCCGGGAGCTGGGCCGCCATCTGGCCAGGTTCAACGCCGTGACGGGCGAGGTGTTCGGCTATCCGCACGCCGGGATCGTGGGCACGACCTGGCCGGAGGCGTTCCTGGCGATGGTGGCGGCGCTGCTCGGCGACACCGAGCGTTACCCGACGCCGCTGCCGCGCCCGGCCGGGGAGATCATGGCCGTGTTCGAGGCGGCGGCGCCGGTGCTGGCGGAGGTCACGACGCCGCGGCTGGTGCACTTCGACGTGTGGGCGGGCAACGTCTTCCTCGACCTGAGCGGCCCGCCGCGGATCCAGGCCATCATCGACCACGAGCGCGCCTTCTGGGGCGATCCGATCGCGGAGTTCGTCACCCCGACCCTTTTCGGCGACCTGTCGGAGGACGATCCGCTGCTGGCGGGCTACCGCGAGGTGACGCCGCTGGAGCTGACCCCCTCCGCCCGGGTCCGGCTCGACCTCTACCGCGCCTACCTCTACCTGATCCTGCTGGTGGAGAACGGACCCCGGCAGTATCCCGAACAGGAATACGCCAGGGTCCGCGACAAGTCCATCAGCTCACTGAGCGACGTGCTGGACCGCCTCGTACGCGCCGCCCTTGACGCCCGCGGCTAGCCTGCCGCACTGACCGGCGCCGGTGGCCCGGTTGGGCACGCCGAGGTCCGCCGGCGCGGGCGTGTTGCCCGCGCAGGCGAGGGCGCCCTTGACCGTGGTGCCGGTCAGGATCGGCGCCGTGTTGCCGGTGAGGAGCGCGGCGCCGCGCACGTCCGCGCCCGCCACGACCAGCTCGCCCGCGCCGCTGACGGCGAGCGCGCCGGTGACGCGGGTGTTGAGCAGGTGCACGGCGGCGGGTCCTGTGGCGTGCAGCGCGCCGGTGATCCGGCCGCCGGTGACGACCAGCGAGGCGCCCCGCCTGACCGTGACGGCGCCGGTGACCTGGGCGTCGTCGAGGCAGGTGACGCCGTCCGCGACCGTGAGGGGGCCGCGGTGGGCTCCGGTGATCGTGCGGGTGCAGGCCGGCGGCGGGGCGATCGTGGTGACGGTGAAGCTCCGGGCGTCGCCGCGGTTGCCGGCCGCGTCGATCGAGCGGTACTCGATCGTGTGCCGCCCGCGCGGCAGCCTGCCGTACACGAGGGAGTCGATGACCGTGCCCTGCTCGGTGAACGTCCACGGCGACTGCGAGGACGTGGGCCAGCCGAAGTAGTTGAACCAGCCGTCGCCGTCGACCCTGGACTCCGAGACCACGTAGCCGTCGTGGTCGTCGGTGCCGGTGAGCTTCATGGAGAAGGGGCCGTTGTAGACGTAGGTGTCGCCGGCCGAGACGAGGGGGGCGGACAGGTCGTAGGCGGTGGCGGGCTTGCCGGCGTCGACCTGCCAGGTGAGCGTCCGGCCGGCGAGCGCCGCGGTGAGGGTGTGCGTGCCCGGTGTGAGGTCCAGCGCGCCCAGGTCGAGGTCGCTGCCCTGGCCGGCCCGCGTGCCGTCCAGGGTCGTGCCGTCCAGGGTCCACGTGACCTCGGGGACGGTCGCGGCCGGGTGGGTGGTCTCCACGTACACGACGTCGGCGCGGCCGAGCGGCCGGTCCGCGGGCGTGGCGGAGACGAACGCGGGCTCGACGCCGTCCGGCTGGGTGGTCAGCGCGGTGTCGACCGTCCAGGCGCGGGTCCTGGTGACGGCGGCCTTGATCGCCGGGTCCCGGACGAAGCCGGTCGGGTCGGAGACCGTGGCGGTGACCGTGTGCGTTCCCGGGGTGAGGCCGAGGGTGCGCAGGTCGAGGGCGTCCCGGTCGCCCGGCAGGTCCGCGCCGTCGACGTTCCAGGTGGTGGTGAGGGAGTGGGAGACGGGACGCATCGACTCCACCCACAACACGCGGTCCGCGCCGACGGGCTGCTGGGCGGGCGTGGCGTCCTGGATCACCATGGTCTTGGCGGTGATGCGCTGGACCATGACCTCGCGGCCGACCTGGTCGAAGTAGTAGCCGAGCGTCTTCATCATGGAGTGCGCGCTGGGGCGCCAGATGCCGGTCGTGTAGTACTGGCCGCCCTCGTAGCGGCCGATGGGGCCGCCGGACTCGCTGGGCTCGCCGAGCCAGCGCCACCACTTCTGCCGCTGCTCGCGCAGTTGCGGCTCGGTGAGGAGCGTGTGGTGCGCGCTCGACGGCTCGCCGCCGGTGTAGGCGCCGCCGGGGACGCCGCGCTGGTAGTAGTCGTACTCGTCCTGCAGGCCGCCCAGCGAGTGGCCCAGCTCGTGCGGGCTGATCAGGGCCGACATGCTGTTGCTGCCGGAGGCGGTGGCGTACGAGCCGCCGGCGCCGCCGTACGTGCCGCTGTTGCCTATCGCGAGGATCTGCCGGTTGCCGGAGGAGGTGCCCGTGACCAGGTCGGCGTAGCGGGTGGCGGCGGCGTTGTCCATGGTGATCAGGCGCTGGACGCTGGCCGGGTTGCAGCGGCCCCAGAAGCCCATGCTGAGCGGCGTCGTCTTCCTCGGCGCGTCGAGGCCGGGGTCGCAACTGATGCCGGACTCCCCCGAGACGATGTCGATCCGGTAGACGTTGATGTAGTTCCGGTAGGACTTGAACGGCTCGATGGACCACATCACGTTGAGGTGGCGGTCGGCGTCGGCCCTGAACGTGGCCTGATCGGCCTCGGTGTAGCCGTCGCCCATGAGGATCAGGTTGAACCTCTTGGCCGGGGCGCCCGTGACCTGCACGGGCACCACCGTGGCCGCGCCTGGCTCGGCGGCGCGGGCCGGGGAGACGGATAAGAGGCTGACGGATAAGAGGGTGACAGACACGGCGGCGGCCGAGACGAGGGCCGCGAATCTACGCATGCCCTGCACTATCGCCGACCGGTGGCCGCGCGACCAGGACCCTTGTCAGGCGCTGGGCACCTCGTGTCGGGCAGCTCGGCCAGGCGCCGGGCACCTCGTGTCAGGCACTGGGCACCTCGTGTCAGGCACTGGGCACCTCGTGTCAGGCACTGGGCACCTCGTGTCAGGCGCTGGGCAGCTCGTGTCAGGCGCTGGGCAGCTCGGCCAGCAGGATCGGCTGGGTCGTGGGGCGCTCCGAGCCGGCCACCGGCTCCACCGTGAGCGCCACCCGGGCGTCCCCGCCCTTCGGTGTGACGAGTATGGGCGGGGTGAGGCCGTCGTGGGCGGGCGCCAGCATCCCCGCCGGACGCGGGCCGTCGTCGTCCATCAGCCACAACTCGTACGCCTTCGCGTCCGGCAGGTCCGGCAGCCCCCACGCGGTGAAGATCATGCGCTTGCGCGCCCGGGAGATCACGACCGTGCCGGTGCCCCCGGCGGTCACGGGCTGGCGCACGGTCGCGGCGTCGGGCGCGGCCAGCACGGCCAGCAGCTCGGAGTTCCTGCTGCCCAGCTCACCGAGGTCGCGGCGGGCGTCCAGGGCGACCACGCCGAACGCGACCGCGGCCGCCACGGAGGCCGCTGCCAGCCCGGCCAGCACCTTCGTCCTCCGGCGGCGCAAGGGCACCACCTCGCCGCCCTCGGCCGGCACGGGGGTCCCCGCCCCCGTCACGACGGCCGGCCGCCGCTCCGGCGGCAGCCCGAGGGTCGGGCCGTTGTCATAGTCCGGCGGCGCGACGCCCGATGGGAGCCCGACGACCGAGCCGCGCCCGGAGTCCGGCGGGAGCCCGAGGGTTGGGCTGTTGCCGGGGTCCAGGGGCACGGCGCCGGGTAGGGCGAGGGTGGGCGCGTCGGGAGGTGCGGCCGCCGGCCGGCGGTCGGCCGGCGGGCGCCAGACGGTCGGGCTGTCATCGTGCGCCTGCCGTAGCCCGGGACCGCGGACGCGGTGGGCGGCGGCGATGAGGCGCGCGCGCAACCGGGCAGGCGGCTCGGCGGCCACCGCTTCGGCGAGCCTGGCGGCCGTCTCCCGCAGACGCCGGACTTCGGCCTCGCAGCACGCGCACGCGACCAGGTGTTCCTCGAACAACACCCACTCGGCGTACGGCAGTGCGTGCACGGCGTAGGCGCCAGAGAGGATGTGGAGTCCGTCGTTCATCATCCACTTCCCTGTGTGAGAGGCGGCTCACTCTGGTACTTCGAGGATTCGGCCATCGCGGATGGCTGTGAGGCTTGCTCATTTCTTCTGGCGTGAGACAATCTCATGGGGTGATGAATTATGCGCTGTGTGATCGCCGGCGGCGGACCCGCCGGAGCGATGCTCGCACTGCTGCTGGCCAGGGCGGGCGTAGAGGTGACCCTGCTGGAGAAGCACGAGGACTTCCTGCGCGACTTCAGAGGCGACACCATCCATCCATCCACGTTGCAGGTGCTCGACGAGCTCGGGCTGGCCGATGAGTTCCTGAAGCTTCCGCACCGGAAGGCGTACGGGCTCACCATGGTCACCGACCTCGGGGACATCAGGCTGGCCAGCCTGCGAGACCTGCCCGGTAAGTACAACTACATCGCTTTCGTCCCGCAATGGGACTTCCTCAAGCTCGTCACCTCGGCCGCCGCCCGGTATCCGGGGTTCCGGCTGCTGATGAACGCCGAGGCGTACGACCTGATCCGGGAGGGCGGTGCCGTACGGGGTCTGCGCTACCGGGACGCGTCGGGCGAGCACGAGATCAGGGCCGACCTGACCGTGGCGGCCGACGGGCGGCACTCGGTGCTGCGCGGGCGGGCCGGGCTGGTGCCCGAGGACCTCGGCGCGCCGATGGACGTGGTCTGGTTCCGGCTGCCCCGCGAGGACACCGATCGCGACGACACGTTCCTGCGGGTGTCCGCCGGGCACATGATGGTCGCGATCAACAGGGAGACCTACTGGCAGCTCGCGTACCTGATCCCCAAGGGCGGCTACGACAAGCTGGTGAGCCGCGGCATCGGCGCGCTGCGCGACCCCGTGGCGGCGCTCCTGCCCTGGCTGACCGACCGCGTCGGGCAGATCGCGGGCTTCGACGACGTGAGCGTGCTCACGGTCGCGATCAACCGGCTGCGCCGCTGGCACCGGCCGGGGTTCCTGTGCGTCGGCGACGCCGCGCACGCGATGTCGCCGGTGTTCGGGGTGGGCATCAACCTGGCCGTACAGGATGCGGTCGCGGCGGCCAACCTGCTGGCCGGCCCGCTCAAGTCCGGCGCGCCCGTTCCCGAGCGCACGCTGCACCTGGTGCAAAGGAGGCGGATGTTGCCGACGCGGGCCACCCAGGCCGCCCAGCGGCTGGTGCAGAATCAAGTGATCAGTAAATCCTTGCGACGCCGGTTCGACCCGTCCAGGCTGCCGCGCGACCTGACCCGGATTCCGCTGCTCAACAAGCTGGCGCCGCGCTTTCTGGGGTTCGGTGTACGCCCCGAACATGTGCGCGTGAAGGAGGTCTGACGCCTTAGCTGCCGGTACCGATGTCAAAACGTGGACAAGAGGGGTCGGTTGGGCAGGCTCAGTGGAATACCCTCTTATCTCGTGAGCAGCAATCTCGTGGATCTTGATTCCTGGCGAGCCCTCCCCGTGTCGCAGCAGCCCGACTGGCCCGACCGCGAAGAGCTCGACAAGGTCGTCGCCGAGCTCGGCGGCCTGCCTCCGCTGGTCTTCGCCGGTGAGTGCGACCAGCTCAAGCAGCAGCTGGCCGCCGTCGCCCGCGGCGAGGCGTTCGTCCTGCAAGGCGGTGACTGCGCCGAGACCTTCTCCGGCGCCACCGCCGACAACGTGCGTCAGAAGCTGAAGACGCTGCTGCAGATGGCGATCGTGCTGACCTACGCGGGCAGGGTGCCGGTCGTGAAGATCGGCCGGGTCGCCGGCCAGTTCGCCAAGCCGCGCTCCAAGCCCACCGAGACGCGTGACGGCATCGAGCTGCCCGCCTATCGGGGCGACATGGTCAACGGGTTCGAGTTCACCGCCGAGTCGCGCCGGCCCGATCCGTGGCGGCTGCTCAAGGCCTACCATTCGTCGGCCGTGACGCTCAACCTGGCGCGCGCGTTCACCAAGGGCGGTTACGCCGACCTGCGCCAGGTGCACGCCTGGAACCAGGACTTCGTCGCCGAGTCGCCGGCCGGGCGCCGCTACGAGCAGCTCGCCAGGGAGATCGACCAAGGGCTGGCGTTCATGCGCGCCTGCGGAGCCGATCCCGAGGAGTTCCACACGGTCGAGTTCTACTCCTCGCACGAGGCGCTGATCCTCGACTACGACCGGGCGCTCACCCGCATCGACTCCCGCACCGGGCTGCCCTACGACGTCTCGGCGCACATGGTCTGGATCGGCGAGCGCACCCGCCAGCTCGACGGGGCCCACGTCGAGTTCTTCGCCAGGATCCGCAACCCGATCGGCGTCAAGCTCGGGCCCACGACCACGCCCGAGGAGGCGCTCGCGCTGGTCGAGCGGCTCAACCCGGACAACGAGCCCGGGCGGCTCACGTTCATCACCCGGATGGGCGCCGCCAAGATCCGCGAGCACCTGCCCGCGCTGGTCAAGGAGGTCACCGCCAGCGGTGCGCAGGTGGCCTGGATCTGCGACCCGATGCACGGCAACACGTTCGAGGCGCCCAGCGGGCACAAGACGCGCCGGCTCGACGACGTGCTCGACGAGGTGGCGGGGTTCTTCGAGGTGCACCGGGCGCTGGGCACGCATCCCGGCGGCATCCACATCGAGTTCACCGGTGACGACGTGACCGAGTGCGTCGGCGGCGGGCACGAGATCGGTGAGACCGACCTCGGCACGCGTTACGAGACGGCGTGCGACCCGCGGCTCAACCGCGGCCAGTCGCTCGACCTGGCCTTCCGGGTGGCGGAGCTCTACCGGAGCTGACCCGCCCGTCGCGAAGCTTTGCAGGAGCGGCCCCGCCTCCGACCTGGTTTTCCGGGTGGCGGGGTCGCACCGAGCCATCCGCACGGTCGTGCGGGCCGGTCTCATCCGGCCCGCCGCGCCCTGGGGGTGATCTGCGTCTCATTGCAGAACGGAATTCCAGTGGGCGCCGATGTTTCACGGCTATGATCGCCCCGAAAGATAACGAAATTTCGGGAGAAAAACGTGGATAGTGCCCCGGAGGGGGTCGACCCTAACGTCCCCAACGTCGCGCGGATGTATGACTACTTCCTCGACGGCAAGGACAATTTCGCGGCTGACCGGGCGGCCGCGGAGCAGATCCTGCGGACGTTCCCCAACACCAAGGAGGGGGCCCGGGCCAACCGGGCGTTCCTGCGCCGGGCCGTACGGCACGTGGTGGACTCGGGCGTCCGGCAGATCGTGGACCTCGGCGCCGGCCTGCCGACCCAGGGCAACACCCACGAGATCGCCCCGGAGGCGCGCGTGGTGTACGTCGACTACGACTCCGTGGTGTGCGTGCACGGCAGGGCGCTGCTGGCCAGGCAGGAGAACGTGGACTTCCTGCAGGCCGATCTGCGCGAGCCGGACGCGCTGCTGGACAAGCTCGGCGGCCTGGTGGACTTCAGCCGGCCGGTGGCCTTCCTGATGCTGGCGATCCTGCACTTCATCCCCGACGACCAGGCGTACGACGCCGTCGGGAAGCTGCGCAAGATCAGCGCGCCCGGCAGCCATCTCGTGATCAGCCACGCCGTGGACAGCACGCCCGCCACCACGCCGCAGGCGCTGGAGATCTACCGGAAGGCGACGGCGTCGCTCAACCTGCGCACCAGCGAGGGGATCGAGCGCTTCTTCGACGGGTACGAGCTGGCCGAGCCGGGCCTGACGTACCCGAACGGCTGGCGGCCCGAGGACCCGGACGCCCCCGGCAACGGCATCGACTTCGGATACGTGGGCGTCGGCCACAAGCCCTGACGCACGAAAGCCCCGCCGGGAGGCGGGGCTCGTCGCCGGCGTCAGCTCTTCTGGGCGTCCTTCAGTTCCTCGCTGAGCTCCGCCCTGATGGAGTCCATGTCCAGCTCGCGCACCTGGCGGATCAGGTCGTCGAGTGCGGGCCCCGGAATGGCGCCGGCCTGGGCGAAGACCACGATGCCGTCGCGGATCGCCATGAGCGTGGGGATGGAGGAGATGTCGAACCCCTGCGCGAGCCCCTGCTCCGCGTCAGTGTCGATCTTGCCGAACGTGATGTCGTCGTGCTTGTCCGACGCCTGCTCGAAGATCGGCCCGAACTTCTTGCACGGCGGGCACCACTCTGCCCAGAAGTCGAGCAGGACAATGCCCTTGTCGGCGATGTCGTTGAAGTTCTTCTCGGTTACTTCGATAGTCGCCATCAAGTGGCTCCTCGTTCGTTGGCTGGAGTTTGACGTCTGTCGCGCTGAAGTGCATCCGTGTCAACCACGTACCCACTACTAGAATTCCATGCTCCGGCGCCGGACGCGGCCACCGGCTCGGCCGGGCCCGGCGAGGGCCGGCGGCGGCCCGGCGGGACCAGGCCGGCGACCAGGGGATCATGGCCGCAGAAGCAGAGTGGCTTCGTGGTGACATCGACCGTGAAGATCACCTCAGAGGTCGCGGTGGGCGGCTGAGGCGGGGCGGCGAAGCGCGTCCCCGCAACCGGCGGCGGCCGAGGTAGCCCGCGATGAAGCGGCATGTCCGACACTTGACCGCCAATTTAGCCCGCATATTTCCGCGTAAAAGTGGATAGAACATAAAAACATCGAACCTTGACACGCGCCCCTGCGGGTATGACCAGTGCATGGACTGGGTCACCTGCGCGTATTCGGCTGCCTGCACCGGAATCGCTAGCCGGCCGGCCGGCTTCTGCATGGCACACCTGTCACCGGACCAACTCTCCGAGGCGCTCGACGAGCTCGCCCCCGGCAGGCTGCTCGACCTGCGCGGCACCACCGTGGGCGGCGACCTGCTGTCCCGGGTGCTCGAAGCCATCAGGGGCAGGCCCGGCAGGGCGCGCCTCGACCGGACCAGGTTCACCGGCGACGTCCGGCTGGCTGACGTGGTCTTCGCGGGTGACGTGTCGCTCGACGGCGCCAGGTTCGACCGGCTGGCCTCCTTCTTCGGCGCCCGCTTCGAGGGCAACGTGTCGCTGGCCGGCGCCCGGTTCCTGCGCGAGTTGTCGCTGCACGGCGTCACCGTGCGCGGGCACGTCTCGCTGGACCGGGCCGTGATGTCCCGCGACGCGCTGTTCAGCCAGGCCGTCTTCGATCACGGGTTGTCCTGCGAGCGGGCCAGGTTCGACGGATACGCCACCTTCGACGGTGCCCGCATCCGCGACGGCGCCGCCTTCCGGGGGGCCCGCTTCGGCCGCACGCTGTCCTTCCGCAAGGTCAACGGCAACGCCGGGTTCGACGCCGCGCACTTCGCCGCCGACGCCTACCTCTCCGCGACCGGCCGGTTGTCGGTGGCCCGGGCGCGGGCCGACGGGCTGCTGGACATGGCGGTCGTACGCTGCGGGGTCGATTTGCGGGGGGTGGAGGTGACCGGCACCACGACGCTGCGGCTGACCGACTCGCAGGCCGACCTGGAGGGCGCGGTGCTGCGCGGCGCGGCCACCGTGACCGGGCGGGGCGCCTCCACGCTCACCTCGCTGCGGCAGGTGGAGGCGGCCAGCCTGACGCTGCTCGGGCTGGACCTGTCGGCCTGCAGGTTCGCCGGGCTCGCGCATCCGTCGGGGGTGCGGGTGAAGGACTGCACGTTCGCGATCACGCCGCGCGGGGTGCGGGTGAGCCTGCGCCGGCCGATGTTGCGGTGGTTCTCCCGGCGCAGCGCCCTGGCCGACGAGGACGGCCGCCCGGGCCAGGGCGACCCGGGCGCCACACCCGACCGGCTGGCCGCCCTGTACGCCGGGCTGCGCCTCAGCGACCGGGTCACCTCGGCCGACTTCGCCATCGCCGCCATGGAGATGCGCCGCCGGGCCGGGCACCGGTGGTGGTTGTCGCTGAGCTGGCTGCTGTGCGGCTACGGCGCGCGGCTGGGGCGGGCGACCACCTGGTTCACGGTGCTGGTGGCGGTCAGCGTGGCGGCGGTGGTGTGGACCGCCACCGCCACCTCCCACGCCGACCGGCACCCCCGACCGCACAGCCCGGCCCTGCGGCCTTGAACTCGCATCCCAGACCGCACGACCCTGCCGTACGGCCTTGAGCTCGCACCCGTGCGCGCGGCGGCCCCGCCGTGCGCGCTCGGGTGGCCAGGACCGATCAGAGGTCCGCCACGATGTCGGCGATCGCGCGGAAATGGGAGGAGCGCCAGCCACCGCCCATGATCCGCCGCGAGAGCTGCTGGATCTCGTCGTCCGGATCGAAGCCCTCGTGGTCGAGGAACAGCCGGGTGCCCTCGCCTTCGGCCTCCAGCCGCCAGGTGACCGTCCAGTCGGCCAGTTTGCGGTCGCTCCAACTGATCTTCAGGAGCTTCTCCCGCTCCAGCTCCAGCACCTCGCAGTAGACGACGCCGTCGAAGCCGACCTGCTTCTTCGGCGTCGTGGTGAAGGTGAACCGATGTCCCACCTCGGGCTTGAAGTCGTTGGGCATGAGCCACCGGGCGACCAGATCGGGCTCGGTGAGCGCCCGCCACACCTTCCCGGGCGGATGGGCGATGAACTGGTCGATCCGGATCGCGCGCCGGTCGTCGCGGGACTCGCCGCGAGGCTCGTCCGGGAGGCCGGGAAACTCACGGTGGGACTCACGGTGGGACTCACGGTGGGACTCACGGTAGGACTCATCCTGGGGCATCGTCGTCGCCTTCCATCTCGTCGAGCAGGGCGGTGAGGTCGGTCAGGCGCTCTCGCCAGAACCGTTCGTACGGGGTGAGCCAGTCGCGGATCTCCATGAGCGGCGCCGCCTCCAGCCGGTAGTGGCGCTCCCTGCCCTGGCGGGTCTCGGCCACCAGGCCCGCGTCCCTGAGCACCTTGAGGTGCTCCGACACGCTGGGCCGGCTCATGGCGAACCGCTCGGCCAGCCGCCCCGCGGGCTGGGCACCCTCGTCGCGCAGCAGCCGCAGCAGCTCGCGCCTGGCCGGGCTGGCCAGCGCGGTGAACACATGGTCGGCGGTCATTCCTGGCTGGCCGCGAACCCGTGACCGAACAGGTCCTGGAAGGGCAACCGGCGGCCCCGCGGCTCATCGCTGGGTCGGATTCTGGAAAGTGCCATGCCAGACACTATATGTAGGAATTTCCCTACATAACAATCCATGGCGGTGAAATATCGGGGACTTCCCTGATGGGACCCTGAGACGGGCCTCCGTAGACTTGAGCCCATGCGGATCGACGACTACGTGACAGAGCTCAGCCGCGCCCTGGCCGGGCCGTACGGGCCGAAGCGCGACCTGGTCGTCGAAGCGCGCGACAGCCTGACCGACACCGCCGAGGCGTTCGAGGCCGGCGGGCTGGACCGGGCGGCGGCCGAGCGGGCCGCGGTGACCGAGTTCGGGCCGGTGGCCGAGATCGTCCCCGGCTACCAGGCCGAGCTCACCGCCTGCTCAGGCCGGCGGCTGGGCGTCCTGATGTTCATCAGCGTGCCGCTCACCGTGCTCATGTGGTCGATGTTGTGGCGCCTGTATCCCGCCACCGACGAGGCCTGGGCGCACCGGCCGGCCTGGTACCCGCTGGTCGCGCGGCTGCTCGACCTCCTCCAGCTCGGCACCGGCCTGTACGGCGGGCTCGTGCTGCTCGCGCTGAGCCGGGGCGCCCGGTGGATCCGCCGGCCGCGGCTGATGACGCGGTCCCTGGGCGTGCTCGTCTGGGCCGCGCTGCCGATCAGCGCCGGGCTGTCGATTCCGCTCAGCTACGGCGCGGGCTCGGCCAACACCCTGGACGTCCTGCCCACCGTGCTCGCCAACCTGGTGACCGCGGCCATGTGGGGCATGCAGCTCTACGGCGCCACGCGCTGCCTGCGCATCACCCGCCCCTCCCGCGCGCACGCCGTCCACGCCTGAAGCAGTCCGGGCCTGAAGCAGTCCGGGCCTGACGGCGGCCCGCCGGTCGTTCCCTGAACGTCGGCGGCCGGACGGCGGCCCGCCGGTCACTCCAGGGCGGCGGCGGGCTCCGCGTGCAGGACGCCGCCGATCACGGCGGCGAACTCCCGCCAGGCCGTTCGTTCCCCGGCGAGCTGCTTGCGCCCGGAGGCCGTCAGGCGGTAGGTGCGCCGCTTGCGCCCGCCCACCGTCGCCCATTCGCTGGACAGGTAGCCGATGCGCTCCAGCCGCCGCAGGGCCGGATAGACGGTGCCCGTCGGCACGTTCAGCGCGCCACCGCTGCGCTGCTGCAACGCCTCGATGATCGCGTAGCCGTGCAGGGGCTCCGCTTCGAGCACCGAGAGCAGCAGCGCGTCCATGTGCCCGCGCAGCGCGTCTGGATTCATGGCTCTGATCCTAAACACCCGCGTCTCATGTAGCCAATCTACATGTAGGCTGTCTATATGTAGACAGGCACAACCACGGAGTCATGATGAATGTACTGGAACTGGCACGTACGCAGTTCGCCGTGACGGGCAGCCTGCACTTCCTGTTCGTCGTGCTGACGCTCGGGCTGGCGCCGCTGGTCGCGCTGATGCACACCCGATGGGTCCTCTCGGGAAACCCCCTGCACGAGAGGATGACGCGGTTCTGGGGTCAGATCTACGTCATCAACTACGCCTTGGGCATCGTCACCGGGCTGGTGATGGAGTTCCAGTTCGGGCTCTCGTGGAGCGGGCTGTCCCACTACGCGGGCGACGTCTTCGGCGCCCCGCTGGCCATGGAGACGCTGGTGGCGTTCTTCCTGGAGTCCACGTTCCTCGGGCTGTGGATCTTCGGCTGGGGACGCCTGCCCCGATGGGCGCACCTGGCCTGTATCTGGCTCGTGACGCTGACGGCGTACGCGAGCGCGTTCTTCATCATGGTGGCCAACTCGTTCCTGCAGAACCCGGCCGGGTCGCTCGTCCGGGGCGACCGGCTGGAGCTGGTGGACTTCGGCGCCCTGCTCACGAACAAGGCGCTGATCTTCTCCTTCCCGCACGTCGTCGGGGCGGGGCTGTTCACCGGGGCCATGGTGATGGTCGGCGCCAGCGCCTACCAGTTGCGGCGCCGTACCGCTGAGGTGGAGTTCTTCACCCGGTCGTTGCGCACGGGCGTCGTCGTGGCGGCCGTCGGGATCTTCATCACGATGGGCTTCGGGTACGCGCAGTTCGCCGGCGTCCAGGAGGACAAGTTCAACGGCAATACGGGGGCGGCCATCCCGCTGGGGATCATGGTCGAGTTCGGCCAGTTGCTCGCCCTCGGCGTGCTGTTCGTGATGGTGCCGCTCATCCGCGTCCTGCCCCGCTGGCGCTGGACCCACCCCATTTTGATGGCGATGACGCCGCTGCCGTTCATCCTGTCGATCCTGGGGTGGGCGGCGCGGGAGGTGGGGCGGCAACCCTGGATGATCTGGCAGCGGCTCACGGTGGCCGACGCCCTGTCCCCCGGGCTGACGCCGGGCATGGTGACGGCCTCGCTGACCGCGTTCGTCACCGTGCTGGGGCTGCTGGCGGTCGCCGACTACGTCCTCATCGCCAAGGTGGTCAGGCGCGGGCCGGCCGGCCTGGCGCTCGGGGCCCCGGCCGACGAGACGCGCTCCCCCGCGATGAGCCTTTAGGAGTCGTTGTGGAAATGATCTGGTTTGTCATCTTCGCCGGGTTGCTCGCCGGCTATTTCGCCCTTGAGGGGTTCGATCTGGGGGTGGGGCTGCTGCTTCCGGTGCTGGGCAGGACGCAGCGGGGCCGTGATCGCATGGTGGCGGCCATGGCGCCGTACGTGCTGGCCAACGAGGTGTGGCTGGTCGCGGTGGCCGGAACGTTGTTCGGGGTCTATCCGAGGCTCGAAGGCGAGGTGCTGTTCCGGCTGTACCCGCTGGTGGTGGCCATGCTGCTGAGCTGGGTCCTGCGGGACGCGGGGTTGTGGTTCAGGCGCCGGCTGGACGGCCCGCGCTGGCGGGGGTTCTGGGACGCGATGATCGTGTTCGGGTCCCTGGGGTTGTCGTTCGGCTGGGGCATGGCCCTGTACGCGGCGGCCACCGGCTTCGACGGCTCGCCCGTGCACCCCGTCGGCGTGCTGCTGGGCGTGGTCGTGACCCTGCTGTTCGCCTTCCACGGGTGGACGTTCCTGGCCTGGCGGGCACCCGGGGAGTTCGGGGCGGCGCGGTCGGGGCCCGCTCTGCTGGGATCGGCGCTGGTGGCCGCCGTGCCCGTGGTGGGGGTGCTCGCGGGCGCGATGCCGTACCTGCTGGAGCACAGCGCCTCTCCGGCTACGTTGAATGTGCTCAGTGTCATGGTGTTTCCGTGCGCGCCGATCATGCTGGGCGCGCAAGTATGGGTATGGCGGACTTTCCGGCCAGGTAAGGACGCCTTCCGGCTCCCGTCGTTCTTCTGAGGGCTCGTGCACAAGGATCTCCTGCGGCTCATGCGGGCCGAACGGCCGGTTCGCCGCCATCTCGCCGTCACCATGGCCGCGGCCGTCCTGGCCGGGCTGCTCGTGCTCATCCAGGCCGAGCTGCTGGCCGGGGTGCTGTCCGGCCGGTTCACCGCCGTCGCCCTGGCGGGGCTGGCGGCGGTGGTGGGCGTGCGGGCGCTGCTCGCATGGACGCAGGGCGTCTTCGCCGGGCGCACCGCGACCGGCGTGAAGTCGGCGCTGCGCCACCGGCTGCTGGCCAGGCTGCGCGAGCTCGGGCCCGCCGGGCTCACCGGGCACCGCTCCGGCGAGCTCGTCACGCTCGCCGGGCGCGGCCTGGACCGGCTCGACGCCTATCTCACCGGCTACCTGCCGGCGATCGCGGTGGCCGGGGTGGTGCCGCTGGCGGTGCTCATCCGGCTGTTCGCCGCCGATCTCGCCGGCGCGGTCATCGTGCTGGTCACGCTGCCGCTGATCCCCGTCTTCGGCGCGCTGGTGGGCATGACCACCAAAGCCGTCACCGAGCGCCAGTTCCTGGCGTTGTCGCGGCTCGGGGGCCACTTCCTCGACGTGGTGCGCGGGCTGCCGACGCTGCGCGCGTTCGGACGGGCCCGCTACCAGGCCGGGGTGATCCAGCAGGTGGCCGACGCCCATCGCAGTGCCACGATGCGCACGTTGCGGGTGGCGTTCCTGTCGTCGCTGGTGCTGGAGTTGTGCGCGTCGTTGTCGCTGGCGCTGGTGGCGGTGCCCATCGGGCTCCGGCTGCTCGGGGGGTCGCTGGATCTGACGACCGCCCTGCTGGTGCTGCTGCTGGCGCCGGAGGCCTACCTGCCGCTGCGGGCCATGGGGACACGCTTCCACGCCTCCATGGAGGGGGTGGCCGCGGCCGACGCGGCCTTCGCCGTACTGGAACAGGACGCGCAGGCCCGCCCTGGCGCCGCTTCCGGCCGCCCGCCCGGCGACGGGCCGGCGCCGGAGATCCGCCTGGAGAACGTCACCGTCCGCTACCCGGGACGGGACGGCGCCGCGCTGGAGAACGTCTCCCTCACCATCGGCCCCCGCGAACGCGTCGCCCTGGTCGGGGAGAGCGGCGGCGGCAAGAGCACGCTGCTCCACCTCATCCTCGGCTTCGTCCAGCCGTCGGAGGGCCGGGTCCTGGTCGACGGCGCCGATCTGCGCGAGCTCGACCTCGGGAAATGGCGGGGGCGGCTGGCGTTCGTGGCGCAGCGGCCGCACCTGTTCGCCGTGTCCGTCGCCGACAACATCCGCCTCGGGTCCCCCTCGGCCTCCCTGGAGCAGGTACGCCAGGCCGCCGCCGCCGCGCACGCCGACTTCGTCGAGGCGCTGCCGCAGGGGTACGACACCGTGGTGGGCGAGCGCGGGACCAACCTGTCGGCGGGTCAGCGCCAGCGCGTCGCCCTGGCGCGTGCCTTCTGCCGGCCCGCCGCCTCGGTGCTGCTGCTGGACGAGCCCACGGCGCGCCTGGACGGGCGGAGCGAGGCGGCCGTGGTCGCGGGCACCTCGGAGCTGGCCAGGGAGCGTACGGCCGTCATCGTCGCCCACCGGCCGGCCATGATCGACCTCGCCGACCGCGTCATCCGGGTCCACGGGGGCCGCATCGTCTCCGACACCCCCCGCCCGGCGACCACGGGGAGTCATCGATGAGTGAGCGCATGGGGAGGCGGCTCGTCTGGGCCGTGCTGGCGGGCGCGGCGGCGGACCTGGCCGGGCTGGGCCTGATCGCGGCCGCGGCCTGGCTCATCACCAGGGCCGCCGAGCAGCCGCCCCTGGCCGCCCTGAGCGTGGCCATCGTCGCGACGCGGGCGTTCGCCACCGGCAAGGGCGTCTTCCGCTACGCCGAGCGCCTCACCGGCCACGAGGTGGCGCTGCGCGCCCAGGCGGGCAGCCGCGAGCGCCTCTACCAGGCCCTCATCCCGCCCCAGCAGCCCCGTCACGGCGGCGCCGACCTGCTCAGCCGCATGGTCGACGACACCGAGGCCGTGCAGGACCTGCTCGTCCGCTGCCTGCTCCCGGCCGCCGCGGCGGCGATCGCCGGGCTGGCGGCCGTCGTCGTCGGCCTGACCATCCTGCCGGTGGCCGCGCTGGTGCTGGTGGCCGGGCTGCTGCTGGCAGGTGTGGCGCTGCCCGCCGCCACGGCCGCCGCCGCCCGCCGCTGGTCGGCCAGGATCGCCCCGGCCAGGGCGGCGCTGGCGGGCCGCGTGGCCGACCTGGTGCACGGCTCCGCCGACCTGGCCGCGTACGGCGCCGACGAGGAGGCCCTCGCCAGGGCGCTGGCCGCCGACGAGAGCCTGGCAGCGCTCGAACGCCGCCAGGCCCGCGTGCACGCAGCCGCCCTGGCGGGAGGCACGCTGACGCAGGGGCTGACGGTCGCGGCGGTGGTCCTGCTCGCCCAGGGCGCGGGCGCCGGCTCGGTCGGCACGGCCGTGCTCGCGCTGACCGCCCTGGTGGCGTTCGAGCCGGTGCTGCCGCTGGCGGCGGCGGGCGAGCGCCTGGCGGGCATCACGGCCGCGCTGGGGCGGCTGCGCGAGGTCCGCTCGGCGCGCCCGGCGACCACGGAGCCCGCCGCGCCCGCGCCCCGCCCGCAGGCCCCGCTCACCATCGACGTCGACGACCTCGTCGTCCGTCACCCGCCGCGGCCGGCCACCACACCCGGCGGCTCCGCAGGAGGTCACGGCGGGCGACCGGCCCTGGACGGGGTGTCGCTGCGCCTGACCCCGGGCAAGCGGCTGGCGATCGTCGGCCCCAGCGGAGCCGGCAAGAGCACGCTGCTGGCGGCGCTCATGCGGCTGGCCGAGCCCGAGTCGGGCACGATCACGGTCAACGGCACGGACCTGCGGGACCTGGCGGGCGACGACGTGCGGGTCCTGATGACCGGTCTCACCCAGGACCCGTACATCTTCCGCGCCAGCCTTCGCGACAACCTGCGCCTGGCGGGCCCCGAGGCCGGCGAGGAGGAGCTGCGGCGGGCCGTGCGGGACGCCCGGCTCGACGGGTTCGTCGAGCGGACCGGCTGGGACACCGAGCTGGGCGAGGACGGCGGGACCGTCTCCGGCGGGCAGTTGCAGCGGCTGGCCCTGGCCAGGGCCCTGCTGTACGACCCGCCCGTGCTGCTGCTCGACGAGCCCGCCGAGGCGCTCGACGAGGAGACGGCCGACCGGCTGATGAGCGATCTGCTCGACGTGACCAGGAACCGCACCACGCTGCTCGTCACCCACCGCCTCAAGGGGCTGGAGCTGGTCGACGAGGTCGTCGTGCTGGAGGAGGGCCGGGTCGTGCAGCGGGGGCACCATGACGAGCTGGTCTCCGTGCCCGGTTACTACCGGGACCTGTGGCAGTCCGAAATCCTGACCAGACGGTAAGTCCAGACATATCCCGCTAGGGGTTGAGTTGGCGACGCAATCAGGTTTACAGTACAAACCAGTTTGAGATTGCGAGGAGTTTGCGCATGGTAGAAGACGACACCCCTCCGAGTCCCGAGGAGATGCTCCGCGTCATCGAGGAGCAGAGCGTCGCCACCGTGAAGCGGCTGCGGGGCAACCCCGTGCTGCTCTACACCCCCTGGGGCGTGGCCTGGCTGCTCGGCTTCACCGCCTTCTTCCTGCACTACGGCCTCGACGGCCGGCCGTACGCGCCGATCTCCCAGATGCAGGCGCTGGCCATCCTGATGAGCGCCCAGCTCGTGTCGGGGTCGGTGGCCGCGTACGGGATCGTGCGGATGAACATGAGCGTCCGCGGCGACAGCTCGGCCAGAGGCGCGATGTACGGCTACGCCTGGTTCGCCGGGATGCTGCTGGTCACGGTCATCTGCACCCGGCTGAGCGACATCCTGCCCCCCGCGGAGACCGGCCTGCTCTGGTCGGGCACGTCCCTGCTGGTCGTGGCGGTGATGTACATGGCGGGCGGCGCCATCTGGCTGAACTGGCCGATGTTCTTCCTCGGCGTCTGGGCGGCGGGCGTCAACGCCCTGGGCGTGCTGCTCGGCCCCGGCTGGCACGCGCTGCTGACCGCGGTGCTGCTGGGCGGCGGATTCATCGTCGCCGGCCTGTGGCTGCGGCGCCGCTCGTGACCGAGGACAAGGGCCTGCCCGAGCTCGACCCCGTGATCCACGCCCAGGCCAGGCTGCGCGTGATCGCCGCGCTCAACGTGCTCGGCGACGGCGACGAGCTGGCGTTCGGGTCGCTGAAGGATCTGCTCGGCATGACGGCGGGGAACCTGTCGGTGCACCTCACCAAGCTGGAAGAGGCCGGATACATCCGGATCACCAAGACGCACAAGGGCCGCACCCCCGTGACCTACACCGCGATCACCAAGCGCGGGCGGCTGGCCTTCGAGGAATACACCAAGGCGATCCGCGCCTTGCTCGACAACGCTGGAGGCGTGCAATGACCGTTCTCGCCAGAGCGATCGAGGTGACCCGGCGCTACGGCGACGTGGCCGCCCTCGACCGCGTCTCGCTCGACATCCGGGCGGGCGAGCTGGTCGGCCTGCTCGGCCCGAACGGCGCGGGCAAGTCCACCCTGATCAACCTGTTCGTGGGGCTGCGGCGGCCGACGTCGGGCACCGTCGAGTTACTCGGCGGCTCGCCGCAGGATCCGGCCAGGCGGCGCGGCATCGGCGTGACCCCGCAGGAGACCGGGCTGCCCGAGGCGCTGCGCGTCGGCGAGATCGTCGACTTCGTGTCGGCGCACTTCACGGCCAAGGCGGACAAGGGCGAGCTGCTCGACCGCTTCGGCCTGGGCGACCTGGCCAAACGGCAGGTCGGCGGCCTGTCCGGCGGGCAGAAGCGGCGCCTGGCGGTGGCGCTGGCGTTCGCGGGCGATCCGCGGCTGGTCTTCCTCGACGAGCCCACGACCGGCCTGGACGTCGAGGCCAGGCGGGCGCTGTGGGACGGCGTCAAGTCCTTCCACGAGGGCGGCGGCACGGTGCTGCTGACCAGCCACTACCTGGAGGAGATCGAGGCCCTGGCCGAGCGGGCGGTGGTGATCGGGCACGGCCGGGTGCTGGCCGACGACACGGTCCAGGCCGTACGCGACGTCGTGGGGGTCCGGCGGGTCTCGCTCGTCGCCGACGGTCTGCCCGAGCTGCCCGGCGTCCTGGGCTCGGAGCGCGCGGACGGGCGGATCACGCTGGTGACCACCGATCCCGACCGGCTGGTCGTCGAGCTGGTGCGGAGCGGAGCGCCGTTCTCCGGCCTGGAGATCCGGCCGAGCACCCTGGAAGAGGCCTTCCTGGCCCTGACCTCGACGGAGGCCGCACATGTCTAGCCTGGTCCTCGCGCACGCGCGCTACCTGATGATCGAGCAGCTCAGGGTGCCGATCAGCATCCTGGCCAGCGCGCTGTTCCCGGCCGTCACGATGGTGGCGTTCGTGATGCCGTTCTCCGGCGCCGATCCGGAGGCGGCCACGATGGCGACCGCGTCGCTGATGTTCTTCGGCGCCATGTCCGGGGCGCTCATCGGGCTCAGCATCACCGTCGCGATGGACCGCGAGCTGCCCTGGAACCCCTACCTGCGCACGCTTCCCGCCGGCCCGTTCCCCCGTTTCACCGCCCGGATCCTGGTGACGATCGCGATCATGCTGACCTCGGTGATCCCCGTGCTGGTCGTCGCGGCGTTGCTCACGGAGGCGACGATCACGCCGGTCAAGCTGCTGCTCGGGCTCGGCGCGCTGGTCGCGGGCGGGATCCCGTTCATCCTGATGGCGTTGTTCATCGGCCTCACGCTGACGTCCAAGGCCGCGATCGCGGTGTCGCAGATCCTGTTCTTCCCGCTGGCGATCCTCGGCGGGCTGCTGCTGCCGCCGCAGGTGCTGCCGGACTTCATCGACGTCGTCTCGCCGTACACGCCCGCCAGGGGCGTGGCCGAGCTGCTCTGGCTGGTGACCGTGGACCGCGCGCCCAACGTGGTCGCGCTGGTCATGCTGGCCGTCTGGACCGTGGTCACGGCGGCCGCGGCGGTCTGGGCCTACCGCCGCGACGAGGGGCGCCGCTTCACCTGAGTAATGGGGGGGTGTGCCGCCGAGTCCGCAGCGATCTCAACGGCACACCCGTCCATGAGGGGGTCCTTCTGTGTCAGCTCTGTTCTTGGAGAGTGACGGTGACCTCGGCGGCCTTACCGTCCCTCATATATGTGATCTTGACCTCTTGGCCCGGTTTGAAACCTCTGACCTGCCCGACAACCGTATCTCCCCCGTCAACCGCCTTGTCGCCGATCTTGGTGATCAGGTCGCCCTGCTGCAATCCCGCCTTCTCCGCCGGGCTTCCCGAGGTGACCTGCCGGATCAGCGCCCCCGGCACGTCGCCCGTCGCGTCCGTGACACTGACGCCGAGGAAGGCGTGGCTGACCTTGCCGCTGTCGATGAGCTGCTGGGACACCTGCTTGGCGGTGTTGACCGGGATGGCGAAGCCGACGCCGCCGCCCGCCGCGTCCGAGGCGATCGCGGTGTTGATGCCGACGAGCTCGCCCGCCGCGTTCACCAGCGCGCCGCCGGAGTTGCCCGGGTTGATCGAGGCGTCGGTCTGGATGGCGCCGCCGATCGTGGTGGTGGCGCCGCCCTGGCTCTGCTGCTGCTCCTGGCCCCAGCCCGGCGGGATCTGCTGGCGCTGCTCGCCGCCGACGGTGAGCGTGCGGTCGAGCGCGCTGACGATGCCGGCGGTGACGGATCCGTCGAGGCCGAGCGGGCTGCCGATGGCGAGCACCGCGTCGCCGACCTTGAGCGCGTCGCTGTCGCCGAGCGCGGCCGCGGTCAGGTCCGCGACGCCCTCCGCGCGGATGACGGCGAGGTCGGTGGGCGGGTCGGTGCCGACGACGCTGGCCTTGGCCGTCTTGCCGTCGCTGAACTTGACGCTCATCTGACCGCCGCCCTGGCCGGCGCCCTCGACCACGTGGTTGTTGGTGAGGATGAGCCCGTCCGCCGACAGCACCACGCCGGAGCCCTCGCCGGTCTGGCCCTGGATCATCACCACGGTCGGCTGCACCTTGGCGGCGACCTCGGCGACGGTCAGCTCCTTGGAGGCCGACCTGAAGACGGGGCTGGGCGTGCCGCTGCCGCCGCTGGCGACCTGCTCGGGCTGGAACGAGGTGGCGACGACGGCCCCCACGATGCCGCCGCCGATGGCCGTGACCGCCAGGGCGAGCCCGGCGATGGCCTTGCGGCCCCCGGAGAAGCCCGGCCTTCTCGGCGGAGCGGGCGGCGGTGGCGGTGGGGGCGGCTGCTGCATGATCTGCGTGTCACGCCGGGGGAAGCCCCCGGCGGCCGGCGGGGTGCTGCCGAACTGGCTCCACCCGCCGGTGGCCTGCTCGCGAGGCTCGTTCGCGTCCATCTGTCATCTCCCTCAGGTCCCTATGACTCTAGGGTCGCAACAAGCGCGTAAGACCTGGTTAAGCCAATGATCGGCGAAACAAGCGACAGTTGACGGGCGGCTTATCACTGCTGCTCACCGAGCCGGCCGCCCCGGCACGACCGGCCGAAAAAAGGGCATCGCGGCATCAGGTGGCGGCCGAGCCGTGCCGATCGACGGGGGCGCTCATCAGGGCCGTCGCGGAACGGTGGATCTTCGTCAGCGCGCTGAGGAGGTGTTCGCGTTCGGCGTCGGTGAGGTCGGCGGTGACCTGCTCTTCGAGCAGCCGCCGTTCCTTTTCGATGGGTGCTTGCAGGGCGCGTCCGGCGTCGGTGAGCCAGAGCCGGACCAGCCGGTGGTCCCGGTCGTCGCGGCGACGGGTGAGCAGGCCGGCCGCGGCCATCCGGGTGGCCGCCTTGACGACGTTGGGGGTGGTGACGTTCAGCGCGGCGGCGACCTCGCCCGGGGTGCGGCCGTCCTGCCGCCACAACACCGCGAGCAGGTGATCTTGCCCCAGATGCAGCCCGTGCCGCCGCACGGCCGTCTCGGCCGCCGTCCGCAGCGCCTTCGACGCCTTGCTGTGCAGGTCCAGGAACTCGGGCACGTCGAGGCCTCCGGTGTGCGATTGACAGCAAATCGTGTACCGGTTAGCGTTCTCCCGATCGTTAACCGGCAAACGAACTGAGGATTCTCATGATACTGGTGACCGGTGCCACCGGAAACGTCGGGCGCGAGCTCGTCCGCGAGCTGGACGAGAGCGGCGTGCCGTTCCGCATCCTGGTCCGCGACCAGGCCCGCGCCGCCGCTCTGCCCGAGCGGGCCGAACGGGTCGTGGCGGACCTGAGCGACCCGGCGACGCTGCCGCCCGCCTTCGCCGGGGTCGACCGGCTGTTCCTGCTCACCCCCGGGATCGGCCTCGACCACACCGGGAACGCCGTCGCCGCCGCCCAGGCCGCGGGGGTGCGCCACATCGTGCACCTGTCCTCGTTCAACGTGCTCGGCGACCCCATGCCCGCCATGGGCCGCTGGCACCACGAGCGCGAGCAGGCCATCCGAGCCTCCGGCGTCCCGGCCACCTTCCTGCGGCCCGGCGGCTTCATGACCAACGCCTTCGACTGGCTGCCCACCATCCGCCAGGCGGGCTATGTCCTCGATCCGGCCGGCCCCGGCCGGTACGCGCCGATCGACCCCGCCGACATCGCCGCCGTCGCCGCCCTGGCCCTGACCGGCGACGGCCACCAAGGCCAGGAATACGTCCTCACCGGCGAGGAGGTGTTCACCGTCACCGAACAGGTGGAGATCCTCGCCGCGACGGCCGGCCGGGACATCGCGATCCGGCCGGTGACCACCGCGGAGGAGGCCGTCGCCTCCCGATTCCCCAACGGGGCGCCTCCGGCGCTGGCCGAGGCCATCACCGAGGGGTTCCACCTCATGCGCGCCGACACCGCCGGATTCCGCACCGACACCGTGGAGCGCCTGCTCCAGCGCAAGCCCCGCACCTTCGCCGCCTGGTGCGAACGGAACGCCGACGCCTTCAGGACCACCTGATCCGCGCGTCCGCCTCTCGGCCGGGCGGTCAGACGGAGAAGAAACCGAGCAGGAGAGGGATGCTTCCCAGGAGAGTGGCCAGCGCGAGCAGAATGGCCGCGATGGTCTTGGGGGCGACATCGGAGAGTCGCCGGACGATGTATCCCGTGAGCGTCAGAACTGCGAGGATCACGCAGAGAGCGCTGATGTGCAGGGCGGACATATTTCCTCCCGTTATGCCCAATAAGACCCAGTTCGCGGAGCATGTCGAATAAACGACAAGAGCGACCACTTGTGGTAGTTAAACGGTCACTCTAAGTACCCGACATGGGCACTCTACTCCCTTCAATGGCCATCGTGTAGCGACTTGCCCTTCAACTTTTTGAACACAGCACCGAGAATGCAGAACGCAGAGTCACCATTCTCTTACGTTGTGCAGTCATTCAGCGCCGCACGAGGTATCGTCGGTGCCGGTGCAGGTGACTCTTCGCGGAGCAGTTTGTACCCCGGGCGACAAGGACGGGGTGGTAGCCGTCCCGTCGCCACCCACAAAGCGAGGCCCCCGTTCAGTGCGAAACCGAGCGGGGGCTTTCGTCTTTTCAGCCGGCTGTGCGCACGTCGCCGACCGGCCAGTATTCGTCCCTGAGCAGGCGCTTGTAAAGCTTGCCCGTCGGGTGGCGGGGCAACTCGGCGCGGAAGTCCACCGACTTGGGACACTTGTAGGAGGCCAGGTGCTCGCGGCAGTAGGCGATCAGCTCCGCCTCCAGCTCCGGGCCGGCCTCGGCCGGGGTCACCGGCTCCACCACGGCCTTGACCTGCTCGCCCATCTCCTCGTCCGGCACCCCGAACACCGCCACGTCGGCCACCTTGGGATGCACCGACAACACGTTCTCGGCCTCCTGCGGGTAGATGTTCACGCCACCTGAGATGATCATGTACGAGCGGCGGTCGGTGAGGTAGAGGAAGCCGTCCTCGTCCAGGTAACCGATGTCGCCGAGCGTGGTCCAGCCCCGGCCCTGGGGATCCTGGGCCGAGCGGGTCTTGCCGGGGTCGCCGTGATACTCGAAGCGGCCGCCGTTCTCGAAGTAGATCGTGCCGTGCTCGCCGGGCGGCAGGTCGTCGCCGTCCTCGTCGCAGATGTGCACGACGCCGAGCAGCGAGCGGCCGACCGTGCCCTTGTGCTGGAGCCAGTCCTGGGAGCCGACGTAGAGGAAGCCGTTGCCCTCGGTGCCGGCGTAGTACTCGTGGACGATGGGGCCCCACCAGCCGATCATCTGCTCCTTGACGGGGACGGGGCAGGGCGCGGCGGCGTGGATCGCGTACTTGAGTGATGAAATATCGTATTTTGTCCGGGTTTCTTCGGGCAGCTTGAGCATCTTGATGAACATCGTCGGCACGAGCTGCGAGTGCGTCACCGCGTATCGCTCCACCAGCGACAGATACTGCTCGGGGTCGAAGCGCTCCATCACCACCACCGTGGCGCCCAGCCGCTGGAACGTCAGGCAGTAACGCAGCGGCGCGGCGTGGTAGAGCGGCGCGGGCGAGAGATAGACGCTCTCCTGCGACGGCGCGAACAGCCCCTGGATGAGCCGGAACAGCATGCCGGGCTCGTCGAGCGGCCCGTACGCCGAGGGCAGCTTGACGCCCTTCGGCCGGCCGGTGGTGCCCGAGGAGTAGAGCATGTCCATGCCCTGGCACTCGTCGTCGATGGGGGTGACCGGCTGCTTGGCGACCGCCTCCTCGTAGGAGGTGAAGCCCTCGGCCACGCCGTCCAGCATCAGCCGCAGCTCGACGCCGGGCGTGTCCCCGGTGATCGAGGTGGCGACGCCGGCCAGGTCCGCGCTGGACAGGAAGATCCGGGCGCCGCAGTTGTTGACGATGTAGGCCAGCTCGTCGGTGCGCAGCCGCGAGCTGATCGGCGTGTAGTACAGGCCGGAGCGGTGCGCCGCCCAGGCCACGGCCAGGAAGAGCGGGTGGTTGGCGAGCATGAACGCGATGTGGTCGCCCGGCCGCAGCCCGGCGCTCCGGAACAGGTGGGCCAGCCGGTTGGACTCCTCGTCAAGCTCTCGATAGGTGATGACCAGCCCGGAGCCCGCCATGATCACAGCGGGCTTGTCTGGGGTGACTGCTGCGATGGCTCCCGGATGCATACCAGAACAGTATTCGGGAGACCGCCCGCCGCGCCAGCATGCGAAAGCCGCGGCCCGGTGACGGACCGCGGCTTTCCTGGCCGCTGACTACGCGGGGATGACCGAGCCCTCGTACTTCTGCTTGATGAAGTCCTTGACCTTCTGGTCCTGCAGGAGCTTGCCGAGGGTGACGATGCCGGCGTCCTTCTCGTGGCCGGCCTGGACGACGAGGCCGTTGACGTACGGGTTGCCCTCGGTCTTCTCCAGCACCAGCGCCTGCGAGGCCGGCTTGAGCCCGGCCTCGATGGCGTAGTTGCCGTTGATCACGGCGGCGTCGACGTCTTCGAGCGAGCGCGGGAGCTGGGCCGCCTCCAGCGGCTTGAACTGCAGCTTCTTCGGGTTGTCCACGACGTCGCGCTCGGTGGCCGCGGTGCCCGCGCCGTCCTTCAGCTTGACGATGCCGTTGTCGGCGAGCAGCTTGAGCGCGCGGCCCAGGTTCGTGGCGTCGTTGGGGACGGCCACGGTGGCGCCGCTGGCCAGCGCCGACACGTCGGTGAGCTTCTTGGAGTACAGGCCCAGCGGCTCCAGGTGGACCGGGGTGACGAAGCTGAGCTTGGTGCCCTTGGTCGCGTTGAAGTCGTCAAGGTAGGGCTTGTGCTGGAAGAAGTTGGCGCCGAGCTGGCCCTCGTCGAGCTGCACGTTGGGCTGCACGTAGTCGGTGAACTCGACGATCTCCAGCTTCAGGCCGGCGGCCGGGGCCAGGTTCTCCTTGACGAAGTTGAGGATCTCCGCGTGCGGCACCGGGCTGGCGCCGATCTTGAGCACGGTGTCCGCGGACTCGGCGGGGGCCGTGGCGGCGGCGGTGCTGCCGGCGGACTGCGACGTACCGCATGCGGCGAGCGACAGAGCCAGTACGGCCGCACCCACAAGGCGATAAATTCTCATATGTTTTCCCTCTATTTATGCGATAGGCGCCGGGCGACCCAGTCGCCCAGGCTCTGCAGAAGTTGCACGATGACGATGAGGAGCACGACGGTCACGATCATCAGCAGCGTCTCGAACCGCTGGTAGCCGTACCGGACGGCCAGGTCCCCCAGGCCGCCGCCGCCGAGTGTGCCGGCCATGGCGGAGTAGCCGATGAGCGCCACGATCGTGACGGTCAGCCCCGCGACCAGCCCGGACAGCGCCTCGGGCAGCAGGACCTTGCGCACGATGGTGATCCGGCTCGCGCCCATGGCCTGGGCGGCCTGCACCACGTCGGCGCCGACCTCTCTGAGCGCGGTCTCCACCAGCCGGGCGAAGAACGGCACCGACCCGACGGTGAGCGGCACGACGAACGCCGCGGTCCCGATGGTGGTCCCGACGACGAGCCGGGTGAACGGGATGATGGCGATCATCAGCACGATGAACGGCAGCGACCGCCCGATGTTCACCACGAAGCCGAGCACCGACTTCAGCGCCGGGATCGGCCGCAGCCCGCCCCGGTCGAACACCACCAGCGCCACGCCGAGCGGCAGCCCGAGCAGCGCGGTGAACAGCGCCGACCACCCGACCATCTGCGCCGTCTCCAGCGTCGCCGGCCAGAGCAGCGGCAGCATCTCTTCCCAGGTCACGCGGCCTCCTCGACGATCAGTCCGGTCCCGCGCAGGTACGTGAGCGCCGCGGGGGCCTCGGCGCCGGCCAGCGCCACGCGCAGGCGGCCGACGGAGCCGCCGGCCAGGTCCTCGATGGAGCCGCCCAGGATGCTCAGGTCCACGTCGAACTTGCGCACCACCTCCGACACCACCGGCTGCCGGGGGTCGCCGGTGAACGTCAGGGTCACCGAGCCGGCCGGGGCCGGGTCGGGCAGCGGGAAGATCTCCCTGGTCAGCCGGGATCCCGGGGTCCTGATGAGGTCGGCGATGGTGCCCGATTCCTCGATGCGGCCCTGGGTCATGATGGCGACCGAGTCGCAGACGCTCTTGACGACGTTCATCTCGTGGGTGATGAGCAGGATCGTCAGGCCGAACTCGGCGTTCAGCCGCTTGAGCAGCGCCAGGATCGACTGCGTGGTGGCCGGGTCGAGCGCCGAGGTGGCCTCGTCGGACAGCAGCACGTCCGGGTTGCCCGCCAGCGCCCTGGCGATGCCGACGCGCTGCTTCTGGCCGCCGGAGAGCTGCCGGGGGCGGTCTCCCCCGCGTCCCTCCAGCCCGACGAGCTCCAGGAGCTCGCCGACGCGGCGCTCGCGCTCGGTCCTGGGCACGCCCATGACCTCCAGCGGGAAGGCCACGTTGCCGGCCACCGTGCGCGACGACAACAGCGCGAAGTGCTGGTGGATCATGCCGATGCGCTGCCTGGCGCGGTTCAGCTCGGCGCTGCGCAGCGCGGTCAGGTCCTGCCCCGCGACGGTGACGGTGCCCGCGCTGGGCCGTTCGAGCAGGTTGACGCAGCGCAGCAGCGTGCTCTTGCCGGCGCCGCTCTGGCCGAGCACGCCGAAGATCTCGCCTTCGCGCACGTGCAGGTCGACGCCGTCGAGCGCGACGGTGTCGCCGTACTGCTTGCGCAGGCCGGAAGCCTGGATCACGGAACATCCCCACGACTGAGGGCGGCTCGGGTGGCGAGCCGCGGAACGTACATCACCTATGGGAGAGGCGGGGCCCTCAGCGGGTGCCCGGGTGGAACGGCAGGTGACTCAGCCTGCTCAGCACATAGTCAGGTGTGATCATGATGACCTTCGAGGAGGACGGGCGATCGGTCGGAGTGTCAGGCCGGCATTCGTCCCATACACACGCAGACACACAGAACGTCACGGCGGGCGCTGTGGTCGGTCGCGTATGTCTCGGTCACTCCATGGTCAACAGCGGGTGATATCCCGATATTCCTGATCTGTTTTGTGATCTGCATCACGCTCCGCCACCGGGCGGCCACCCGGACATGGGACCGCCCCGCCGTACTCCAGGAGGCTGGGTGCGGCGGGGCGGTGCCCGCGTGGTCAGGCCGCCACGGAGGAGGCGACCTGAGCCGGGACCAGCGCGATGTCCAGGACCTCGCGCACGTCGCTGACCGGGTGGATGGTCAGCTCGTCGCGGACCTCCGCGGGCACGTCGTCCAGGTCCGGCTCGTTGCGGGCCGGGATGAGGACGGTGGTGATGCCCGCGCGGTGCGCCGCCAGCAGCTTCTGCTTGACGCCGCCGATCGGCAGGACCCGCCCGGTGAGCGAGATCTCGCCGGTCATGGCCACGTCACCGCGGACCAGGCGCCCGGACAGGAGGGAGGCCAGCGCGGTCGTCAGCGTCACCCCGGCCGAGGGGCCGTCCTTGGGCACGGCGCCCGCGGGGAAGTGCACGTGGACCGAACGGTCCTTCAGCGCGGTGACCGGCAGCTCCAGCTCCGCGCCGTGCGAGCGCAGGTAGGACAGCGCGATCCGGGCCGACTCCTTCATCACGTCGCCGAGCTGGCCGGTCAGCGTCAGACCCGTCTCGCCGGTCTCCGGGTCGGCCAGCGACGCCTCCACGTAGAGGACGTCACCGCCCGCCCCGGTGACCGCCAGGCCCGTGGCCACGCCCGGCACCGAGGTGCGCTGGGTGGACTCGGGCAGCGACGACTCCGGCACGAACCTCGGCCGGCCGATGTAGCCGACCAGCCCGTCCTCGCCGACCGTGACGGGCAGCTCGCCGTTGGCCGCCACCTTGCGCAGGATCCGCGCGACCGCGCGCTCCAGCGACCGGACGCCGGCCTCACGGGTGTACTCGGCGGCCAGCCTGCGCAGCGCGCCGTCCTCGACCGCGACCTCCTCGGCCGTCAGCCCCGCCAGCTCCAGCTGCCTGGGCAGCAGGTGGTCGCGGGCGATGGCGACCTTCTCGTCCTCGGTGTAGCCGTCGAGCGTGACGATCTCCATCCGGTCCAGCAGCGGGCCGGGGATGGCCTCCAGGACGTTGGCCGTGGCCAGGAAGAGCACGTCGGACAGGTCGAGCTCGACCTCGAGGTAGTGGTCGCGGAACGTGTGGTTCTGCGCCGGGTCGAGCACCTCCAGCAGGGCGGCCGTGGGGTCGCCCCGGTAGTCGGCGCCGACCTTGTCGACCTCGTCGAGCAGGACGACCGGGTTCATCGAGCCCGCCTCGCGGATGGCGCGGACGATGCGGCCGGGCAGCGCGCCGACGTAGGTGCGCCGGTGGCCGCGGATCTCGGCCTCGTCGCGTACGCCGCCGAGCGCGACCCTGACGAACTTGCGGCCCATCGCGCGGGCCACGGACTCGCCCAGGGACGTCTTGCCGACTCCGGGAGGACCGGCGAGGGCGAGCACGGCGCCGCTGCGGCGGCCGCCCACCACGCCGAGACCCTTGTCCTGGCGGCGCTTGCGCACGGCCAGGTGCTCGATGATGCGGTCCTTCACATCGCTCAGGCCCGTGTGGTCGGCGTCGAGCACCTCTCGCGCGCCGGCGATGTCGTAGTTGTCCTCGGTGCGGTCGTTCCACGGGATGTCGAGCACCGTGTCGAGCCAGGTGCGGATCCAGCCGGTCTCAGGAGACTGGTCGGAGGTCCGCTCCAGCTTGTCGACCTCCTTGAGCGCGGCCTCGCGCACCTTGACCGGCAGGTCGGCCGCCTCGACGCGGGCGCGGTAGTCCTCTTCCTCGGTCTCGGAGTCGCCGTTGAGCTCCTTGAGCTCCTTGCGCACCGCGGCGAGCTGCTGGCGCAGCAGGAACTCCCGCTGCTGCCGGTCCATGCCCTCCTGCACGTCCTTGCGGATCGTCTCCGCGACGTCCAGCTCGGCGAGGTGCTCGCGGGACCACTCGATCAGCCTGGCCAGCCGTTCGGCCGGGTCGGCCGATTCGAGCAGCTCCACCTTCTGCGCCGTGGTCAGCCAAGGGGTGTAGCCGGAGCTGTCGGCCAGCACCGACGGGTCGTCGATGGTGTTCACCTGGTCGACGACCTGCCAGGCGCCACGCTTCTGCAGGATCGTGGTGGCCAGGGCCTTGTACTCCTTGGCCAGCTCCTCCGCGCGCTCGCCCGCGGGGACCGTGTCGATCGACTCGGCCTCCACCCACAGGGCGGCGCCCGGCCCGGTCGTGCCCGTGCCGATGCGGACGCGGCCCACGCCGCGCACCACCGCGGCGGGCTCACCTCCCGGCAACCTGCCGACCTGCTCGATCACGGCCTGGACGCCGATGCCGCCGTAGCGGCCGTCGATCCGGGGAACGAGGAGGACCTGTGGCTTGTTGCCACCGGATGCACGGGCGGCCTCTATGGCGGCGCGCACCTCGGAGTCGGACAGGTCCAGCGGAACCACCATGCCCGGCAGCACGACGGCGTCGTCCAGCGGCAGGACCGGAAGGATCAAGCTCTCACTCACGCGAACTCCTCAGGGTTGAGTTATACCGACTCAATTCATCGGAGCCTCCGAATGTTCCCTTCATTGCCGATGTTCGCTCAGGGCGATCGTAATGATGTAAGCAACGCTGAGGGGACGGGGCCAGCCCGCCCTCCCGCCGCCTGATGTTCGACGTCCGCTGTCCCTAGTGAGCGGCTTCGGGTCCAGGTCCGGGGTCCGGGGTGATGGTCCAGGGGATGTCGTGGTGGTTCAGCTGGTCGGGGTTGAGTGCCAGATGGGCGCAGCGGCGGCCCTGGTCTCGTAGCGGGTTCGTGACGGACATGATGCCGAGCCGCCGGCCGGCTGGTGAGGCGTCCCAGCCGAGGTAGGCGACCTCCGGATGAGTCTCTCGCAGGGCCTGGTGGGCTCCCAGGGCGAGTTCGTCGCTCATGGCGATGATGAGGGCATCGGGGGCGAGCCCGGGGGCGAGTTCCAGCGCCGCCTCGACGCCGTCTCGCCGCGTGTTGCGAGCCACGACGACGATCGGCGTGCTCGTCCACCTGAGCCCGGTCCGTTCGATGGCGGCGCGGTAGCCGCGCAGGCGGGCGTCGGTGACCGGAAACGGTGCGCGGGGCGGCAGGTTCGCGCCGGTCGTCACCATGCGTTCGCGGTCGCGATCGAGCGGGAAGGAGATCACCGCGGGCGTCCGGCCGTCACGGAGCCCCTGGGAGGCGGCCGCGAGGGCGGCCTGGTAGTCGTCCTGGGTGACACACGCGATGCCCTCACGTGGCGGACCGCCCTGGATGACGGCGGGGCGGGGGTCGCCGGCGACCCCCGCCAGCACCGGATCGTCCTCCGCGGTGGTCCACAACACGAAGCCGTCGACCGGCGCGGACAGCACCCGGTCGGCGTCGGCGGCGTCGCCCCGCGTGGGGATGAAGGTCAGGCCCCGGCCTTCCTCGACGCAGACCTCCGCGACCCCGGCCAGGAACTGTGCCGCCTGGGGATCGTCGAAGGCGTACGCCAGGTGCTCGCTGAAGACCACCCCGAGCTGCTGCGTCCGGCCGGATCTCAGCGCGCGGCCCACGGCGTCGGGGCGATATCCCAGCTCGCCGGCCGCGCGGTGCACCCGGTCGCGGGTGGCGGGCGCGACCCGCGCCGGCCGGGTGAAGGCGTAGGAGGCGGTCATGGGCGACACCCCCGCACGGGCCGCCACATCCTTCAGGGTCACGCGTCTACGGCTGGTCGGCACGGGGCCCATCTTACTTGTGTAGCGTTACACACATGTCGATAGTGATCACTCGCTCCGCCGTGACGTTCCGTGCGGCGCCGTTCCTCGGCTTCGCCGGATTCGGCGCCTTCTGGGGGGTGTGGGGGGCCACCCTGCCCCTGTTACGCGCCAGAGCCGGTGTGAGCGACGCCGAGTTCGGCGTCGTGCTGCTCTTCGTGGCCGCCGGAGCTCTGCCCGCCATGCTCCTGACCGGGCGGCTCGTCGACGCGCTCGGGTTGCGGATCGCCGGCCTGCTGCTCGTACTGCTGGGCGTCATGGGCGTCGTCGTCTCCGTCACGGCCGTGAGCCAGGCCGCGCTGTGCGTCGGCATGCTCTTGGCGGGAGCCGGCTCCGGAGCGGCCGATGTGGCGATCAACACGCTCGCGGCGACGGTGGAGCGGCTGACCCGACGCCCCGCCGTGGCCCGCTCGCACGCGGTGTTCTCCGCCACGGTCGCGGTGTCGAGCCTGGGAGCCGGTGCACTCACCGGGATGGCGGGCAGCCTGCTGCTGAACTTCACCGTGGCCGCCGTGATCACCACCGCGCTCGGCCTGGCCGTCGTCGCCGCGACGCGCTCGGCCCCCACACAGGACGCGGCGCAACGCTCGGCCCTTGCACAGGACGCTCTCACAGCACAAGGCCCAGCCCCCGCGCAGGACGCTGCCGCAGCGCAAGGCCCGGCTACGCCGGCGCGCGCCGGTCGCGTGCCGGGCCGGGTCGCGCTGCTCGTGGTCGGCGCGATCGGCGCGCTGGCGTTCGCATCGGAGAACGCCTACCAGTCCTGGAGTGCGGTCCTGCTGACGGACGGGTTCGCGGCCTCGCCGCCGCTGGCCGCCGTCGCGCCGGCGGCGTTCGCCACGACGGCCGCGCTGGCCCGGCTCGCCGCCGCCGCGCTCACGTTGCGCCGCCCGATCGCCACGCTGGCCGGCGGAAGCGTGATCGCCACGGCCGGCGGCGTCCTGACGGCGTTCGCACCCACGATGCCGCTCGCACTGACGGGCATCGTGGCCGCCGCCGCAGGAGCCTCGGTGCTCTTTCCCACCCTGTTGTCCTACGGGCTCCGGCCGGTCCCCGGCACGTCACGGGGACGAGCCACCTCCGCCATCTCCACGGTCGCCTATCTCGGCTACCTCGCCGGTCCGGCCTCCTTCGGCCTGCTCGCCGACGCCACCGGAGTGCAGCGGGCGTTCGCCGGCGTCGCCGCGCTGACCGCCGTGCTCCTGGCGACGATCCCGGCGTTGTCGGCTGTGTCGTCGTTCAAGAGAGCGGAGGCCGCCCGCCCGCTCGCCGCCGGAGGAAGGTGCGGCGACGAGCCGGGGGCTCGTGCGCCCTGGCGGGCGAGCGACGTACATTCGGCTGATGGACCCGGTTGAGCTTTTCCATCAGGTGGCGTCGGCCGTTCCCGCGTACCGGGCGTTCCTGGCGGAGAACGGCGTCGACGCCGGGAAGATCAGGACGCTGGACGACTTCGGGCGGTTGCCGATGACGACCAAGGAGGGCTACATCCGGCGTCATCCCCTGCCCGACCTGTGCCGGGACGGCGTGATCGGGGACATGATCGCGGTGTCCTCCGGCTCGACCGGGACGCCGTCGTTCTGGCCGCGCTCGGCGTCGGACGAGCGCGTCATCGCCGCGCGTTTCGAGGAGGTCTTCCGTGACTCCTTCGCCGCCCGCGAACGCCGGACCCTGGCCGTGGTCTGCTTCGCCCTCGGCACGTGGGTGGGCGGCCTGTTCACCGTCAACTGCTGCCGCCACCTGGCCGAGCGCGGCTATCCGATCAGCGTGGTGGCGCCGGGCACCGACCGGCGGGAGATCCTGCGCGTCATCCCCGAGCTGGCCCCGTACTTCGACCAGGTGGTGCTCCTGGGCTATCCGCCGTTCCTGAAGAACGTCATCGACACCGAGGACCTCCCCTGGGCCGACTGGAACATCAAGCTGATCACCGCGGGTGAGGTGTTCAGTGAGGAGTGGCGCACCCTGGTGGCGCGGCGGGCCGGGATGTCCGACCCGGTCAGGGGCATCGCCTCCCTGTACGGCACCGCCGACGCGGGCGTCCTCGGCAACGAGACCGCGCTGTCGGTCGAGATCCGCCGTTTCCTGGCCGGCCGTCCTGGCACGGCCAGGGAGTTGTTCGGGGAGTCCCGGCTGCCGAGCCTCCTGCAGTACGACCCGCGGGCGCGCTTCTTCGAGACGCACGAGGGCACCCTGCTGTTCACGGGCGACAACGGCGTCCCGCTGATCCGCTACCACATCGCCGACGAGGGCGGCGTGATCCCGTACGGGCGCATGCTGGAGTTCGTCGGGCGGCACGGCTTCGCGCCGGAGGCGGCGGGCCCGGAGCGGCCGTTCGTGTACGTCTTCGGGCGCGGCCACTTCACCGTGTCCTACTACGGGGCGAACGTCTATCCGGAGAACATCGCGGTCGGCCTGGAGCAGCCGCGGGTGAGCGGCTCGGTGACGGGCAAGTTCGTGATGGAGGTGGTGGAGGACGAGCGCCACGACCGGCGGCTGACGGTGACGGTGGAGCTGATGCCGGGCGAGCAGCCCTCGGAGGAGACGGCCCAGGCCGCGGGCGCGTCGATCCTGGCCCAGTTGCGGCGGCTGAACAGCGAGTTCGCGGCCTACGTGCCGCCGGCGCGGCAGGTGCCGGTCATCCGGCTGCGTGCGGCCGGCGACCCGGAGTACTTCCCGCCGGGTGCCAAACACCGCTACACGCGCTGAGGCGTACCGCGAAGAGGTCGAAGCCCGTGCCGGAGACGCGGACGCGCGACCGTCACCTGCTGGAAGCGGAAGGCGCGGCCGTCACGTGCTGGAAGCGGAGGGCGCGGCCGTCACGCCGAGCGGGGCTCCTGAGTCACGGCACGCGGCGTACGGCCACCAGCGCGATGTCGTCCTCGCTCACGCCGAACGCCCCGAGCATCCGGTCGGCGAACTCCTCCAGGTCGTCCTCGACCGTCTCGGCCAGCCGCCTGGCGTGCTCCATGCTCTCGTCGAGGGAGATGTTGCGATCCTCGACGAGCCCGTCGGTGTACAGGAGGATCGTGCCGCCGGGAGGCAGCTTGATCCGGTCCACCTGGTAGTCCTCGTGCATGACGCCGAGCAGCAGATTGCCCAGATTGTGGTAGAAGGAGCCGGTGCCGGCGAACAGCGGCGGGATGTGCCCCGCATTGGCCACCTCGACCTCTCCGGTGGCCGGATCGATGAGCATCAGGCAGACCGTGGCCGTCATGCGCGGGTGGTAGCGCCGCAACATCTGGTTGAGCAGGTCGAGCGAGGCGCTCAGGTCGACCTGGCCGATGAACGAGGCCCGCATGGCGTGGCGCAGCTCCGCCATCACGGTCGCGGCGTGCAGCGAGTGACCCTCCACGTCGCCGATCGCCACCAGCACCCGGTCGCCGATCGGCAGCACCTCGTAGAAGTCGCCGCCGATCTCGACGTTGTCGACGGCCGGCTGGTAGCGCATCGCCACCTGCAGGCCCGGCACCTCGGGGATGCGGCTGGGCAGCAGGCTGCGCTGCAGGGTCAGCGCGATCGCGTGCTCCTCGGTGAAGGCGCGCAGCGCGTCGAGGGCCAGCGCCTGGGCCTGGCCGAGCTGGCGCAGCACGTTGATCTCGTCCGCGTCGAGCGGCGGCTCGGCCTCCACCCCCAAGTAGACGGGCACCCGGGAGGTCTTCGTCCGGCAGAGCACACCGGTGCTGCCGCCGGTGATCCGGACGTCGGAGGTGATCTTGCGCCAGGCGCCGGCGTCGAGGTCCAGCACGTGGGCCCGCACCGACTCCCTCGTCACCATCCTGGCCAGGCGTTCGAGGGTGTCGGACGCGGCGGGGTGGGAGGTGACGCGCTCGCCGGGATAGGCGCGGTAACGGCGGATCCGCCCGTCGGGCAGCATCGCCAGGGTGCCGGCGAAGCGGTCCAGCACCTCGGCCGCGCCTTCGACGGCCACCGTCAGGAGCCGGTCGAAGGTCTCCGCCTCGTTCATCCGCAGCGTCACCTCGGCCATCCTGGCCAGCCGCTGGGCCATGAGCTCGGCCCGCCAGCGTGCCCGGTAGTAGCGCAGCATGGCCTCCACCGTGGCGGCGAACTCGGTGGGCTCGATCGGCTCCGCCAGGTACGCGTCGGCGCCGCGCTCCAGCCCCTCGGTGCGGTCGGCGACCGTGATGGCGTTGGCCGAGACCTGGATGACGGGGATCGACGCGGTCGCCGGGTCGGCCTTGATGCGCTCGCACACCTCGTACCCGGGGATGTCGGGCAGCCGGACGTCCAGGACGACCAGATCGACGGGCTGCCCGGCGAGGATGCGCAGGGCCTCCTCGCCCCCGCCCGCCTCGACGACGCGGTGGCCGGCCCGGCGCAACCAGCTCGACAGGATGTAGCGCTTGGTCGGTGTGTCGTCGACCACCAGCACGGTCCCAGGATCGATCACCCGGCATCCTCTCTCGCGCTGCGGATGGCTTGCAGCAGCTCTTCTCTGCGCAGTCCGAGTTTGGCCAGCACCGGGCGGCCGTCTGGGGCGCGCTGCGGCTGGATCGTCACCATCACGACCGGGATCCGGGCGAGTGCGTCGTCCTCGGACATCCGCTGCAGCAGCACGCTGCCGTCCACCCGGGGCATGAGCAGGTCCACCAGGATGGCGTCGGGCAGGTCCGCCGTCATCAGCTCCAGCGCCTCGCCGCCGTCGGCGGCCTCGTCCACCTGGGCGGCGAAGCCGTGCAACATCCGGCGGGCCGCGGCGCGGAACACCTCGTCGTCGTCGGCGATCAGCACCCGCCCCAGCTCCGGGGGGCCGCCGTAGTGCGGCAGCCGCAGCGTGGCGGTGGTGCCCTCGCCGTACGTGCTGGACAGTTCGAGGGTGCCGCCGAGGGCTTCGGCGAGCCGGCGCGCGTACGGCAGGCCGAGGCCGGTGCCCCTGGACTCGACCTGGAGCTGGCCGGGCACCTGGAAGAAGTCCTCGAACACGTGCTTCAGGTTCTCCGCCGTGATGCCGATCCCGGTGTCGGTCACGGAGATGACGACCTCGCCCCCGGCCTCGTCGTGGACCGCCCGCAGGAACACCTCCCCGCTGCGGGTGAACTTCAGCGCGTTGGACAGCAGGTTGCGCAGGATCCGCAGGAGCATCTCCTCGTCCACGAAGATCTCGGCGAGCTCGGGGGCCACCTCGTGGCGCAGCGTGACGCCGACGCGCTCGCTCGTGGGGCGCATCGTCACGTGGAGGTGGTCGGCCATGCGGGGGAGGTCGACCGGCGCGGGCTGGGGGTCCAGACGGCCGGACTCGGCCTTGGCCATGTCGAGGAGCTCGCCGACGAGCTCCAGCAGCGTCCCGGTCGAGCTGCCGATGAGCCGCACCTGGTGGCTCTGCTCCTCGGTCAGCGGGTCGCCGCCCGGGCCCATCAGGAGCCTGACGAGTCCTATCACCGAGTTCAGCGGGGTGCGGAGCTCGTGGCTGACGGTGGCCCAGAAGCGGTTTCTCGCCTCGGTGGTCTCGCGGAGCTGGCTGGACTTCGCGTCCAGCTCGGCGTACAGGGCGACCACTCCCCTGTTGGTCTCCTCCAGCTCGGCGGAGAGCTGGTTGTACATCGCCATGACGCCGGTGTTGGTCTCCTGCAGCTCGGCGTTGAGGCGCAGCACGTCCTCCAGTGTCTCGGCCAGCTCCCTGTTCTGCTCGCGCAGCTCGTCGAGGGCGGTGGCCGGCGCGAGCGTCGCGAGCGCGCGGCGGATCTCCGGCAGCGCGGCAGGACGCGGGCGCGGACGCAGGCGCTTGACGAGCGTGACGCGGCCGTCGTCGATCACGATCTTGTCGACCAGCCGCCTGGCCAGCGTGAGGCCCTCGGACTCGGCCAGATCCGGCCCGCGCGTGTGCTCCAGCGTGATCAGCAGCTCGCCGTCGCCGAGCATGATCGCCGCGCTCGATCCCGGGCCGAAGGTCTCCCTGCCGACCTCGCTGAGCGCCGTCGCCACCCGGATCTGGTCCTGCGGCTCCAGCTCGGCGAACTCGGCGGCGGCGCGGCCGAGGCGGCGCAGGATGAACACGTCCTGGTCGCGGTCGAGCCGGACGCCTATGAGCTCGGCCCCGGTCATGCGACCGGCCTCGCCGTGACGACGCAGACGTCGTCCCTCCTGCTGGCCGCCTCGCGCATCAGGCCCGCGGCGACCACCGCCGGCGTGCGGGAGAACAGGCCCGGCACCGCTCCGGGCTCCCAGCGCTCCGTCAGCCCGTCGGTGTGCAGGACCACGAGAGCGTACGGGGGCAGCTCGTAGACGTACTCCCGCAGCCGGCCGCCCTGATGCCCGGCGATCCCCGGCACCGACACCATGCCCTTGCGCCCCTGCGCGTGCGCCACCCAGCCGGAGACGTTGCCGAGCCCGGCGAAACGCACGCGGCCCGGCTCGACGCGGGCGACCGCCACCGCTCCGCCGCGGGTGCGGGCGAGCCCGCGGTGCAGGCTCTCCACGATCGCCACCGGCTCCAGCTCCTGCACCTCCAGGAACAGCTCGACGGCGAGCTGCGCGGCCTGGGCGGCATGGACGCCGTGGCCCAGCCCGTCACAGACCATCGCGGTGGTGACAGAGCCGGTTTCGGCGAGGGCGAAACCGTCGCCGCAGACGACCTCCTCGCCGATGGGCCGGGTCAGGCCGCTGGCCCGCAGCGGGGGGCCGGCGGTGCCGCCGGCGGTGAAGTGCATGGCGAGCACTGTGCCCTTGCCGGGCACCGAATACACGTCGAAGCCGCTGGCGATGCGGGCGATGGCGCCCATGCCGATGCCCAGCGTCCCGGAGGTGGAGTAGCCGTCACGCAGGGCGCGGGTCACGTCGGCCATGCCCGGCCCTTTGTCCATGGTGATGAGCTCCACCGTGGCGGGCGCCTCCGGGTGCGGGCGCACCATGACGGCCCCTTCCACGGCGTGCTTGACGAGATTGGAGACCGCCTCGCTGACGGCGACGGCCGTCTGCCCGATGAGCGCCTGGTCGAACCCGGCCTCCTCGGCCAGCTCCACGGCCCGGCGGCGGACGGCGCCGACCGCGCTCGGGTCCTCCGCTCGAACCCAGGCGCCCGTCCGGCGGCTCATCACCGGCCCCACTTGGTCACCGACACCGTGGTGCCCTTTCCCGGGGCGGAGGTCAGATCGAACTCGTCGACCAGCCGGCGCGACCCGCTCAGCCCGAGGCCGAGACCGTTGCCCGTGGTCCAGCCGTCGGTGAGGGCCAGCTCGATGTCCGGGATGCCGGGGCCCTCATCGCTGAAGACCAGTTTGAGACCGCGTCTGGGGCCGTTCTGCACGATCCCGATCCGCACCTCTCCCCCGCCGCCGTAGACCAGAGCGTTGCGCGCCAGCTCGCTGGCCGCAGTGACGATCTTGGTCTGGTCGACGAGCGACAACCCCACCTCGACCGCGACGCTGCGGACGATCTGGCGCACGGCCACGACGTCGTTGCTGCCGACGATGACGACCTCGTGGTCGCCGCTCACGGCGTGGCGCTCCTGACGTGGTCCAGGAGCGCCACCCCTTTCTCCAGGTTGAGCGCCGTCCGGACGCCGCCGAGCGAGAGGCCCAGCTCGACGAGGGTGATCGCCACGGCCGGCCGCATGCCGACGACCACGGTCTGCGCGTCGAGCATGCCGCACATGGAGGCGACCGTGGACAAGGACCGTCCGATGAAGGAGTCGACGATCTCCACCGCGCTGATGTCGATGATCACGCCGCGGGCGCCGACGGCGACGACGGTGTCGGCCAGGTCCTCCTGCAGGGCCAGCACGCTCTGATCGTCCAGGTCCACCTGGATGGAGACGATCAGGATCTCGCCGAGTTTGAGGATCGGGATCCGCTGCACTACGCCTTCTCCGCCCGTACTTCGATGCGCCGTCCCGGAGCGCCGACCACCTGCACGCCGCCGCGCTTGAAGGCGTAGGCGAGCGCGTCCGACAGCGACGACTTGGTGACGATGTCACCGAACTCGATTCCCAAGGTGACGATCGTATGCGCGATCTGCGGGCGGATGCCCGAGATGACGCACTCCGCGCCCATCAGCCGGGCCGCGACGATGGTCTTCAGCAGGTGCTGAGCGACCTGCGTGTCGACGGCCGGGACGCCGGTGATGTCGATGACCGCGTGCTCGGCGCCGGTGTCCACCAGCGTCTGCAGCAGCTTCTCCATCACGACCTGGGTACGCGCGGAGTCGAGCGTGCCGACCAGCGGCACCGCCACGATGCCCTCCCAGAGCTTGACCACCGGCGTGGACAGCTCCAGGAGTTGTTCCGCCTGGTCGAGGATGATCTTCTCGCGGGCCTCCGCGTAGGCCTCGAACGTGTACAGGCCCAGGTCGTCGGTGAGGCGGGAGAACCAGATGAACCCCCGCATGACCTCAGGGTCGGCATCCGTCTCGACGAGCTCGTAGACGGCCTCCTTCAGCCCGAACACGGCCCTGGAGGTCTCGGACGGCGTGTATCCGGCGCGGGCCCGCGAACGGGACAGCTCGGCGAGCATGCCGCGAAGCTCGGCGAGGTCGTTCTTGCCGTCTTCGAGTGCGGCGAGCAGCGCCTGGTAGAGGTCTGTGAGCTCCTCGCGCGGAGCTTTGGCGATCTGGCCCCAGCGGCTGATGAGCTGCTCCCCGTTGGCACGGAGCAGGTCCTCTATGCGGCGGCGGGCGACATCGGCATGAATCGACAAAGATCACTCCAGAGACGGCGGCGGGCAATGTGCTCGTATGTTAATGCGCTTTATCGAACATCAGGGACTCCCGATTCACCGATTCGACGTGACAGACGGTATATGCGGGGGTTGCCTCCGGAGCGTAGCGAGGACACGTCCGGTACGGCGAGTGTTCACGCGCACCAGCGTCCGGACATCCCGAACAGACCGGACAGCCTGTGACGCCGCGACGGGACGGCGATGCTGCGGGGACGGTGACCCGGTTCGGCACGGCCCCGGATCGTCCCTGACCAGACGCGGAAGGCCGACCAAGAGTGGCCGGAATCACCCTCCGGTACGACCCGAAGAATCAAACCCTGAGGTGACGCGGGCCACACCCCGCACTCCATAACTTCTCAGCATGCTCAGAAACCTCGCCCTCGCGGGCTTCCTGACGGCCCTGGCATTCCTCCTGCCGCCCGCGCAACCGAACAGCCAGCCGACCGGACAGCCGAGCAGGCAGGCGAGCGGGCAGCAAGGCAGGCAGTCGGACGGGCAATCAGGCGAGCACTCGATCCGGCGGCCGGACAGGTTCGTGCCCAAGATCAAGCTCGGCCCGCTCGGCTTCGGCGCCGATCCCCTAGGCGGTGCCTGCCCCTCGTGCGGCGCCGATTCCCTACGCGGTGCCTGCCCCTTGTGCGGTGCCTGCCCCTTGTGCGGTGCCTGCCCCTCGGGCGGTGCCTGTCCCTTGCGTGTCTTCGCGGCGGGCTCCGGCGGGCACAGCGACTACTTCTCGCCCGGCTCCCCCGCCCTGCGCAACCTCGCCTTGATCGCCCAGGGGTACGCCGGCGAGGTGACCTCTTGACTTCGTGTTTCGTGGGTACGTGAGGGGAGAAGGAAGCTTTGATGACATGGTGTCGTCATCAGCTTGACGCCGGATGCCGTGTTTGTGACACTTCGTCATGAAAGCTAGCGAAGTTGGGGTGGGCAGTGACGACGTCGTTCTCCGAGACCTTGCGGAACGCCACCTGGGGCGACCACCAGTCGGCCGAGTCCGAGGGCTATCTCACGGAGCTGATGGGCGGCCGGTTGAGCGAGCACGAATACGGCGAGATGGTCATGCAACACTACTTCGCCTACGTGGCCCTCGACGGCGTGTCCCGCAAGCTGGCCGAGCACCCGGTGGCCGGGCGGTTCGTGTTCCCCGAGCTCTATCGCGAGCGGGCGCTGGAGCGCGATCTGGCCACCATCTACGGGCCTGACTGGCGCGCCCGGATCGCGCCGTCCAAGTCCACCCAGAGGCTGGTGGCGCGGATCCATCAGGTGGCCGACTGGCCGGGCGGCTACATCGCCCACCATTACACCCGCTATCTGGGCGATCTGTCCGGCGGGCAGTTCATCCGGATGGAGCTGCAGAAGATCTACGGCTACCAGAGGGGCGGGGGCGTCGACTTCTATTTCTTCGACGAGCTGGGCAGTCTGCCCCGGTTCAAGAACGAATACCGGGCCCGGCTGGACGCTCTGGAGCTGGACGAGCGCGAGCAGCAGCGGATCATCGACGAGGTGCGGCTGGCTTACCAGCTCAACACGGAGGTCCTCACCGAACTCCAGCACGCCGCCGCCGCCTGACCGCGCCCTCACCGTCCGACGCCGCGCCACCGCCGCCTGAGCCGCACCCTCACCACCCAACGCCGCGCCACCGCCGCTTGAGCCGCATCCTCTCCGTCCGACGCCGCGCCGTCGCCGTTGTGCCTATGCCTGTCCTCTGACGAGTGCCCGTCCGGGTTCATAAATCCATAATTATCAGCGCATTCTGCTTTGAATAATTGAGCACCGTCAATTACCGGCCCCTCATCTATAGAAAGGTCGCGCCCGTAACGGCCATACTTGGTCCCGATCTCCTCGTCACACGGCCCATAGAGGAGTCACCAGGTGAAGAGTCGATGAGAGGGAGGCCTGTATGAGTGGAGGCCGGAATCGACCGTGGGGGCTGAGTTTCCTCGGTACCCTTCCCCCGGCATCGCCCAAGCCGCCGACCCCGGCAGAAGAGGATAAGCCCGATATCATCATAGAAATCAATGATATTACCGATGAAATGGGAATGACAGCCTGAATAAGGCCTGTGTTACCGCCCGTCGATGAGCGGGCGATCCAGCACGCCGCCGGCGAGGTGTCCGCCCCGGCATTCCGTGCCGCTGGTCGCCATCGAAGGTCAGCGTCATGGGGGGTGGCGCCCCGCCGCACGGCGAGCCTGGAGACGGCCGGCGAGGCGCACAGAGGGGTGAGCGAACCGCGGCGGGGCGAGCGCTCCTCGAGCGGGGCGAGCGCTCCTCGAGCGGGGCGAGCGCACGCATCCCGGCGGGGCGAGCGCATCCCGGTACCGGCAGGCGAGCGCATCCCGGCAGGCGAGCGCATCCCGGCAGGGCGTGACAAAGACCCTGCATCGGGGCGGGTGTCTCCGGGGCGGCGGGCGCGTCGATTTCTCCCTGAGATCTCTGGCGCGGCCTACGATGGGCTCATGCCCCGCATCACCGCCGCCACGATCGGCGAGCACCGCGCTCAGACGCGCGACCGGATCCTGCAGGCCGTCTCGCGCCTGTCGAGGGTGCAGGGCATCGACGCCATCTCCCTGACCGACGTGGCCGGCGAGGCCGGGATCACCAGGACGGTGCTGTACAACTACTTTCCCGACAAGGCCGCCCTGCTGCTGGCGTTCACCGAGCGGGTGACCCACTACTTCATCGACAGCTACCAGCGGGAGCTGCCCGCGGACGCCTCCCCGGCCGAGCGGCTGCGGGTGTTCGTGCGGTTGCAGCTCGCGGGACTGCTCGCCCATCCCCATCCGGGCGCCGCCGACCTCAGCGCCGCGCTCGGGCCCGACGCCTACCAGCAGCTCGCCGAGCACGTGGCGCCCATGCAGCGCGTCCTGGTGGGGATCCTGGACAGCGGCGCGGAGTCGGGTGACTTCCGCGTGCTCGACGTGAGCGCCACGGCCCGGATGATCCTCGCCGTGATCGGCGCCGAGCGGGTGCCGCTGATCAGCGGCGACGTGACGGTGGAGGACGCGGGGGCGCTGGTCGCGGAGTTCGTGCTGCGCGCGCTCGGCAGCGCGAGCGCCTCATTCGGCAGTGCAAGCGCCTCATGACGGAAGGGCTCCGCGCCGACGGCCATGTCACGCTCAAGTCGGCGCGCGGGCGGTGGATCCTGGCCGCCACCGTGCTCGGGTCCGGGCTGGCGCTGCTCGACAGCACGGTGGTCAACGTCGCGCTGCCGTTCCTCGGCCATGATCTCAGCGCGCGCATGGACGGGCTGCAGTGGACGATCAACGCCTACACGCTCACCCTCGCCGGGCTGATCCTGCTGGGCGGCTCCCTCGGTGACCGCTACGGCCGGCGGCGGGTGTTCCTCATCGGCACGGTCTGGTTCGCGGTGGCGTCGGCCATGTGCGGGCTGTCGCCGAGCATCGAGTTCCTGATCGGCGCCCGCGCGCTGCAGGGCGTCGGCGGCGCGCTGCTCACGCCGGGCGCGCTGGCGATCATCCAGGCGTCCTTCGTGCGGCACGACCGGCCCAGAGCGGTCGGGGTGTGGTCGGGGCTGGGCGGGGTGGCCAGCGCCATCGGACCGTTGCTGGGTGGCTGGCTGGTGCAGACGGCCGGCTGGCGGTGGGCGTTCCTGATCAACCTGCCGTTCGCGGTGCTCATCGTGTTCGTCACCCTGCGGCACGTGCCGGAGAGCAGGGACGAGCAGGCGGCGGGGCGGTTCGACGTGCTCGGCTCGGTGCTGGCCGCGCTGGCGCTGGCCGGGGTCACCTACGGGCTGACCGAGAAGGGCGCGCCGGTGCCGCTGATCGCCGGGCTGGCGGTGGGCGTGGCGTTCGTGGTGACCGAGATCCGCAGGTCGCCTGACGCGCTGGTGCCCGTGGGGCTCTTCCGCGACCGCGTGTTCACGGCGGTGAACGTCGTGACGCTCATCATGTACGCGGCCATGGGCGTGGTGTTCTTCCTGCTGGTCGTGCAGCTCCAGGTGGTCTCCGGCTTCTCGCCCATCGCGGCCGGGCTGGCGATGTTGCCGACGACGGTGCTGATGCTGCTGCTGTCGGCCAGGGCCGCCGAGGTGGCCAGGCGTGTCGGGCCGCGCTGGCCGATGACGGCCGGGATCCTCACCGTGGGCGCCGGGTTCGTGTGGATGAGCGCGATCGGGTTCGGCTCCTCCTACCCGCTGCAGGTGCTGCCCGCGGTGACCGTCTTCGGGCTGGGCCTGTCGGCGACGGTGGCGCCGCTGACGGCGACCGTGCTGGCCACGGCCGACGACCGCTACGCGGGCACGGCCAGCGGCATCAACAACGCGGTCGCCCGTACCGGGAGCCTGCTGGCGGTGGCCGCGGTGCCGCCGCTGGTCGGGCTGGTGGGTGACGCGTTCAGGCAGCCGCGGGTCTTCGACGCGGGGTTCAGGACGGCGATGCTGATCAGCGCCGGGATGATGCTGGTGGCGGCGCTGATCACGTTCTTCACCATCAGGACGAACGTGCTGGCCGACGACGGCGACCAGGACGACCGCTAGAGCGACGGCGACCAGGGCGGCGGCTAGAAGGTGAACGCCTGGCTGCGGACGCTGTTGTCAAAGTTGGACAGCAGCAGGTCGGGCTCGCCGACCGAGCGGATGGCCGGCAGCCTGGTCAGCAGCTCCCGGAACATCGAGCGCAGCTCCTGCCTGGCCAGGTTGGCGCCGAGGCAGAAGTGCGGCCCGGGGCCGCCGAACCCGACGTGCGGCTTTGTCTCGCGGGTGATGTCGAAGGTGTCCGCGTCGGGGAACACCAACTCGTCCCGGTTGGCCGAGCCGTAGAACAGGACCACCTTGTCGCCCTGCTTCAGCTCCAGGCCGCGCAGCGAGCAGTCCTCGGTGACCGTGCGCCTGAACTGCATGATGGGCGAGACGTAGCGGACCATCTCCTCGACCGCGCCGTTGATGTGGGCGTCGAAGTCGCTCGTCAGCAGCTCGCGCTGCGCCGGGTTCTCGGTGAGGAGCCGGATGCCGTGGGCCATCGTGTTGCGGGCCGTCTCGTTGCCCGCGACGAGCAGCAGCGCGAAGAACGAGCCGAGCTCCTTGTCCGACAACTTCTCCCCGTCGGGGTTGGCGTTGACCAGCAGGGAGACCAGGTCGCTTTTGGGCTCGGCGACGCGCTCGTGGCCGAGGCCGATCACCATGCGCTGCAGCGCCAGCAGGGCCAGCATGTTCTGGCCGGCAAGCCGCACGCTGCGGGCCAGGCTGGGGCGCACGCCGGTGTAGGCGGTGGAGACGTCGACGTGCTGGTGGACCTTGGCGCGCAGGTCCTGCGGGATGTCGAGCATGTCGCAGATGACGTGGATGGGGAGCCGGGCGGCGACCTGGGAGACGAAGTCGCGCGGCCCCTCCGCGACGACGCCGTCGACGATGCGGGCGCAGGCGGCCTCGATGTCACCCTGCAGGCCGGCCAGCATCTTCGGGCTGAACGAGCGGGTGACGATCCGGCGCAGGCGGGCGTGGCGCGGGTCGTCCATGTTGACCATCGACTCGCCGAACACCTGCTTCACCCAGCCCGGCGGCTCGGGGTTGGTCACGGCGGGCTCGCTGGAGAACAGCTTGGCGTTGCGGCTGGCCTCGACCACGTCCGCGTGGCGGACGAGGGCGTAGAAGCCCTTGCCCGAGCGCAGGAACGGCACTTTCTTCTCGGGGAAGAACACCGGCTGGTCGAGCTGCCGGAGCCGGGCGAACGCCTCGTTACGCTCTTTGGGGGGTCTGCGCCAGAAGTCCAGATCGGCGAGGTCGATGTCCACTCATCTATCCTGGCACGTTCCCACGGTGTTCAGGCGTGGTTCGGGCGCGGCGGACATACCTCCAGATATGAACGCGCTGCTGGCCGCCTCCCTGATCCTTCCTCTCCTCTCCGGCACGCCGGCCGCCGCGGCCCGGTCGTGCGGCGGGCACCCCCTCGACTTCGACGGCGACGCCCGCCCCGACCTCGCCGTGGCCGCCCCCTACGACGGCTCCAGGGCCGGCTCCGTGACCGTGATGTACGGCTCGGGCCAGCGGGTCAAGCTCACCCAGCGGGGCGCGGAGCCCGGCGACTCGTTCGGCTCGGCGCTGGCCGTGGGCGACTTCGACGGGGACCGCTGCGCCGACCTGGCCGTCGGGGTGTCGGAGGAGTTCGCCGGGCGGCGGGTGCCGGGCGGCGACGGGAACGGGGTCGTGCAGATCTACCGCGGGTCCGCCGGCGGGCTGGTCGCGGGCGAGGAGCTGGCGCCGGCCAAGCCGTCGAGCGACCGGTTCGGGGCGGCGCTGGCCGCCGGGGACCTCGACGGCGACGGCCGCGACGAGCTCGTCGTGGGCTCGCCCGGCCACCGCTCGGGCGGGGCCGTGACGGTGTACTGGATGAAGGGCCGCAAGCCGTACCGGATCACGCAGAAGACGCCGTGGGTGCGGCAGGCGGCGGCCGTGACCGACCAGTGGGGCGCCGCGCTGACCACCGGGGACTTCGACGGCGACGGGCGCGACGAGCTGGTGGCCGGCGCGCCCGCCGACAGCGTCACGCTGGACGGGCAGGGCTCGGTCACCGTGATCGACGTGCGCGGCGAGCGGGCCCGGCTGCTCACGCAGAGCACGGCCGGGATCAAGGGCGCGGCGGAGAAGTGGGACGGCTTCGGCGCCGCCCTGGCCACCGGCGACTTCAACGGCGACGGCAAGGCCGACCTGGCCGTCGGCGTGCCCGGCGAGGGGCTCAGCGCGAACCAGCGGGCCATGGACTACGGCGACGGCACCGTGGACGTGCTGTACGGCTCAGGGAGCGGCCTGACGGCGCACAGGAGCGAGGCCTGGTCGCAGAACACCCTTGAGGGAGTGCCGCGCTACTACGACCGTTTCGGGGCGGCGCTGGCGGCCGGGGACTTCAACGGCGACGGCCGGGACGAGCTGGCCATCGGCGTGCCCGGGGAGCGGGCCGTGCAGGTGCTGATGGGCCGCGCGTCGGGCGGTCTCACCAGGACCGGGAACCTGCTGGTCAAGGGCAAGGGACGCGACTTCGGCGCCGCGCTGGCCGCACTGCCGCTGAACGAGCGGTATCGGACGCTGAGCAAGCGGCCGGTGTACGGGCTCGTGGTGGCGGCCCCCGACCAGGGACTCGTCATGTACGTGCCCGGCTCCCGCAGGCCCGGCCTGCGCCTGGGCAAGGTGCGGCGGTTGAGCGAGGGCTCCGGCCTGTACGGCTACACCTTCGGCTGAGGCATCCCAGGGCCCTCGCCCGAGACGGGCAGGATCACCCTGAACAGCGCGCCGTCGCCGGGCTCCGACTCCGCCATCACGATGCCGCCGTGCGCCTCCACCAGCGTGGCCGCGATCGACAGCCCCAGCCCCGAGCCGCCCGAGCTGCGCGCCGGATCGGCCCGGTAGAACCGCTCGAACACCCGCTCGGCCACCTCCGGCGAGAACCCGGGCCCTTCGTCGGCCACCTCGACCACGGCCTGGTCGCCTTCCACGCCGACGCGGACCTGGAAGGGCGTGCCGGGCGGGGTGTGGGCGAGCGCGTTGGTGACGAGGTTGTTGAGCACCTGCCCGAGGCGGGACTCGTCGCCGGTCACGACCACCTCCCCCTCGCCCCCGAACAGCCGCACCAGCTCGATCCGCCGGTCGGGGGCCAGCGTCTGGGCGTCGATCACGACGGTGGCGGCCAGGCTGAGCAGGTCCACGGGGCGCATCGCCAGCTCGCGCCGCTGGTCGAGCCTGGCCAGCAGCAACATGTCCTCCACCAGCAGCCCCATCCTGGCCGCCTGCCCCTCGATGCGCCGCAGCAGGCGCACGGCCTCGGCCAGGTCCTTGCTCTCCCCCAGCCGGTACAACTCCGCGAACCCCCTGATCGACGTCAGCGGCGTGCGCAGCTCGTGCGAGGCGTCGGCCATGAAGCGGCGCATCAGCTCCTCCGAGCGCCGGGCGGCGGTGGCCGACTCGCGGGCCGACTCGGCGGCGGACTCCCGCTCGCGCACGGCCGACTCGATCCGGGCGAGCATGGTGTTGAGCGAGCGGCCGAGCTTGCCGACCTCGGTGGTGCCCGCCCACAGGGGCACGCGGCGGGACAGGTCGCCGCCGGCGATGTCCCGGGCCGTCCGGGAGATCTCCTGGAGCGGGCGCAGGCTCCGGCGGACCATCCAGTAGGTGGCGAAGCCGAGCACGATCACCGTGCCGCCGCCCCCGGACGCCACGATCAGCGCGAGCTGGGAGACCGTTCCGTCCACGTCGCCCAGGTTGACGGCGATCACCCTGCTCTCGCCGAAGCGCGCCGGGACGGCGACCACCCGCCAGCTCGGGCCGCCGGCGGCGCGTGACTCGACGGTGAAGGGACGGCCCTGGAGCGCGAGGACGTCGGCGCCGGTCAGGCGGGGCAGGGCGGGCCTGTCCTCGTCGGTCGACTCGGTCAGCGTCCTGATCGTGACGCCGCCGGAGTCGAGCACCGCGGAGTGGAACAGGCCGGGGAAACGTTGCGGGCGCACCCCCGGCCGGGGGTCGTCGGGCGGTGGCTGGGCGTCGCGGAACGGGCCGGTGGCGGCGCGGAGCTGCTGGTCGACGCGCTCGACGAGGTAGCCGCGCAACAGCCGCACGGCGAACAGGCCGGTCAGCGTGATGGCGAGGGTGACCAGCAGCAGCGTCGCCGACACCAGCCGCAACCACAGCGGGGTCCGCGAGAGGTGCTTCCTCACCGAGGTCATAGGCGCGGAGGCCGCAGGATGTAACCGACGCCGCGCAGCGTGTGCAGGTATTTGCGGTCGCCCAGGTCGATCTTGCGGCGCAGGTAGGAGACGTAGGACTCGACGAGGCCGACGTCGGTGCGCCAGTCGCCGTTCCAGACGTGGTCGAGGATCTGCGACTTGGACAACACCCGGCCGACGTTGAGCATGAAGTAGCGCAGCAGGCGGAACTCCGTGGGCGACAGCCGTACGGGGATGCCGTCGCGCCACACCTCGTGGCTCTCCTCGTCCAGCTCCAGGTCGGCCACCTGGAGCCGGTTCGGCGGCGGGGCGCCGCGGCGGGTCCTGCGCAGCACGGCCCTGATCCTGGCGATGACCTCCTCCAGGCTGAACGGCTTGGTCACGTAGTCCTCGCCGAGCCCCAGCCCCGCGAGCCGGTCCTCCGGCGTGTCCTTGGCGGTCACGAACAGCACCGGGACCCGGCGGCCGCGGGAGCGCAACCTGCCCGCGACCGCCAGTCCGTCGAGGTCGGGCAGCATCACGTCGAGCATCACCAGGTCCGGCGTGCTCTCCTCGGCCACCCGCAGCGCCTCCTTGCCGTCGGCGGCGGTCAGCACCTCGAACCCGGCCATGCGCAGACTGGCCGAGAACAGCTCCCTGATGTTGGGTTCGTCGTCGACCACCAGCAGCCTGGCCTCGGGTTCGGTCATCGCGGGCCGCCTCCCTGGAAGCCCTGGCCGCCCTGCGTGATGGACTGCGCGGCCACCGAGCCGTCGCCGCCCTGCTGGCCGCGGACCACGATCGTGGTGCCGGCCTTGAGGTCGGACACCTTGGCCTGCTTGGAGATCTGGACGGCGGTCTGGTCGGTGGTGGTCACGGTGACGGTGGAGCCGTCCATGGTCTTGATGGTGACCTTGCCGTCCTCGACCTTCTCGATGGTGCCGACGGTGCCGCCGCCCATCCGCTGGCCGCCGCCGGGCTGCTGGCCGGTGCCGGGCTGGCCGCCGCCGCCCGGCTGCTGCTGGCCGCCCGGCTGCTGCTGGCCGCCGCCGCGCTGGCCGCCGTAACCGGGGGGCAGGCCGCCCTGCTGCTGGCCGTACCCGCCGCCCATGGGGCGCTGCGCCCCGGCGGGCGCCTCCGAGCCGAAGAGGTTGTCCGCCTGGATGCCGATGAGGACGCCCGCCACCAGCACCACGCCGGCGGCCAGCGCCAGCGTCGCCTTCGACATGCTCTTCCTGGGCTGTACGGCGAGCTCTTCCCGCAGGTCGTCGTCGGGGAAGGGGGAGGAGTCAAGCTGGGCCATGTCGCATTTCTCCTTACTCGTGGCGCAAGGCCTGGATCGGCCTGAGTTTGGCCGCCCGGTTGGCGGGATAACTGCCGAAGAACAGCCCGATCCCCACCGACACACTTAGCGCCAGGACGACGGACGACGGCACGAGGACCGGCTCGATGCCGGCGATGGTGAACCTGGTCCCCAGGAACGCGATCAGCACCCCGGACAGCCCGCCGACCAGGCTGAGCAGCGTGGCCTCCATCAGGAACTGGCCCAGGATCGCGCTCCTGGGCGCCCCGATGGCCTTGCGGATGCCGATCTCGCGGGTGCGCTCGGTCACGGTGACCAGCATGATGTTGGTGATGCCGATGCCGCCCACCAGCAGCGAGATCGCGGCGACGGCGCCGAGCAGCACGGTGAAGGTGCCGGTCGCCTCACTGACGGTCTCCTGCAAAGTGGCCTGGTTGAGGATGCGGAAGTCGGGGTTGTTGCCGGTGATGCCGTGTCGTTGGTTGAGGATAGCCGTGACCTCGGACTGCGCCGCCGTGGTGGTCTCCGCTCCGGAGGCCTGCACGACGATGGAGCTCAGCGAGCCGAAGCCGCTCAGGCTCTGCTGCACGGCCGGCAGCGGCGCGATGGCCACGTCGTCGGCGTCCTGCATGCCGCTGGACCCCGTCTCCTTCAGCACGCCGACCACGGTGAACGGCACGCCCGACACGCTGACCTGCTTGCCGATCGGGTCGACGGTGCCGAACAGCTCCTCCACCACGGTCTGGCCGAGCACCACGACCTTCCTGGCGGCCAGGATGTCGTCGTTGAAGAAGTAGGTGCCCTTGGCCACGGGCTTGTTCGTGGCCTCGAAGTAGCTGGGGTAGGTGCCGACGAACTGCGCGATGGCGTGGCTGGCGGCCCCGTACGCGGCCGTCGAGGACGAGGCGTTCACCACCGGCGAGACGCTGTGCACGGACGGCGCCGTCGTCTTGTCGGTCAGCGACTTGGCGTCGGCCAGGCTGAGCTGCCTGGCCTGCGTGCGCGGGCCGGTGTTCCCGCCCCCGCCGCCCGGCGCCCGTACGCCGCCGCCCCCGCCTCCTCCGCCGCCACCCGAGAACGACGGGGAGATCGTCAGGGTGTTGGCGCCGAGGCGCTGGATGTTCTGCTGGATGCTCTGCGAGGAGCCCTCGCCGACGGCGACCAGCATGATGACCGCGGCCACGCCGATGAGGATGCCGAGCGTGGTCAGCGCGCTGCGCATCTTGTTGGCCAGCAGGCCGCGCAGCGCGAAGCGGAGGATCTCGAGCTGGTTCACTTGGCCACCTCCACCATGCGCGGCGGCGGGCCGTCCACGGGTGCCTGGCGGCGGTCCTCGACGATCTCTCCGTCCACCAGCCTGATCACCCGCTTGGCGTGCGCCGACACGTCGTCCTCGTGCGTGATGACCACGATCGTGCGGCCGGACTCGCTGAGCCGGTCCAGGATCTGCAGGACGTCGCCGGTCGAGGCGGTGTCGAGGTTGCCGGTCGGCTCGTCGGCCAGCAGCAGCGCGGGCGCGGTGACCAGCGCCCTGGCCACGGCCACGCGCTGCTGCTGGCCGCCGGAGAGCTGGTTCGGCTCGTGGTGCACGCGGTCGGTCAGGCCGACCTGCTCCAGCGCGGCCAGCGCGCGCCGGCGGCGCTCGGCCTGGCCGATGCCGCCGTACACGAGCGGCAGCTCGACGTTGGCCAGCGCGCTCATGCGCGGGATCAGGTTGAAGGACTGGAAGACGAACCCGACCCGGCGGTTGCGCAGGATGGCGAGCTGGTGCTCGTCGAGGCGGCCGACGTCGGCGCCGTCGATCAGGTACGAGCCGGAGCTCGGGACGTCGAGGCAGCCGAGGATGTTCATGAGGGTGGACTTGCCGGAGCCGGAGGCGCCCATGATGGCGACGTAGTCTCCTCGCTCGACGTCCAGGGTGATGCCGCGCAGGGCGCGTACCTTGGCGTCGCCCTCGCCGTACTCCTTGACGAGGTCCCGTACCCGCAGCACGGGGATGGGAGGCACGACCTCCAGCGTCTGGGGGGTCATCGGCCGCCTCCCGGCATGCCGCCGCCGCCGGGCACGCCGCCGCCGCCCGGGAACCCGGAGCCGCCGCCGCCGAACCCGCGCTGGTTGCCGTTCGTGGTGGTGCTCGTGGCCGCCGGGGGCACGATCTGGTCGCCTTCGGACACCCCGGACTTGATCTCCGTCAGCGCGGTGCCCTGGACGCCGACCTCGACCGGTGTCCTGGTCTGCCGGCCGTTCTTCAGCACGGTGACGGCGGTCTGGCCGCCGCTGGTGGAGACCGCCGTGGACGGGACGGTGACGACGTTCTCGGCCTGGCCGGTCACGACCTCGACCGTGGCGGTCTGGCCCAGCCGCACCTGGCTCGGGACCTTCGTGAACGTCACCGTGACCGGGTACTGCACGACGTTGTTGCTGGTGGCGGCGACCGGCTGGATCTGGGTGACCTCGCCGGAGGCGGTCACCCCGGGCAGCGCGTCGAACGTGACCGTGGCCTCCTGACCCTGCTTGAGCTTGCCGACGTCCGACTCGGTGAAGGTGCCGACGAGCTGCAGGGCTCCGGTGTCGGCGATCTCGACGAAGCCGCTGGTGCTCTGTCCCGTGCTCTGCCCCGAGCTTTGGCCCGTGCTCTGTCCTGTGCTTCCGCCCGACCCCGAGCCCGAGGCGGTCGCGCCCACGGAGCCGTTCACCGCGGTGACCGTGCCCTTGAACGGGGCCTTCAGGACGGTGGCCGCGACCGTGCGCTGCGCCTCGCGGTAGGCGTTGCGTGCCTTGATGTAGGCGGCGTAGAGCTGGGCCGTGTCGGTGCCGTCGTCCAGGGCGCTGTCGTAGGTGGCCTTGGCCGCCGACAGGTTCTCCTGGGCGGCGGCGTCGTCGATCCTGGCCAGCAGGTCGCCCTTGGCGACCTTGTCACCGGCCTTGACGTAGATCTTCTCGACCGTGCCACTCGCTCCGAACGAGAGCGCACGGGACTTGGAGCTCTCGACCGCCCCTGAGGCGGACACCGAGGCGACCACGGAGCCGCGGCCCGCGGTGACCGTCCGCACAGTCGTCTCGCTCGCGGCCTGTCCCGTGCCGAGCTGGGCGTAGGCGATCACGCCACCGCCCAGCAGGAGCACCGCAAGCACTCCGTTGGTAATCAGCGCTCTGCGCCTTGTCGACACCTTCACAGCGGGTGACCCTTGCACACAAGGCTGCGCCGCAGCCGCGAGCTAGCTGAACGTTCGCTGACAACCCCGGCTCCCCGGCGGGCACACAGGTAACTCTGAGGATGCTCGCAGCCTGGCGCGAACCTCCTGCGCCAGGATGAACGGTCATGAGACCGACTTTCGTGCTGGGCGGCCTCGCCCTGGCCGTGCTCGTCGCCGGGTCCGGCCTGGCGCTGGCACTCCACGACGACACACCCGCCGCCGTCCAGGTACGGCTCGCCGCCGCGCAGCGCGGGCAGATCACGGCCTCGGTCAGTGCGGCGGGCAGCACGGTGGACGGCTCGCGCAGGGACCTGGCGTTCGGCTCCTCCGGAACGCTGACCAGGGTGTCCGTGAAGCCCGGGACCAAGGTGAAGAAGGGCCAGGTGCTGGCCAGGATCGACGGCAGGGGGGCGCGGGAGGCGTACGAGGCGGCCAAGGCCGACCTGGCCGCCGCCGAAGAGACCCAGGAGGAGGCGGCCACGGCCGCCGCCTCCCCTGCCGGCTCCACCGGGAACGCCGGGGGCACGCCCGCGACCTGCACCCCGGCCGGCGGAGGCGCCACGCCTGCGGGCAAGGCGACCACCCAGCCGACCGGCGGCACGCCCAGCGGCGCCCCGAGCGGTGCTCCCAGCGGCGCCCCGAGCGGCGGGGCCAGCGGCAGTGCGGCCCCCGGCGGCGGTGCCACCGGCGGCGCGGTGAACGGCGGGACCGGTGCCGGCGGCGCTTCCCCGGCCGCCACCGCACCCAACGCCACCGCACCCGCCACCACCGGGCCCGCCGTCATCGCGCCCGTCACCGCGCCCGTCACCACCGCGCCCGCCGCCGGCTCGGCCCAGACGCGGGCCAATGGCGGCGCGCTCGGGCCCACCGTGCCGGCCCCCGCCGCGGCCGCGAGGACGACACCGGTCTCCACCCCGCATCCCACCGCATCGCCGCATCCGACGACGGGCCCGACCGGGCACCCCACGGCCACCACGACACCCACCACCGGCCCCACCACGAAGCCCACCGGCCACGAACCACAGCCGACGGCCACGGTCACCGTGACGGCTACGGTGACGGCCACCGTCACCGCGACCGTCACCGCCACCCCGACCGGTGGCTCCACCGGCGGTCCCTCCACAGGCAACCCCTCCACCGGTGGCCCGTCCACGGGCAGCCCTTCTACCGGCGGCCCTTCCACGGGCAGCCCCTCTACCGGCCGCCCGTCCACGACCGCGTCCCCCTCCGCCTCCGCCAAGCCCTCCACCGGCGCCAAGCCGTCGGCGAGCGGCAAGCCCACGGGTAAGTCGAGCACCGGCGCCTCCCGCCCGTCCCAGAGCTCCTGCGGCAGCGGCGGCACGGGAGGCACCGGCACCAGGGCGGGCACCGGCGCCAATGCCGGCACGGGCACCAACGCGGGCACCGGCACCAACGCGGGCGCGGGGACCAGCGGAGGCACCGGCGCGGCGGCCAAGGGCGGGATGAGCGAGGAGCAGGCCGCCGCGAACGTGGACCGCGCCGAAGCCGCCCTCGAACAGGCCGCCGACGCCGTACGGGCGACCCGCATCGTCGCTCCTGCGGCGGGCACGGTCCTGTCGGTGGCGGGCGCGGTCGGCGACACGGCCGGCACCAGCACGTTCATCAGCCTCGGCAACCTGAACGAACTCCAGGTCCAGGCCATGGTCACCGAGTCGGACGTGAACCGGCTCAAGCTCGGCCAGAAAGCCCAGGTCACCCTGGCCACCCGCAGCGGCGAGCGGCACGAGGGGACGGTGACGTCGATCGCGCCGACCGCCACGGTGGACGGCCAGCTCGTCCGCTACTCCGTCGCCCTGGCCTTCGACCAGCCGCCCACCGGCCTCATGCTCGGCCAGACCGCCTCGGTGACGGTCACCACGGACGAGGCCGCGAACGCGGTCTACGTGCCCGCGTCGGCGGTCCGTACCCGGTCGGACGGCACTCAGGTGGTCACGGTCCGCTCGGGCGATCGCGACCTGGCGAAGGTGGTGCAGACGGGGGTGCGTGGTGATCAGTACGTCGAGGTGAAGTCGGGGCTGAGCGAGAGCGACCAGGTGGTGATGTCGGGCGGCACCTCGGGCGAGTTCCCCGAAGGCGCCTGGCCAGACGCCTGACCAGGGCGGATGCGACCGGGCACGCGCGCGGGTTCGCCCGTGGCGTTGAGCGGATCCTCAGCGTGCTCCCAGCAAACGTTCAGCCAACCCTGGGCGTCCCGGCCTTGCCGGCCGCCGCGGCGCGGGCGGCGGCGGTGGTGGCCGGGATGGTGAGGTGGTGGGCGGTTTTGGCCGGGGCGCCCTTGCGGGAGATGTAGTCCAGGGTCCGGAAGTCGACCGAGAGCTCGTCCCGGGTGAGCCGCGCCATCAGGTAGCCGCGCCGCTGGTCGATATAGGAAATATGGGGATTCTCCTGGAGGGCCTCGGCGATCCACGTCCGGTCCCGGTACCCGTCCCCGTCGCTCGCGATCGACGACGCCACCAGCTCCCTGGCCACCACCGGCGAGTCCGGGTCGTCGAAGTCGGCCTTGAGCTCGGCCAGGTGGTGCATGTGCGCGTCCCCCGTCAGCACCACCGGGTTGGACGTGCCCGACAACGACCCCAGCAGCCGGGTCCGCTCGGCCGCGTACCCGTCCCAGGAGTCCAGGTTGACCTCACGTCCCGGCCCGACCTTGTAGTCGCGCTGCGCCATCAGGATCTGCTGGCCGAGCAGGTTCCAGCGGGCGCCGGACTCGCGCAGCCCGCTCTCCAGCCAGCGCCACTGGTCGCTCCCGAGCAGCGTGCGTTTGGCCGCCAGCCGGTCGTCGCAGCCGGCCCGTACCCCGTCCAGGCACGCCTGGTCGTCCCGGAACTGCCGCGTGTCGAGCAGGTGGAAGCGCGCCAGCGTCCCCCAGGAGATCCGCCGGTTCACCCGCAGCACCGCCCCCTGGACGCTGGCGCGGCGCAGCGGCATGTTCTCGTAGTACGCCCTGAACGCCTCCGCCCGGCGCCTGGCGAACCCGGGCGCCCCCGTGCTGGAGACGGGCCCCGCCCAGTTGTTCTCCACCTCGTGGTCGTCGAAGGCCACCAGCCACGGCGCCACCGCGTGCGCCCGCTGCAGGTCGCGGTCGCTCTTGTACTGGGCGTGCCGCAGCCGGTAGTCGGCCAGCGTCTCGCACTTGCCGGGCGTGTGCGTGCGTACGCGGCCGGCCAGCGCGGTGTAGCCGCTCGGGCCGTACTCGTACATGTAGTCCCCGAGGAACACCACCAGGTCGGGCTCCTGCTCGGCGAGGCGGCGGTAGGCGGTGTAGTAGCCGTGCTCGTAGTGCGCGCACGCCGCCACCGCGAACGTGAGCGGCGTCTCCCCCGTCGGCGTCGTCCTGGTGCGGCCGGCCGGCGAGAGCCGGCCCTCGCTCCTGAACCGGTAGAAGTAGTCGCGTCCGGGCTCCAGGCCGTTCAGCTCGACGTGGACGCTGTGGGCGTCGCGCGGCCCGGCGGTGGCCGTGCCGGACTTGACGATCTTGGCGAAGCGCTCGTCGGACGAGACCTGCCAGTCCACGTCCAGGTCGCGGGCGGGCATGCCGCCGCGGCCGTCGCCGCTCAGCGGTTCGGCGGCCAGCCTGGTCCACAGGACGAAGCCGTCGGCCGAGGGGTCGCCGGAGGCCACGCCCAACGTGAAGGGGTCCGAGGCGAGGGTTCGCCCCGAGGTGACGGAGGACGCCGGGACAAGGGTTCGCCCCGAGGTGGCGGAGGACGCCGGAACGGCGGTCCGCGGGAGGAGGAGGCCGGCTGTCGCCGCTGTCAGGAAGGCTCTGCGGTCCACGTCCACAGATATGTCCGCCCCCGCTGACTCCGCCGTGACCCTGGAGTCAAGGGCGGGTGAACAGCATCAGTCGTCCTGTTCGCGAAGTTCTTCCAGATACTCGACGGCCAGCTCGAACGCGGCCTGGTCGTCCAGTTCGCGGAAGGCGTCGGCCGCCTCCTGGCAGCGGACGATCGCGGCCTCGCGCAGGCCCAGCCAGCACAGGGCGGAGGCCTCGTCGTAGACCAGGGCCGCCCGTTCGGCCGCCGCGCCCTCGACGGAGGCGGCGGCGGCCTCGTCGAGCACCTGCCTGGCCCGCTCGTAGGCGGCGGTGATCTCGGGCCCGTGGTCGGAGGCGTAGTAGATCGACCGGGCGTGCCTGCGCAGGGCGTGGCCGGCCGGCAGCAGGTCCCCGTCGCGCCGGTACAGCTCGGCCGCCGCCGCGAACGCCGCCGCGGCCTCCCGGTCGTCGTCCTTGCCGGAGAGCAGCTCGGCGGCCTCCATCAGCGCTTCCGGGTCGTCCAGCGGGAGCAGCACGTCCAGCGCCCGGCCCGCCTCGCCGAGCTGGGTCAGCGCCCGGGCGAGCATCCGGCGGGCCGCGTCCTGCGGCGTCTTCGCCCCCTCTCCGCCGTCGCCGGCCGCGGCCGTGACGGCGCCCGCGGGGATGTTCCCAGGGATGTTCACGCTCTCCGGCGCGGTGGCGAGCAGGAGGACGGCCTCCTCAGCCACCTCGGCGGAGTCCAGCGGGCGGCCGGTCTCCAGGTACGCGCGCGCCAGGTCCACCCGCGCCAGCGCCGCCCGTCCCCCGTCGCCCGCCTGCGTGAACCCGGCCACCGCCTCCTCCAGATCGCGCACGTCCATGGCGGCGATCCCGCTGCGCCAGCGCGCCTCGGGCGAGCCGGTCACCTTGCGGCGGGCGTGCGGCACCAGCGGCAGCCGTTCGGCCAAGGGGGTGGCGGCCAGCCGGGCCTCCATGCGCAGGGTGTGCACGTCGTTGCCGTTGCGGGCGTCGAAGCGGGCGGCGATGGCGCGGGCGCCCGCCTCCATCTCGGCACGGAGCACGGGCACCGGCACGTCCGCGCCGGAACGGCGTACCGTCAGAGCCGTGTGACCGGTCTCCTCCAGGCGGCGCAGCACCAGCGTGGCGCCCATCATGAACCAGGCTGCCTGGTCGGGCGACGGCGGGCGCTCCAGCAGCGGCAGCTCCCGCTCCAGGATCTCCAGCCCGCGCGCCTCGTTGCCGGTGCGGGCGCAGAAGCGCAGGTGGTCGCCGACGTCGTCGAGGTAGGGGACCTTGCCCTGGACCAGCCGGTACGCCCGCCGGTGCGCCTCGGCGGCGGCGTCGAGGCGCCCGGTCCTGACGTAGATGGGCAGCAGCACGCACAGGATGCTCTGCGGCTGGGAGCGGCAGGTGAACCGGCCGGACACGACGGGCTCCGCGATGGCCACCGCCTCCTCGTCCCGGCCGAGCCCGGCCAGGATGAACGCCTGCGAGCCGATGTCGCACGCCTGGCAGTTGGACAGCCGGTCGCGCGGGGTCGTGCGCCAGCGGTGGAACCATTCGGCGACGCCCGCCTCGTCGCCGAGGTGCCAAGCCAGGTTGCAGCGCGCGGCGTGCACGGCGTGCATCAGGTCGCCCGCCTGCCGGTAGCGCCGCTCCATCTCCTCCTGCAGCGCCAGCGCGCGGGGCAGCGGGATCTCGGGGAACCGCCGGACCGAGCCCATGATCCACTTGAACTGCCAGAGCAGCCGGTGGGCCTGCTCCTCGTCCCATCTGCCGGGCTCGGCGTCGTGGTCGGTCAGGCTGCGCGAGAAGGTGGCGAACGACTTCACCGGCTCGCCGCCGAACTGGTAGCAGGTGGTGAGGGCCAGCCGCGCCTCGATGACGTGCTCGCGCCGTGCCTCGGCCTCGCGCAGCGCGCGCTCGACCAGCACGCTCCTGGCCTCGCCGTACGGCATGCCCTCGGCCTCGGCGAGCAGCGCCCGGACGTCGTCAGTCATGCGTGCCCCCGTGAACGGCCCGGTCGTCGGTCATGTGCGTCCCCCGGACGGCCCGGACGTCAGTCATGTGTGCTCCCCTGGACGGCCCAGTCGAGCAGGCCGAGGAACGAGCGGTTGAGCGCCGCGGTGTCGGCGGGGCGCAGCGGGTGGTGCCCGTGCAGCAGCGCCAGCCCGTACAGGGACTCCACGGCGGTGGCGGCCAGCTCCAGGTCGGGCAGGCCGAGGACGCGGCGGACGAGCGGGTTGCGGTGGTTGAGCACCAGTTGCGGCCGGTCGGCGGCGACCGTGCGCTCCAGCGCGCCGAGGACGCCCGCCCACAACTCGTCGCCGGCGTCGCGGGCCTCGCGCAGGTCGGCGTGGTGCTGGGCGGCGCGGCTGGTCAGGTAGAGGGCGGGCAGCGAGGCCGGGTCGAAGTCGCGCAGCACCACCTCGCAGCCGAGCGGGTCGAGCGCGCGGGCGGCGGCGGCGAGGAACGGGCGCGCCCGCATCTCCGCCTCCGGCTCCGCAGGGCCGAGGTGGGTGGCCAGCTCCCCCGGGTCGAGCCGCGCCAGGCGAACGTCCGGGTCGATCCTCGACAGGCCGGACAGGATCTCGCCGTCGTAGACGTAGCCGCCGTTGACCAGGCCGACGCCCTGCGCGCCGGAGACCGCGGCGAGCTGGCGGAACTCGTCCACGCTGGAGGTGTAGCGCCCGGCGGGGAAGGTGGCCCGGAACCGGGCCAGGGTCATCGGGCCCGCGCTCGTCTCGTACTCCAGCCACTGGTCGACGAGCCTGAGCATGTCGTCGTCGTGCAGGGCCAGCGCCTTGACGCCCAGGTGGTGCAGCGCGAGGAAGGCGCGCAGGCCGCCGGGGTCGGTCTCGGCGAGCCGGACCAGCCAGGCGCGTACCTGGCGGCCGAGCTCGTCGCGGGTGTGCTCCAGCAGGTCGTCCTCGTAGAGCGCCTCGCGGCTGGCGGTCGGGCGCAACTCGGCGGCGTCCACCACGCAGCGGGCGAAGAACGCCCACTCGGGCAGGAGGTCGTCGGCGGACTCGGTGAGCAGCATGCGCTTGAGGTAGACGCGGTGGGCGCCGCGGCTGGCGGGGTTGGCCGGGGCGGACAGGATGTAGGCCACGCCGGTGAGGCCCGCCTCGGGGACGCTCAGGTCGACGACGTCCAGCGGGGTGAAGCCGAACGACTCCGCGCCGTAGCGCTGGAGAGCGCCGCGCCGGGCGGCCGGGGAGGCGTGCCGCTCCAGCCAGGGCGGGGCGTCGAGGGTGGTGCGGCCGCCGTTCACGCGCACCTCGAACGGCAGCAGCGCGCCGTACAGCGTGGCCAGCTCCTCGACCGTGCGCGCGCTCACCCAGTCGGCGGCGTCGGCGCGGGCCCGCAGCGTGACGGTGGTGCCTGGCTCGTCCCGCTCGGCCGGGGCGCGCTCGACGCGGTAGCGGCCGTCGGACCCGCCGGTCCACAGGACCGTGTGACCGCCGCGCGCCGACCTGGTCTCGACGCTGATCTCGTCGGCGACCAGGAACCCGGACAGCAGCCCGATGCCGAACTGGCCGAGGAACTCGTGACGCGAGAAGCCCAGCTCGTCGCGCTTGGAGGAGCGGCCGATGGTGGCGAGCAGCACGTGGACCTCGTCCTCGGTCAGCCCGATGCCGGTGTCGCTGACGCTGATCAGCCCGTCGGCGACGTCCACGGTCACCCGGGCGGGCGCCTGCGCGTCCGCGGCCCGGCGGGCGGTGATCGCGTCGGTCGCGTTCTGCAGGAGCTCGCGGACGTAGACCCGCGGGCTCGCGTACAGGTGCCGGCTGAGCAGGTCGACCACGCCGCGCAGGTCGACTTGAAAGGCGTTGTCCACTCGCGACACCCTAGATCACATAACCGACATTTCGCCGAGAATTAACCGGCGGCCTCCCGTACGCCGGCCAGTGTACGGCGCAGCGCGGCGGCATCGGTGAAGCGCACCCCGGTCATCCCGGCGCGTTCGGCGCCCTCGACGTTCTCGGGGCGGTCGTCGATGAAGACGATGTCCGACGGGTCGGCGCCGAGCCCGCGGGCCACCTCGTCGTAGATCGCCCGCTCGGGCTTGACCAGGCCCATCCTGCCGCTGTAGAAGCGGCGGCCGAGCGCGGCGATCCACGGCAACTGGTCCAGGCCGTCGCCGATGCAGACGGGCGCGTTGGACAGCAACGCGACGTCGCCGCCGGCCGCCAGCAGGTCGTCGAGTACGGCGATCGTGCCCTCGTCGGGGTGGGCCCAGCTCGCGATGTCCATGGCGACCAGGCGGGCCGTCTCCGTGGCGGTCACGGACCTGCCGACCACCGCCGCCCAGTAGGCGAGCGGGGTCAGAGCGCCCCGGTCGAAGTCGAGGCGGTGCTCCCAGTAGCCGCGCTTGAACGCCTCAGGCTCGGCCCCCACCGCCAGCGCCATGGCGTCGGCATCGGACTCGGGCTGGGGCAGGGACAGGACACCGCCGTAGTCGAAGACTATCCACGTCATGCCAGGAATGGTCGCAGATGCGGGTCCAGCGCGGGGCAGCCCAGATACTTCTCGACCGTGTGGAAGTCGATCCAGTCGAGGTTGACCAGTTCCTCGGCGTCGACACCGGTGAAGCTGTCGCACAGGGCGGCCGGGATGGCGGCGATGTCGTCCTTGTCGGCGATGTTCACCCAGCGCTTGACACCCTTGGGACGCTCGCCGCGGCCGTTGACGGGAGCCGGCAGGAGGTGCTCGAAGACGACGTTGCGCATGCCCAGCGGGCTGCCGAGGGTGATCAGGAGATCGACGTGGAGGCTCGGGTCGGAGGCCAGCGCCTCGTAGGCGACGACGCTGCCGAGCGAGTGGGCGATCACCACCTTGGGCTGGTTCGCCCGGATGACGTCGGCCACCGCCTGCCGGCACTTCTCGCGCCGGACCGCGTCGGTCAGGTACGCCGCCACCTCCGGCGCGAACAACTTGGCGAACGCCGCGGACCTGGCGTCCAGCTTGCCCAGCAGCCAGCCGGTGAAGGACTTGAGCATCCCCGTGACGTGCTCCCCCACGCCCGCCTGCCTGGCCCAGTTGACGAAAATCTGCTGCGCGGGGGCCTCCATGGCGGCGGGCGAGCGCGGCGCGCCGCCTGGCCTGCCGTCGTGCAGGTGGTGGGAGAAGTAGGCGATCTCGCTGAAGTAGGCCCCGCTCTCTTCGCCGAGCGCGGCCTGCAGGTAGCGGTCCCATTTGCGGCGCATGGCCGCCGCGGCGCCGGCCGCGGAGTTTCCCGCCTCCAGGTAGTAGTTGTACTTGCCGATCCCGTGCACACCGACGATGACCGCCACCTGACCCCCTCAGTTCTGTGATCTCCGCGGGCAGATAGTGACATACGCGGCTTGCAACCGGCCGTCGAGAGCCCACCAAACTTTAGGCTTGCCTAAAGATTTAGGTAGAGCTAAAGTGGAGAGACTTAGCGGAAAGCTCTGGAGAGCGAGACCGGGATGGCCCTTCGCCGTAGTGCACGCGACGAGGTGGGCGGACTCGCCCAGCAAGTCGTCGACGAGATCACGTGGTACATGCGGGAGCACAAGATCACCCGTACGGACCTGGCCGCGTCGATGGGCGTCTCGGCCGGGCGGGTGAGCCAGATCCTGTCCGGCGACGAGAACCTGACGCTCCGCACGCTCGGCTCCGTCATCGACGCGCTGGGCGCCCGGCTGGAGCTCACGCTCGGCGACGCCGAGGGCTCCCCCGGCGCGCTCACCGCCGCCACCTGATTCTCCGCCGCGAGCACCGGAGACCGCGCCGAAGGTTCCTGGCGAGCGAATGCGCCCACCGGGCGCGCCGCACCGAAGGGGCCTGCGCACACGCTCACCGGGCGCGCCGCACCGAAGGGGCGTCGGACGCGCGCGCCACGGCCGTGCGCGGCACGAACGCCGGCAGCGACCGGTAGCCGGCCCGGTAGGCCACGGCCAGCAGGCGCAGCACCTCGCTCTCCGCGTCGTGCTGGAGCACGCCGAGCAGCCGGGTCAGATCGTTCAGATACCGCTCATACCTGGCCAGCCGCGTGTGCCGCGACCCGTTCAGCGCCGTGACGACCTTGGAGCGGGACGCGCCGTCCTCGATCAGCGCCGCCACGTCCAGCCGCCGCTCGATCGCCTCCAGCCGGGCGCGCACGCGCTCCCGCCTGCGCGCCTCGGGCGAGAGGCGCTCGGCGATCCGGTCGTGGTAGCGGTTGGCGGCCAGGCTGAGCTCGTAGACGCTCCAGGACTCGTCCACCCGCTTCTCGCACCAGACCCGCTGGTCCTCGGCCATCGCCTCGTCGAGCCGGGCCAGCAGCGACACCAGCCAGAACGTGGCGGCCTCGCGCGTGGCGGAGCGCCGCTCGTTCTCCTTGGCCCGCATCTGGCTGAACCACAACCCGCTCGGCGCGACGGCGCCCAGCACGGTGGCCAGGTTGTCGTTCAGCACCGCCCCGCTCACCAGCGCGACCGTCGCGGACAGGGCTCCGGTGATCAGGGCGATGGCGATCGTCAGCCACCGCGCCTTGGGCCCGAAGGGCCGCCCCTTCCCCTGACACCGCAGGAACAGGAACCCGGCGGCGGAGACGATGGCCAGCACCACGGTGAAGCCCGCGTCCGCGGCCCAGACAGGCAGCATGGATTCTCGCCCCTCCTGCGGTTGGTCCCTACATGTTCGCAGCGACCGCAGGGAATGAAAATGCCGTTGTGCCCGGCATATAGGGCACATATACGGTGACACTTACGTAAGGAACGTTTTGGAACAGGAGCCCCACGCATGCCCGGCCCGCTGGTCGTCAACGACTCGGTGATCATTCCCGACACCGAGCTCGAATGGCGCTTCTCCCGCTCCTCAGGCCCCGGCGGGCAGGGCGTCAACACGACGGACAGCCGCGTGGAGCTGACCTTCGACGTGACCGCCACCACCGCGCTGCCGCCCGCGCTCAAGGCCCGGGCCCTCGACCGGCTCGGCTGCGGCACCATCACGGTCGCCGCCTCCGAATACCGCTCCCAGCTCCGTAACCGGGAGGCCGCGGAGCACCGCCTGGCGCAGCGGCTGCGCGAGGCCATCGCCCCGCCGCCGAAGCGCCGCCGCCCGACCAAACCGAGCCGGGGCAGCGTCGAGCGCCGCATCGCCGCCAAGAAACAGCGCTCGGACGTCAAGCGCATGCGCCGCAACCCCTGAGCGGCTCTTTCCCCGATCGCTCACGCACCGCGACGGTGTGATGACAGAATTCGAGTCCGGGCGCCGGCGTGAGTGGCCGGGCCATCCTTCCAAGCGGTGCAAAGGCGGACTTGTGTGGACGTGCAAGCGGAGATTCTCCAGCTGAAACTCCGTGTCGAGGACCTTGAGGCGCACGCCCACGCCGGGCGGCCGGGCGAGGATCGGGAGCTCCTGCGGGAGATCGGCGAGCGGACCCAGCGTGTGGAAGCGGCGGTCGCGGAGCTCAACGCCGGGCTCGCGAACGCCAGGACCGAGGTCATCGAGCAGTTCGGAGCCCTGGAGACCGAGGTCGCGGCCGTCCGCAGGGCGGTGAGCCTCCCCTCCCCGAGACCGGTCGCCGAGCGGCCCGCGACCGCCGACGATCTCGCGGCCGTCCGGTCGGAGGTGGCGGAGGAGATCCGGTCGCTCCGGTCCGAGCTGCTCGACCTCGGCATCAAACTCGACCGGTTACTGAAGGCCGAGGGCGCCTGAGCCGGCCGCCGACAAGCAGGACACTGCGGACACCAGGTCAGATAAGGCCGCCTTTTTTGACCGGTATGTCCTTCGGGTAGCCTAACCTACGGTACCGTAACCTGAAGGAGAAGATCTTTTATGGCGATGACTCAGACGGAGCTGCTGACCGCGCTCGAGCCCGTCGTGGCGGTGGAGCTCAACCGTCACGAGAAGATGGCCAAAGAGTGGTTCCCGCACGAGTACATCCCGTGGAGCGAAGGCCGCGACTTCGACGGCATCTACGGGGGCGCGGCATGGCAGGAGGGCGACTCGAAGATCCCCGAAGTCGCCCGGGTCTCGCTCATCGTCAACCTGCTCACCGAGGACAACCTGCCCAGCTACCACCACGAGATCGCCTCGACGTTCGGCCGTGACGGCGCCTGGGGCACCTGGGTGCACCGGTGGACCGCCGAGGAGGACCGGCACGGCACCGCCCTGCGCGACTACCTCACCGTCACCCGCGCCGTCGACCCCGTCGCGCTGGAGCGGGCGCGCATGCGGCACATGGAGAGCGGCTACATCACCGAGTACGGCACCATGCTCCAGCAGCTCGCGTACGTGTCCTTCCAGGAGCTGGCCACCCGCATCGCGCACCGCAACACCGGCAGGGCCTCCGGCGAAGAGGGCTGCGAGCGCCTGCTCGCCAGGATCGCCGCCGACGAGAACCTGCACATGCTCTTCTACCGCAACCTGCTGAAGGCGGCCTTCGAGCTCGACCCGAACCAGACCATGCGCGCGGTCACCGACGTGGTCACCACCTTCCAGATGCCGGGCTCCAGCATCGAGGGCTTCACCCGCAAGGCCATGATGATCGCGAATGAGGGCATCTACGACCTCCGGCTGCACCTGGACGACGTGCTCATGCCCGTGTTGAAGCAGTGGGCGGTGTTCGACAAGACCGGGCTGAACGCCGAGGGCGAGACGGCGCGCGAGGAGCTGGCCGCGTTCCTGGACAAGACCGAGACGACGGCGGCGAGGTTCGTGGAGCGAAGGGAAGCGCGCCGGGCGCGCATCGCCGAACGCGGGTGACCCGGCCGCCGCCGGAGCCGGGACTGAGCGCGCGGGGTGGCGGTGCCCGCGCGCGACGCTCACCACGCGGCAAAGCCAGTGCGCCTCTTGACCTGGCGATGGTCTTGGACATCCGAGGCATCGGGCAAGTTTCCAGGTAACACTGGCGCCTCTTGGGAGCAGAGGGTGAAAATCATCGGGATCGCCGCAAGTCTCCACGCGGGGTCTTTCATCAACAAGTTGCTCGAAGCGGCGGGCGGCGAGTTGCCGGAAGACGTCGGCTTCGAGATGTGGCCTGGACTGCGCGACATTCCGCCCTACGCTCCCGGTCCCGTTCCGGCCTCGGCGCGGGACCTGCTCCGCCTGGTGGCGAGCGGGGACGCGGTGCTGCTGACCGCCCCCGAGCACAGCCTGCTGCCGGCCGAGCTGACGTACGCGCTGGACTGGATGTCGGCCCGCGACGGGCTGGCGGGCCGGCACGTGGCGGTGATGAGCGCCAGCGCGCGGGCCTGCGGCGCCATGTGGGCCCAGGCCGAGCTGTACAAGCAGCTCCAGGCGGCCGGGGCCGTGGTGATGGGGGCCGAGCTGGTGATCTCGCCCAGTTGCCCGCACTTCGACGAGGACGGCCACCTGACCGCCGCCGACCTGCGCGCTCAGGTGCGCGCGGTGGTCGCGCAGCTCTGCCCCGCCAAGGTGATGGAGCCGGCGCTCTCGTTGTGAGGGCCGGTCAGCGCCGGTCCTCGATCTCCCACAGGTGGTCCACGACGTGCCACACGACGCGCCGCAGCGCGTAGCGGGGCGGCCAGCCGGTGCTCCAGGGCGGCTCACCGGGACGGACGAGCACCTCCGCGAGCTCCGCCCGCATCGTGTCGCGATCCTCGACGGACTTGTACGGCCGGTGCCGCACCCCGGCCTTCCTGGCGAAGGCCCGCTCGGCGTCCTCGACGTGCTCGATGACCTTGGTGAGGTCGCGCCCGCCACCCCGCGGCCCCTTGCGCAACTCCTCCGGGGAGACGGCCGCGACCTCGTCGAACAACGCCCACGCGGCCCGCAGCAGGGCGACCCCCCGCTCGGCCTCCGCCGCCGGCACCGGCTCCCCGTCCAGATCGGGCACCGCGTACGGCGCCCCGAAGTCCGTCATGGCGCTGCCCGCCACCCGCGCCACCACCACCGGCTCGCCCGGCGCGAACTCCAGCCCGGCGCGGGCGGCGACCGCGGCGTAGCGGGGCGCGTAGTCCATCAGCAGGCCGACGGCCGCCTCCTCGCCCTTGGCGACCCGGCACCAGCCGGGCCAGTCGAGCGAGCAGGCGAACGTCTTCTTCGGGCCGGTCTCCAGATAAAGGCGGGTCATGTCGCGTCAGCCTGCCAGGCGCGGGTGTCAGGGGGTGTCAGGTTCGATCAGGTCGATGAGGTCGGCCACCGAGTCGACGATCAGCGACGGCCGGTAGGGGAAGCGGTCGATCTCGTGGCGCTGGGTGACGCCGGTCAGGACGAGGATGGTGAACAGGCCCGCCTCCATGCCCGAGACGATGTCGGTGTCCATGCGGTCGCCGATCATGGCCGTGGTCTCGCTGTGGCCCTCGATCTCGTTGAGCGCGCTGCGCATCATGCGCGGGTTGGGCTTGCCGACGAAGTAGGGGGCCACGCCGGTGGCCTTGGTGATGAGGGCGGCCACGGCGCCGCAGGCGGGCAGGGAGCCCTCGGTGGAGGGGCCGATGGGGTCGGGGTTGGTGGCGATGAAGCGGGCGCCGGCCTCGATGAGGCGGATGGCGCGGGTGATCTGGGTGAAGCTGTAGGTGCGCGTCTCGCCGAGGACGACGTAGTCGGGGTCGAGGTCGGTGAGGATGTAGCCGGCCGCGTGCAGGGCCGTGGTGAGCCCCGCCTCGCCGATCACGTACGCGGAGCCGCCCGGGCGCTGGTCGTCGAGGAACTGCGCGGTGGCCAGGGCGGAGGTGTAGATGGACTCGGCGGGCACCTCGAGGCCCGCGCCGGCCAGGCGTACCGACAGGTCGCGCTGGGTGTAGATGGAGTTGTTGGTCAGGACCCGGAACTTCTTGCCCGACTCGCGGAGCCGCTTGATGAACTCGTCCGCACCGGGGATCGGCCGCCCCTCGTGGACGAGGACGCCGTCCATGTCGGACAACCAGGAGTCGATCCGCTTACGCTCTGTCACCTCCCCATCCTAGCGAGCGCGCCCTTGTCGACTTCCCGCCCCCTACGTGAACAATGTCTTCATGTCATTCACTGAATCTGCGCAGGACATGCGGGACGAACTCGTTCAGCTCCGGCACTCGTTGCACACCACTCCCGAGCTCGGCCTGCACCTGCCGCGCACCCAGGAGAAAGTGCTGGCGGCGCTGGACGGGCTGCCGCTGGAGATCACCACGGGCACCTCGCTCAGCTCCGTCACCGCCGTGCTGAGGGGCGGCAGGCCGGGGCCCGCCGTGTTGCTGCGGGGTGACATGGACGCGCTGCCGGTGACCGAGAAGAACGACCTGCCGTACGTGTCGCAACTTCCCGGGCAGATGCACGCGTGCGGGCACGACCTGCACACCACGATGCTGGCGGGGGCGGCGCGGCTGCTGAGCGCGCGGCGGGAGGAGTTGGCGGGCGACATCGTGTTCATGTTCCAGCCGGGTGAGGAGGGGCATGACGGCGCCAAGCACATGATCGGTGAGGGCGTGCTGGAGGCGGCGGGGTCGCGGCCGGTGGCGGCGTACGGGATGCACGTGGTCTCGGCGATGTTGCCGCCCGGGCTGTTCGCGTCGCGGCCGGGGCCGATCATGGCGGCGGCCGACGTGTTCTGCGTGACGGTGAAGGGGCGCGGCGGGCACGGCTCCAGCCCGCACCGGGCGCTGGACCCGATCCAGGCGGGGTGCGAGATGGTGGCGGCCCTGCAGACGATGGTGACCAGGACGTTCGACGTGTTCGACCCGGTGGTGGTGACGGTGGGCAGCTTCCACGGCGGTTCGGCGGACAACGTGATCCCGGACGAGGCGCGGTTCGAGGCCACCGTGCGGACCTTCAGCAAGGAGAACCGCACGCTGGTCAAGCGGCGGCTGGTGGAGGTGGTGCAGGGCATCGCGACGGCGCACGGGCTGGCGGCGGAGACGTCCTTCGGCATGGGCTACCCGGTGACCGTGAACGACGACACCGAGGCCGCGTTCGCGGGCCGGACGGCCGACGAGCTGTTCGGGCCCGGGCGGTATATCGTCACGCCGCAGCCGGTGATGGGGTCGGAGGACTTCTCCTACGTGCTGGAGGAGGTGCCGGGGGCGTTCATCTTCCTGGGGGCGTGCCCGCCGGACCGCGATCCGGCCACGGCGCCCTACAACCACTCGCCCGAGGCGGTGTTCGACGACGCGGTGCTGCCGGACGGGGCCGCGCTCTACGCCTCGCTGGCCCATTCCAGGCTGTCGTAGCGATGCGGGCGTGGGTGGTGGCCGAGCCGGGGCCGATGGCGGGCCGGCCGCTGGAGCTCGTCGAGCGGGCGGTGCCGGTGCCGGGGCCCGGCGAGGTGCTGGTCCGGGTGGAGGCGTGCGGGGTGTGCCGTACCGACCTGCACCTGGCGGAGGGCGACCTGCGGCCGCGGCGGCCGCGCACCACGCCCGGCCATCAGGTGGTGGGCCGGGTGGAGGGCACCGGCGCGCGGGTGGGGGTGGCCTGGCTCCGCTCCACCTGCGGGAAGTGCCGCTTCTGCGCCAGGGGGCTGGAGAACCTCTGCCCCTCCTCCGCCTACACGGGGTGGGACGCCGACGGCGGGTTCGCCGAGTATGTCGTCGCCCCGGCGGACTACGTCTACCCGCTGCCCGGCGACGTGCCCGCCGAGCGGCTGGCGCCGCTGCTGTGCGCCGGGATCATCGGATTCCGGGCGCTGGAGCGGTGCGACCTGCCGCCGGGCGGGCGGCTGGGGATCTACGGGTTCGGCGCGTCGGCCCACCTGACCGCGCAGGCGGCCATCGCGCGGGGCGCCACCGTGCACGCCGTCACCCGGTCCGCCTCCTCCCGGCGGCTGGCGCTGGAGCTGGGGGCGGCCTCGGCCGGCGACCGGCCGCCCGAGCCGCTGGACGCGGCCATCCTCTTCGCGCCGGTCGGCGACCTGGTGCCGCCCGCGCTGGAGGCGCTCGACCGGGGCGGGACGCTGGCCGTGGCGGGCATCCACCTCACCGACGTCCCCGCGCTGAACTACGAGCGGCACCTGTTCCAGGAGCGCACGCTACGCAGCGTGACCGCCAACACCAGAGCGGACGGGCACGCCTACCTGGAGCTGGCGCTGGCGCATCCGCCGCGGGTGACGACGACGCCCTACCCGTTCGAGCAGGCCGGCCAGGCGCTGACGGATCTGGCGAACGACCAGGTCAGCGGGGCCGCCGTGCTGATCATGGCGGAAAACTTTACTTGATGGAGCTAAGCGCCACTTCGTACACTCATGAAGGAAAGTTACATTAGCCTCACAACCGCTGGAGATTATTGACGCTGGCCTGGCGCGATCGTAATGTCCGGTCAATCCCTAGAGACGTCCCCCGGAGCGGCAAATGAAGCGACTGGCAGCGGTAGTGGCGTTGCTGGGCCTTGCCACCGCGACTGCAGCGTGCAGCGGTGGTCCCACCAACAAGTCCGGCGGCTCGGGCGGTGGTGGCGGAGGGCTCTTCACCACGATCGACGTGAACAGGCCCGGCCTGGAAGCATCGGCCCCGGCCAACCCGTACAACCCCAAGGGCAACTCCTTCCCCGGCTACAGCTCCATGAAGCTGGGCTGGGTCAAGAACCATCTCACCGACCCCAACCAGGCTCTCCCCGGCATCGCGGCGAGCTGGGAGATCGCCCCCGACAACTCGGCCATCACGCTGAAGCTGCAGCCGAACGCCAAGTGGTCCGACGGCAAGCCGGTCACCGCCGAGGACGTCAAGATGTCCATCGGCATCGCCTACACGCAGGGCAGCACGGCCTTCTCGATCACACCCGGCGCGGCCGGCGCGGCGGCCGAGGTCACCGTCGTCGACCCGCAGACCGTGAAGATCACCCAGGAGATGGCCAACCCCAGTCCGAAGTTCGCCCGTGGCGTGCTCGACACCACCGTCCTGCCGTCCCACGTGTGGAGCAGCGTGCTTCCCGCGGACTTCTGGGACAAGCTCAAGGCCGCCCGCGGCGAGGGCGCCGAGGCTGACAAGGCCCGCGAGGAGGTCACCGCGCTCGGCGAGAAGGTGATCGCCTTCGCCCCGCCGAAGGACGTCTCCGCCGGCCCGTTCGTGCTGGAGCGGGTCAACCCCTCCGAGGCGCTGCTGGTCAAGAACAAGTACTTCTTCAACGCCGCGAACGTCGCTCCCGCACAGGTGAAGTTCCTCAACTACGCCGGCAACGAGCAGATCTGGAACTACCTCACCGCGGGCAAGCTCGACCACGCCGGCTTCACCGCCGCCCCGACTGACGTGATGAACCGGATCAAGGCGGCGCCCGGCGCCGAGGTCATCAAGGGCTACTCGCCGGTGGCCGTGAGCATGGCCTTCAACCAGTCCAAGAAGCCGTACGACAACGTGCACGTGCGCAGGGGCCTGGCCTACCTGATCGACCGCGAGGAGGTCACGAAGGTCGCCTCGCCCGAGGGCGGCACGGCCGCCGTCACGACCAGCGGCATCCACCAGAAGGCCGCCCAGGCCTGGATCCCGGAGACGGTGCCCCAGCTCGAGGCGTACAAGCTGGACCTGGCCAAGGCCGAGGAGGAGTTCAAGCAGGCCGGCCTGACCAAGAAGGACGGCAAGTGGACCCTGGCCGACGGCTCGGCGTGGAAGGTCTCCATGCACGCGCCCTCCGGCTTCTCCGACTGGCTGTCGGCGCAGGAGAACATCAAGACCCAGCTCGTCAAGGCCGGCGTCGACGCCGAGGTCGTGACGACCGCCGACTACCCGCTCTACCTGGAGGAGCTGGCGGCCGGCAAGTACGACGCGGGCTTCTGGCTGATGGCGCTCGGCCCCGCGCCGTACGACATCTTCCAGCGTCTCTACGGCGCCTCCAACGGCTGGACGAACGTCGCCGGCAAGGTGACGCACGCCGCGGCCGGCAAGGGCGGCAACTGGATGGGCGGCCCCGAGGAGATCGAGGTCGACGGCACCAAGATCAACCCCGGTGAGCTGACCGGCAAGCTCAACTCGGCCGACGAAACGGCGGCCAAGCCGATCATGGCCCAGCTCGCCAAGGCCGCCAACCAGGACCTTCCGGTCATCCAGCTCTGGGACTACGTCAACACCCAGTTCGTCAACAACAGCCGTTTCACCGGCTGGCCGCACGACGACTCGATTCTCCGTATGGGCACCGGTGTGCTCGCCTCCGGCGTGTGGATCCAGCAAGGTCTCATCAAGGCGAAGCAGTAGCCTATGACGCTCATCGCACGACGACTCGCGGGCCACCTGGCCCGCGGGTTCGTCATGATCCTGGTCGTCGCGACGATCAGTTTCTTCATCGTCAACAACATCCCGGGCGACCCCATGGCCGCCCGGTACGAGAAGCTGATCGAAGGCGGCATGGCGCCGGAGGCGGCCTCACAGGCCGTGAAGGTGCTCTACGGCTTCCTGCCCGACGGCACCCTGTGGGAGCAGTACCGCGACTACATGGCCGGGCTGTTCCACCTCGACCTGGGCGTCTCGGTCACCAGGCCGGGCACCCCCGTGCTCGACGTGCTGACCGACGCGGCCAAGTGGACCGTTCTACCGGTGCTGGCCGGCACGCTGCTCAGCTTCCTCGTCGGGATCGTCCTCGGCGTCTACGCGGCGATCAAGCGCACCGGCAAGCTGGGCGACGCCCTGGCCATCTCCGGCTCGCTGCTGCACGGCATCCCGCAGTACGTGCTGGCCATGCTGCTCGTGGTGATCTTCGCGACGCTCATCCCGATCCTGCCCGCCGACGGGTCGGTGGACATCCTGTTCGAGCCCGGCTTCAACGCCGGCTACCTCGGCTCGCTGGCCGAGCACGCCGTGCTGCCGATCCTGACGTACGCGGTGTCGGCCTACGGCGGCTGGATCCTGGCGATGAAGTCGAGCGTGGTCACCGTGCTCGGCGACGACTTCATCCTGGCCGCCGAGCTGCGCGGCGTGAAGCGCTCGATCGTCTTCCGCTACATCGCGCGCAACGCGATCCTGCCGCTGTTCACCATGCTCGCCCTCTCCCTGGGCGTGCTGCTCGGCGGCGCGGTCTTCATCGAGAAGATCTTCAACTATCCGGGGCTCGGCTGGCTGCTGATCGGCGGCGTCCAGGACCGTGACTACGCGCTCATGAGCGGGGCCTTCCTGCTGATCACCGTCGGCACCATCCTGGCCAACATCGTGGCCGACCTGTTCTACACGGTGATCGACCCGCGGGTGCGCAGCGGAGAGGGGGCGTCGTGAGCGCCACGCTCATTCCCGAGCCGGCCACGGCCGTCGCGACCATGCGCCGCAACTTCTGGCAGGGCGTGTGGCGGGTGATGAAGCGCAAGCCCAGCCGGATGGCCGGGGTGGTGATCATCGCGGGCTTCGTCCTCATGGCGGTCGTCGGGCCGATGATCCTTCCCGAGCACCTGCCTGGCAACGCCGACGCCATCACGCGTCCGCCGAGCTGGGAGCACTGGTTCGGCACCGACCCGCAGGGCAAGGACGTGCTCGCGCTGGTCATCAAGGGCTCGCGCTACGTCCTGCTCACAGCCGCGGTGACCGCGCTCATCACGGTCGTCGTCGGCACCGCGATCGGCCTGTTCTCCGGGTTCAAGCGGGGCCGCTGGGACACCGTGCTCATGCGGCTCACCGACATGAAGCTCACCATCCCCGGCCTGCCGCTGCTGCTGGTCCTCGCGACCGTGTGGCAGTTCGGCAGCCCCCTGCAGATGGGCCTGGTGCTCGGCCTGCTCGGCTGGGGCGGCGTGGCGCGGGCCGTGCGCTCGCAGACGTTGTCCCTGCGCGAGCGGGGCTTCATCGAGGCGGCGCGCGGGCTCGGCCTGTCCACGACGCACATCATCGGCAAGGAACTGCTGCCCAGCATGGCGCCCTACATCGCGATGAACATGCTCATCGCGGTGACCGGCGCCGTCTACTCGCAGGTCGGCCTGTTCTTCCTGGGCGTGCTGCCGTACGAGTCGGACAACTGGGGCGTGATGCTCAATCTCGCCGTGTTCCAGGCGGGCGCCATGATCACGCCGACGGCGCTCGGCTACCTGCTGGCGCCGCTGCTGGCGATCCTGCTGCTGACACTCGGCATCGTGCTCGTGGTGGACGCCATGGACGAGATCTTCAACCCCCGGCTGCGCGAGGAGTAAGTACGTTGGCCGAAACAGCACCGGGAGTGCGCATCGGCGGCCTGACGGTCGTCTACAAGACCCCCGCCGGCGAGCTCCCCGCCGTCCGCGACGTCAACCTGACGCTGGAGCCCGGCTCGATCACCGGCATCGTCGGCGAGTCCGGCTCGGGCAAGTCGACGCTCGCCCTGTCGCTGCTCAACGCCGTCCAGCCGCCGGGCCGGATCGCGGCGGGCAGCGTCGAGATCGACGGGCTCGGCGACGTGGTGGGCCTGCGGGGCGAGCCGTTGCGCAAGGCGCGCGGCAGGCACATCGGATACGTCTTCCAGGCCGCCCAGAACTCCCTCAACCCGCTCAAGCCGGTCGGCAAGCAGCTGCTCGACCTGGGCCGCTCGCACGGTGTGGAGGACCTCCGGGGCCTGGTGCGCGAGGCCAAGGAACTGCTCGGCCGGATGGGGCTCGACGGCGCCCGGGTGCTCGACTCGCACCAGCACGAGCTGTCCGGCGGCATGCGCCAGCGGGTCGGCATCATGCTGGCGCTGGTCCTCAACGCCCATCTGGTGGTGCTGGACGAGCCGACGACCGCGCTCGACATGATCACCCAGGCGAACATCCTCAAGATCGTCCGCGAGGTGCACGCCGAGCGCGGCCTCACGACGCTGGTCATCACGCACGACATCGGCGTGGTCGCCGAGGTCGCCGACCGGCTCGCGGTCATGTACGGCGGGCGCCTGGTCGAACAGGGACCGACCAGGGAGGTGCTGCGCGCGCCGCGGCACCCCTACACCCAGGGCCTGATCAAGGCCATCCCCCGCCTCGTGGGCGACATCGACGAGGCCAGGGCGCTGCCCGGCCGGCCGCCGACGCTGGTGACCGTGCCGAAAGAGGGCTGCGTGTTCAGGGAGCGCTGCCCGCTGCGCATGGACGTGTGCGACACCGTCGATCCCGATGCCGTCGCCGACGGCGCCCGGCTCGTGGCCTGCCACGCCGTGACCGTGAAGGAGCACGCATGATCACCGGGACCGGCGTCGTCAAGACGTTCAAGCAGCGCGGCAAGGTGCTCGGCGCCCGGGAGGTGCGGGCGCTGCGCGGCGTGGACTTCTCGATCCCGAAGGGCGGCGCGGCCTCGTTCATCGGCGAGTCCGGCTGCGGCAAGACCACGCTGGGGCGCATCATCGCGGGGCTGGAGACGTACGACGAGGGTGAGATCGTCATCGGCGACGTGCCCATGTCGCCGCTGAAGATCAAGCAGCGCCAGCCGCACTTCCGCAAGATCCAGCTCATCCACCAGGACCCCTACTCCGCCCTGAACCCCACCAGGACCATCCACCAGGCGCTGCACGCCCCGCTGAGCCTGCGGGCCGGGCAGACCGGCCGGTCCAAGGCGTGGATCGAGGAGCGGGCGGCCGAGGTGCTGTCGCTGGTCGGGCTGGATCCGGGCACGGTGTTGTCGCGCTACCCGCACCAGCTCTCCGGCGGCATGCGGCAGCGGGTGGTCATCGCCCGCGCGCTGACCGTCGACCCGGAGATGCTGGTGGCCGACGAGGCCGTCTCGATGATCGACGTGTCCCTGCGGCTGGGCATCCTGGCGCTGCTGAAGGATTTGCGCGAGCGCCTCGGGGTGAGCGTGCTGTTCATCACGCACGACGTGGCCACGGCCCGCTACATCGGCGCCGACGGCGAGCTGTACGTCATCTACCGGGGCCAGGTCGTCGAACGCGGCCCGGTGGACACGGTCATCGCCGACCCCGTGCATCCGTACACGCAGTCGCTGCTGTCGGCCATCCCCGTGCTGCACGGCCTGGAGCTGCCCGGCGAGCAGCCGGTGACGCCCTTGGAGTCGCTGGACGAGAGCCGGTCCGACGAGGGCTGCCTGTTCGCCCGCCGCTGCCCGTTCAGGGGCGAGCGGTGCGAGAGCGAGCTGCCGCTGCTGCGGCTCACCGAGGGAGTGCCGCAGGAGCACGCCTGCTTCTACCCGGAAAGGCGCAGCGTCATCGCCCGCCCGATGAGCGAGGTCTGATGTCCCGCTCCGTGCGCGCCGCCGACCTGGCCGAGGCGGCGGACGTCGCCACCGCCGCGCTGACACTGGACACCGGGGAGGCCGCCGCGCTGGTCGGCCACCTGTCGCGGCCGCCCGCCGACCGGCGCTGGACGGCTCTGGCGACCGACGGCGGGGTGGTGATGGCCTCGCTGTCGTCGCAGGACCCGGACGTCGGCCACGTGGACCTGCTCGCCGTGCGTCCCGAGGCGCGCGGCCAGGGACGCGGGCGGGCGCTGGTCGCGGCGGCCGAGGAGTGGCTGCGCGGGCAGGGGGCCCGGCAGGCGCGCTTCGCCGGCAACCCGCCGTGCTACGCCTGGCCCGGCATCGACGTGCGCTACACCGCCGCCGCCTGCCTGGCCGAGAGCCTCGGCTACGAGCGTTACCACCTCGCCTGGAACATGACCGCCGACCTGAGCGGGGACCTGTCGGTCGAGGAGGACCTCCTGCGGCTGGAGAAGGCGGGCGTGCGCGTGCGCGCGGCCGGCGCGGACCGCGAGCGGGTGACCGCCTTCGTCCAGGAGCACTGGAACGAGCGGTGGGCCTGGGAGGCGGCGAGCGCGTCCGGGCTGCACTACGCCGAGCGCGACGGCCGGATCCTGGGCTTCGCCGCCTGGGGGGCGCGGCCGGCCTGGTTCGGGCCCATGGGGACCGCGCCGGAGGCCTGCGGGCTCGGCGTCGGCCGGGTGCTGCTGCGCAGGTGCCTGACCGACCAGCGGGCGGCCGGTCAGGACCGCTCCCAGATCGGGTGGGTGGGGCCGTTGCGGTTCTACTCGCGCGCCGTGGGCGCGCGAGCGGAACGCGTCTTCTGGCTCTACCGGCGCGATCTGGCGTGATGTCACGCGTAGAAGAGTCGTCCTTCCGGTCTGCCCGGCGGCAGGCAGAGCTCACGCGGATCCTCGCCGGCCTCCAGGGCCCGGGTGAGCGTGTCGGAGCCCCACAGGTGGTCCATGAACAGCTCAGGGCCCTGCCAGCGCAGGTCGTCCGGGTAGAGCGTGCGGGCCACGTGCACCATCGACAGGCCGGTCATGACCGGCCGGAACGCCTCGCGGTCGTGCACGTGGAGCTGGACGCCGCGGACGGAGACGCCCGCGTGCTTGTGGAACGTCGGCGTGAACCAGGTCTCCCTGAACCGCACGCCCGGCAGGTCCAGCGCCGCCAGCGCCGGGGCGAACCGCTCGTCCACGTACGGCGCCCCGACGAGCTCGAACGGCCGGGTGGTGCCGCGCCCCTCGGAGAAGTTCGTGCCCTCGAACAGGCCGGTGCCCGGATAGACCAGCGCGGTCTCCACGGTCGGCATGTTGACCGACGGCATCACCCAGGGCAGCCCGGTCTCGGCGAAGGCCATCTCGCGCCGCCAGCCCTCCATCTCCACCACGCTCAGGTCCACGTCGAACCCGAACAGGGTGGCCAGCTCCCCCGCGGTCCTGCCGTGCCGCAGCGGCAGCGGGAAGCGGCCGACGAAGCTGGCGAACGCCGGATCGAGCGGCGGGCCCTCCTGCACGGCCCCGCCGATGGGGTTGGGCCGGTCCAGCACCACGAAGCGCAGGCCCAGCCGGGCGGCCGAGGCCAGCAGGTCGTACATGGTCCAGACGTAGGTGTAGAAGCGGGCGCCCACGTCGGCGATGTCGAAGACCAGGGTGTCCACGCCGGACGCCGCGATCACCGCGTCGAGGCCGGCGCCGGAGAGCTTGTGCGTGTCGTACACCGGCAGTCCCGTTCTGGCGTCCACCGCGTCCTGCTCGCTGTAGCCCGCCTGGGCGGTGCCGCGCAGGCCGTGCTCGGGTCCGAACAGGGCCGTCAGCGGCACGCCGGCGGCGGTCAGCGCGTCGGGAGTGGAGGTGAGATCGGGCAGGACTCCGGTGGGGTTCGTGATCAGGCCGAGGCGGGTACCACCCGCGAGCGCGGGGTCCGTGGCCAGCCGTTCGGCTCCTGTGCGTACGTATGACATGAACCCATTGTCTGAAAGATATTTACAAGAGTGAAGGATAGGGTGGAAATTAGCGTCATGATTGATCCGCTTCCCGAGCTGTCCACCGAGCAGAGCGATCCCCGCTACAGCCAGATCGACCGGCTGCCGACGGAGCAGATCGCCCGACTGATGAACCAGGCCGACGCCGCCGTGCCCGCCGCCGTCGAGGTGGCCGTCCCGGCGATCTCCGCCGCCATCGACGCGATCTCCGCCCGGATGGCCGAGGGCGGCCGGCTGCTGTACGTCGGCGCCGGCACGTCGGGACGGCTGGCCGTGCTCGACGCCAGCGAGTGCCCGCCCACATTCGGCACCGACCCCTCGCTGGTGCAGGGCGTGATCGCCGGCGGGCTCGACGCGCTGACCCGGTCGGTCGAGGGAGCGGAGGACGACCCCGAGGCGGGGGCCGCCGCCATGCGGCGCCTGGAGGTGGGGGCGCTCGACTCGGTGGTGGGCGTGTCCGCCAGCGGGCGGGCCCCTTTCGTGCTGGGCGCGCTGGCCGAGGCGGCCGGCCGCGGCGCGCTCACGGTGGCCCTGTCGTGCAACGCGGGGGCGCCGCTGTCGGCCGCCGCCGAGCACGGGATCGAGGTCGTCGTGGGGCCCGAGGTGGTGACCGGGTCGACCCGGCTGAAAGCGGGCACGGCCCAGAAGCTCGTGCTCAACATGATCTCGACGATCTCCATGGTCAAGCTCGGCCGCACCTACGGCAACCAGATGATCGAGATGTCCGCGATGAACAACAAGCTGGCCGGCCGGGCGCTGCGCATGGTGACCGACATCACCGGCACCGACGCCGAGACGGCGGAGGCCGCGCTGGACGCGTCCGGCGGCCAGGCGAAGATCGCGGTGCTGATGGTCCAGCACGGGCTCGACGCGGACGGGGCCCGGGCGCTGCTGGAGTCGCACGGAGAGCGCCTCAGCGACGCGCTGAGCGGCTGACGGGGATCACGGGGATGTCCGGGGCAGACGCGCGGCCCGACCGGCTCGGCGCGTCCGTGGGGGACGGGACCGACCGGCTCGGCGCGTCCGTAGGGGACGGGACCGACCAGCTCGGCGCGCTCGTGGGGGACGCCGTGCCGCGTGTGTGCTCGGCCGCGGTCGCGCTGATCGCCGTGGACGGCTCCGTCACGGCGGCGGCGGCCGGCGAACTCGTCCGGTACGCCGACGCGGAGAGGACCCTGGCGGAGGAGCGCCCGCCTGCGGGCCTCGACTCGATCTTCGACCTGGCCTCGATCAGCAAGCTGTTCACCACGGCGGTGCTGCTCTCGCTGGCCGAGGAGGGCCGGCTCGGCCTGGACGAGCCGGTGGCCGGCCGGCTTCCCGGGCTTGACCCGAGGATCACGCCGCGCCGCCTGCTCACCCACACCGCGGGGTTGCCCCCGACCCGCCGCATCGACCTGGAACTGCCGGGCGCGGGCCCGGCCGAGCGCATGGCCGCGCTGCTGGGCACGCCGATCGCGCACCCGTTCGGCGGGCCCTACCTCTACAGCGACGTCGGCATGATCATGGCGGGCCGCCTGGCGGAGCTGGCCGGCGGCGCGCCCCTGGACGCGCTGGTGCGCTCCCGGGTCACCGGTGTGCTCGGCCTGGCGGACACGGGCTACCGGCCGCGCGACCCGGCCCGGATCGCGGCCACCGAGTGGAAACCCGAGCGCGCCGGGCCGGGATGCGTGCGGGGCGAGGTGCACGACGAGACGGCGTACTCGCTGGGCGGGGTGGCCGGGCACGCCGGGCTGTTCGCCACGGCCGGCGACCTGCTGGCCTTCGGCGAGGCGCTGCGCACGGGCGGCGGGGCCGTGCTGCGACCGGAGAGCGTGGCGGAGATGACGCGCGACCAGGACGCCGAGGGCGCCGCCTTCCGCCACGGGCTCGGGGTGCGGCTCGGCGACCCGGCCATCGCGGGCCCGCTCGGCGGCTCGTACGGCCACTCGGGGTTCACCGGCACCTCGCTCGTGATCGATCCGGCCCGCGGGCTGACCGTGGTGCTGCTGACCAACGCCGTGCATCCGCTGCGCGGCCGCGACGGCGTCCGCGCCCTGCGGCACGCGGTGGCCGCGGAGGCCCTGCGCCTGGCCGGCGAGCGGCGCTGACCGTCACCCCGGGACGGCAGGACCGGCCCGCGCGGCCGTCACCCGGGACAGCGCGGCGTGACCGTCACCCCGAGATGGCGCGCGTGACCGTCACCCAGAGGCGCCGGGGGCCAGTGCCTCCAGGGCCTCCTCGGCCCGCCGCATGGCCTCCTTCGCGTCGGCGGAGGCGATCTCCGGATCGAAGTTGAGGTCGTGGAAGACATCCGTCACGCCGCTCGCGGCCAGCTCGTCCACGTCGTGCCGGATCTTGTCGTACGAGCCCGTCAGCGGCCGGTCCCCGCCGTCCCTGACCTTGGTCACACCGCGGCACACGAACCGGAACGCCGAGACGTCCCGCCCGGCCTCCGCCAGCGCCGACCTGATCAGCTCCACCCGCCCGGCGATGGCCGACAGGTCCTCCCTGCTGGAGCTCACCCATCCGTCGGCCAGCTTCGCGGCGCGGCGCAGCGCGACCTCGGCGGTGCCGCCGAGCAGGATCTGCGGCGGACCCGGCACCGGCTTGGGGTCCATGTGCGCGGGCGGGATCCGGTAGAACTCCCCCTCATGCTCGACCACGTCGTCGGCCCACGCCTTGCGCAGCACCTCGACGAACTCCTCGCCGCGCCGCCCCCGCCGCTCCATCGGCACGCCGGTCGCCTCGAACTCCTCCGGCAGCCAGCCCAGCCCCAGGCCCGCCGTCAGGCGCCCGCCGGAGAGGGTCTGCAGCGTGGCGAGCTGCTTGGCCAGCGGCACCGGCTGCGCGTACGCGTTGATCACCGCGACGCCCAGCCGGACGCGGCGCGTCACGGCCGACAGGTGGGCCAGCGTGATCAGCGGGTCGTGCACGCTGCGGTAGGTGGGGCCCATGGGATGCCCGACCGGGTACAGCAGCCGCTGGAACGTCCACACCTCGTGATAGCCGAGCTCCTCCGCGCGGGTGGCGACGCGGCGCATGTTCTCGGGCGTGGCCCAGGCCCCTGACTGAGGTACTGCGAAACCGACTCTCATGCCCCCCAGTCTGACCGACCCGAAATCCTCCCGGAAATGACCCCGCGAGCGTGCTGCCCACGCGCACGGTGACTCCCTCCTGAATGGGCCGGTGAACGGGTGACCTGTGACTTTCGGTCTGAGCCGAAACATGTTGTCGGCCGGCAGCGCCCCAGAGAGCCGAAACAGCAGATTGGTCGTGGGCATACTGCGACGGCGGACGAGTCATCAGCACGAGGCCGATCATCTACTGAGCAAGAATCTCCCGGCCACACCTAGCGGGGAGGGGTAACCGCTCCTGCATGGGGGGATCGGACGGACTAACCCAATGCGGTCAGCCGCATCGTGCGGGCAAGCTGTTCAACGGAGGCCGGGGATGCGTTCGCCACCCTTCGCAGGGCGCTGGGCCGGCGATGAAGCCGGCCACGCGACGTCGTCGATCGCGAGCCACGGCGCGACGGCCAGGGCCGTGGGCGTGAGCCCGGCGAACGTCGTGACCTCGCGGTGCAGGTGGGACTGGTCGACGTAGCCGCTCTCGGTGGCGACGCGGGCGGCGGCGTGACCCGCCGCGAGAAGGTGGGCGGCGTGGTCGAAGCGCACCAGCCGGGCGGCGCGTTTGGGTGTGATGCCGAGCTGGGACCGGAAGCGGGACCACAGGCGCTTGCGGCTCCAGCCGACCTCGTCCGCCAGGCCGTCGACCCGCACCCGCCCCCGGCTGGTGAGCGTCCGCCGCCAGGCGTGGGCGACCTGCGGATCGACCGGTGGGTGGGCGCCCAGCCTGCGGCCGAGGATGTCCACCGCGATCGTGAACCGTTCGTCCCACGACGCGGCGGCGCGCAGCCTGTCCTCGGCTCGCCCGGCGTCGCGGCCCCAGACATCCTCAAGGGCTACCACCGTCCCGCTGAGCTCGGTCGATGCGCCGAACAACCCAGCCGCCACGACCGGCTCCAGCCGGATCTGGAGGCACTCGCCGACTCCCCAGCCGCCTGCCCGGAGATCGCCGGGGAGGAGCCCGACGACGACACTGCCGCGCTCGTGCCGGCCATGGGTCTCGTAGACGACGCCTTCTCCCTCGCTCAGATCGACGAGCAGGGTGACGGACGGGTACGCGACCATGGCGATGTCCACCAAGGCCGGGGCACGATGGCGGAACCCGGCCATGCTGACCCCCGGCAGCCGAACCGACGAGCGCGGGACCGCGACATCCACCCACGCCCGGTCAGGTGGCGTCCAGGTCGGCAACACGTGACCAGTCTAGGCCTCAGGGGTCATGGACGGGCTGTCAGCGGCCCGGTGCCGTGAAGCCCAGCAGCAGCTCGCTGGTCGCCTCGGGCGCTTCCACCATGGGTAGGTGCCCGACGCCGGGCAGCAGCTCGACCCGCGCGTTCGGCACCGCGTCGTACCGGTGCGCCGACGACGGCTCCCAACGGGGGTCGGCAGCGCCGAAGATCACCAGCACGGGGACCCCGAGCGCGGCGAGACGCTCGGGCACGCTCCGCTCGACGATGTACTCGGTGTTCCGGCGCAGCACCGTCCTCATCACGCGGTAGGTGATGCCCCGTACGTCGGCGACCACGTCGTCCGGGAGGTCCACCGGGCGAGCGGCCGTCGCGCTGATCCCTTTGCGGATCATCGCATCCGAACGCCTCGGCCACAGGAGCGGGCCCACAGGCGGGGCCAACAGGACCCGAAGGATGAACGGCTGCCGGAGGAGCGCATCCATACTCGGGCCGCTACTGATCAGTGCGAGCGAACCCACGAGGTCGGGTCGTTGTTCGGCGAGCGCGGTGGCGACGTAGCCGCCGCTGGAGTGCCCGGCCGCGGCGACGTGACGCAGGCCGAGGTCGTCCAGCAGCGCCGCCACCTGGCCCGCCTGCGCGGACACGTCGTACGACGGCGCGGGCGGGGACTGGCCGCAGCCCGGGAGGTCGACCCGGATGACGTGATGGTGGCCGGCCAGTGCCTGGACCATCGGGCTCCAGAAGCCGCCCGAGGCCCCCGATCCGTGGATGAGCAACAACGGCGGCGCCTGCCGCGGGCCGTCATGGACCACGTGCATCCCATGCGAGTGTTCAATGTCGTGCTTATTCATGCGGAGACTATGCACGGGCGGTCGACCATCGGTCTTGGACAAATGTTCCCGCGAAGTTGACGACCGACGGCGCGCCACCACCCGCGACGTAGGCCACCTTGCCTGTGACGCGCGACATCGTAGGCTCTTGCCATGGACGCGCGGGCGGAGGGCGCGACGGCGCTCATGGTCGCGATGCACCAAGCGGTCAACGACCTGACCGCCGTCGATCAGCGCGATGGTGCCGGCGCCCTCGAACCGCCCCTGCGCGTCGCGGCGCCCGACGCGGGTGCCCACCGGCAGGTGGGGCGGGGCACGCGGCCCGGGTCGCGCTCTCTCGTCTGTGGGCTACGAATCGATGCAGATGAAGTCGGTCTTGTTGTTCGCGTACACGCCGGACCCCCAGCTCACTGAATTGCCGGGTGCGATGGTGGCGATCTCCTCCCAGTGGCCGACCCAGTTGTACAGGTGGACGAAGGCCCTGCTGTGGCCGCGATTGGTGACGGAGCTGATGTTGTCTCGAAGCCAGGACTCCAGGGGGTAGTAGCAGCCGGCATAGGGAGCCACCCACCTGGAGCCGGTTCCGCTGGAGCCGGTGTAGTAGCACGAGTACCCGGGGTCGCATTCCCACGCCGATGCCGCCGCCTGCTGCGGCGTGCTGATGAGAAACGGGGTTGCGACGATGAGCACGCTCAGGACTGCTGACCAGGGCCGGCGCATGTTCGTCCACCCTTTCCTGTTCGACGGCTACTGATGGACGTGAGTGTCACCTGGGCGGCACCGGCCGTCCACCACCTTCGACCAGGGTCGAAACTCCCTGGTCGCAGGCGTTCGGCCTGCGCCGTCACGCTCCCGCCTCCCATGGAGCAGGCACCTGACACCGGCCGGGCCTGCTCCGCCGCCGTCCTGCGCCGCGACCGCGACGAACGCGGACGGGCTCCCGTTGCCGCAGGTTGGGCGGGCGGTTCCGCAGGGTCCGGCGAGTGCGTACAGCAAGGTACAAGCCCACACCAGCCGGATAGTCTGTGCGCGTGGGTCTAGAGGAGGAGCTGGCGGGGATGGCCGCCGCATATGGCGGCACGGGCGAGCCCGTCCTGCACGCGACGCGTACCGACGTCGTGGTGTTACGCAGGGGCGAGGTCGTGGTGAAGGCGCATTCCGCGCGTGACGACCCCGAGGCGTTACGCCCACGGCTGCGGGCCGCCGCGTCGGCCGCCATGAGCGGCGTGCTGCTGGCCCCGCTGGAGCCGGAGGTGCTGACGGTCGCCGGCCGCGCCGTCACGGTCTGGCCGGCGGGCCGGCCGGTCTCACAGGACAACCCCGACTCCGCCCCGTGGGAGGAGGGGGCCAGGCTGCTGGCCAGGCTGCACGCCACTCCCCTGACACCGCTGCCGGAGTTGCCGCCCGCCGGCGGGCCGGCGCGGGCCGCCCGCGCGGTGAGCCGCATGAGCGGCGACGGCCCGGTCGAGCAACTCGTGCGGCGGGCCTTCAAGGAGCTGCCCGAGGCGGCGCAGCCCGCGGACCGGCCGCGGCGCGGATCGTTGCCCGGCCTGCTCACGCACGGCGACTGGCATCTCGGTCAGCTCGTCCACCGCGACGGCTGGCGGCTCATCGACGTCGACGACTTCGGCGTCGGCGACCCGGCGTGGGACCTGGCCAGACCGGCCGCCTGGTACGCCGCCGGCCTGCTCGACCCCGCCGTCTGGGAGCGCTTCCTGGGGGCCTATCTCGCCTCCGGCGGCCCCGCGCTCGGCCAGGGGCACGACCCGTGGGAGCGGCTCGACGTGCCCGCCAGGGCGCTCACCGTGCAACTCGCCGCCGTGGCCGTGGTCAACGCCGAGAGCGAGAGCCGGGAACTGGACGAGGTCGAACATTCGTTGGTCGAGTCGTGCAACAGAATCGTCCGAGCATGACGAGGTTGCGCGCGGTAGGTTTCACCATGAAACCTCGAAGCCAAGGAGAGCGACTTAGATGCAGTGCCCTAAGTGCCGCGGGAACATGCGGACCTATGAGCGCAATGGCGTCCACATCGAGCAGTGCGACAACTGCCGCGGGATCTTCCTGGACTACGGCGAGCTCGAGACGCTGACCCGGATGGAGACGCAGTATCACACGGCTCCCCCGCCGCCGCCCGCCCCGGGCCCCGCTTGGGGCGCGCCGCACGGCGGCCACGGTGGCCACTACGGCCACAACCGGCACCAGCGGAGCTGGGTCGGCATGCTGTTCTCTACCTGATCATCGTGTGATCGCCGGGGGCCGCGCACCGGTGGGGTGCGCGGCCTCTGGCGTTCCCGGGCTCAGCCGGGGAAGTCGTCCGGGTCCACGGGCGCGGTGCGGGCGTTGCCGCCGGAGATGGCGTGCAGCGTGACGCGCCAGTCGTGCCAGCGGACCTGCGTGGCGGTGAACGTCGTCTTGAACGACACCGACTTCTGGAACCGCTCGAAGCTGCATTCGCGGGTGAACGACTTGCTCTTGCCCTCCCAGTCCACGCCGTGCGTGAAGTAGATCTTGTAGCTGCCGTCGCGGACGCCGCGGATCTTGAACTTGGCCTTCTTGCGCACGTACACGCTGAAGGACTTGCTGCCGCCCTTCATGATGGTGACCACGGCGTCGAGGGAGCTGCCGTTGTCGATCTCCAGCGAGCTGCGGCCGCCCAGGCTGCTCTTGCGGATGAAGGAGCCGTTCTTCAGCCGCCTGCTCTGCTTGCTGCCCGCCTTCACGTCCACGACGTCGGCGGGGTAGTCGCCGGCGCTCTGCAGGGCCTCGCCCGCCTTGTCGAGGGCGTCGAGCTTGTCGTCGAGGTCGATGAGCACGGCGGAGGGGGTGCACAGGTCCCTGGAGCCGACCTTGCCGGCCGTGGCGGCCAGGTCGGTGACGAAGTCGTTCAGGCTGGCGACGTAGGCGTCGTGCTGGGCGCGGACGGCGTCGGGCGGGGTGAGCGCGGACAGGGTGGTCGCGGCGCCGCTCAGCGTGTCCTCGGCGCGCCCGACCCGCTGGTCGAGGGTTTTGACGCTGCGCGCGCCCGCCACGGCGTCGATCGCGGCGGCCATCGCCTTGTGCCGGCTGCTGAGCTCGGCCTTGTACGCCTCGGGCGTCAGCGCGGCCGCGCTCGGGCTCGGCTCGCCGCTGGCCGTGCCGCCACCGCCCGCCGGGGCGGCCTGGCCGCCGGCGACGCCGCTGATCCGGGGCTCACCGCCGGTCGGCGACGGTAACGCCGAGGAACATCCGCCGAGCGTGAGCGTCGCCACCGCCAGGACGCAGGAGATCAACCGGGGTGCAGCCACCTGTCACACTATTGCCCGGTTGATCCCCGCGCGTCAATTACGATTCGGCCAGGCCCTGATCCCGATCCTGTCGCAGCGTGCGGGTGATCCCGAGCATCTCCAGGAACGGCAGGTCGTGGCCGGCCACGATGAGCGCCCCCCGATAGGCCGACAGCGCCTGCGCGAGCTCGCGGACGCTGGCCATGTCCAGGTTGTTCGTCGGCTCGTCGAGCAGCAGGAGCTGCGGCGGCGGCTCCGCCGACAACAACGCGGCGAGCGTGGCGCGGAAGCGCTCGCCGCCCGACAGCGTGCCGGCCGCCTGGCCGGCCCGTTCGCCTCTGAACAGGAAGCGCGCCAGGCGGGCGCGGATCTCGTTCACCGAGGCGGACGGGGCCACCGCGCGGACGTTGTCCACCACGCTCAGCGCGTCGTCCAGCAGGTCGAGCCGTTGCGGCAGGTACCGGACGGGCACGTGGGCGCCGTGCTCGACGATCCGCCTGAGCAGCGTGGTCTTGCCCGAGCCGTTCGGGCCGAGCAGCGCGATGCGCTCGGGGCCGCGCACGACCAGCCGGTCGAGCACGCGCCCCGGCGCGCCGGTCGCGCCCGGCTGCGAACCGAGCGGCGAACCAAGCGGCGGACCAAGCGGCGGACCAAGCGGCGGACCAAGCGGCGGATCGAGCGGCGGATCGAGCGGCAGGGTCAGCACCGCGCGGCCCGCCGGTACCTCGGTGCCGGGCAGCAGGATGCGGATCTCCGCGTCGTCGCGCACCGACTGCTCGGCCTCGGTCAGCCGCTCGCGCGCCTCCTCCAGCTTCTCCAGGTGCAGGCCGCGCTGCTTGCCCGCGGTCACCTGGGCCTTGCCCTTGAGCCCGTTGGCGACGATCTTCGGCACCTTCTTGTTCTCGAACGCCTTCCTGCCCGTGCGCCGGGCCCGGTCGATCCTGATCCTGGTGTCGACCAGCTCGCGCCGCTGCCGGCGCACGTCGCCCTCCGCGACGCGCACCATGCGCGCGGCGGCCTCCTGCTCGGCGGCGACCTGCTCCTCGTAGTCGCTCAGGTCGCCTCCGTAGAGGCGCACCCCGCCCTCGCGCAGCTCGGCGATCTGGTCCATCAGGCCGAGCAGCGCCCGGTCGTGGCTGACGATCACCAGCACGCCCTGCCAGGCGGCGACCGCGGCGTAGAGCCGCTGCCGCGCGTCCAGGTCGAGGTTGTTGGTGGGCTCGTCGAGCAGCAGCACGCCGGGCCGTTTGAGCAGCTGGGCGGCGAGCGCCACCATGACGGTCTCGCCGCCGGACAGCGTGCCGACCGTGCGCTCCAGCCCGACGTGTGCGAGCCCGAGCCGGTCGAGCTCGGCCCGCGCGCGCTCCTCGACGTCCCAGTCGTCGCCGACGGCCGCGAAGTGCTCCTCGGCCACGTCGCCGCCCTCGATGGCGTGCAGCGCGGCCCGCGTCGTGCTGATCTCCAGCAGGTCCGACACGGTACGACCCGCGTCGAGCGGCACGTTCTGCGGCAGGTAACCCACCTCGCCGGACACGGACACCGATCCGGATCCCGGGACGAGCTCCCCGGCCATGAGCTTGAGCAGGGTGGACTTGCCCGACCCGTTGACCCCGATCAGCCCGGTGCGGCCGGCGGGGAAGGCGGCGTCGAGCCCGTCGAGGACCGCGGTGCCGTCGGGCCAGCCGAAGGACACCTGATCAATGACAATGGACATAGACATAAGGCGGCTCCCGTCACAAAGGTCGAAAATTCGTGACTTGGCGGGAATCACCGCGAATGCACGCCACCAACGGAGTCCGTGAGGAGGGCGAGGATGTCGCCGAGGTCCAGGTGTGCGCGCAGGCCCGGAAAAGGGCGGAACGGCGCGGTGCCCGCGACCTCAGATCCTCACGTCAACAGCCCCCATGGCTCGGCGATACAACACTCGAAAGCATAGGCGAGAAAAAGGGCGTCAAGCAAGCCGCCGCGTCGGCCCGGGCTCGTTCTGCCTGGTGGCTCCGGTGCAACCCGCGCACACGAGCCACCGATAACGATCAGAACATCGACTCACCCCGCGCCGCCGTCCTAGAGTCGGGCTCAACACCCTCCAGGAGGTCAGGCATGTCCAGCATTCCCTCCCTGTTGCGCGACCGGATCGCGGCGACCCCGGACGCGGAGGCGTACCGCACGCCTGCCGACGACGGCTGGGCCTCGGTGTCCTGGAGGGAGGTGGGCGAGCGGATCCGCGGTCTGGCCCTGGGCCTGGCCGAGCTCGGCGCGGGGCCGGGCACGCGCGTGTCCATCCTCTGCTCGACACGGCTCGAATGGATTCTGGCCGACCTGGCCGTGCTGTCGACCGGCGCGGCCACGACCACGATCTACCCGTCCAACACGGCCGCCGAGTCCGCCTTCGTCATCACCGACTCCGGCAGCACGATCGTCATCGCCGAGGACGACGACCAGGTCGCCAAGATCAGGTCCGTCCAGAAGGAGCTGCCCGACGTCACCCGCGTGGTCGTGATCGACGGCTCGCCGAGCGACGACGGCTGGGTGGTCACCTTCGCCTCGCTCGGCGGCGAGGGCGACTACGACGCGATGGTGGACGCCATCGCCCAGGACGACCTGGCCACGCTCATCTACACCTCGGGCACCACCGGCCGTCCCAAGGGCGTGGAGCTGACCCACGACAACTGGTTGTTCGCCGCCGGGTCCGTCCGCGAGATCGGCCTCATCTCCGGGACCGACCTGCACTTCCTGTGGCTGCCGCTGTCGCACTCGTTCGGCAAGCTGCTGGAGGTCGTGATGATCGACATCGGCGTGCCGACCGCGATCGACGGCCGTCTCGACAAGATCGCCGACAACCTCGGCGAGCTGCGGCCGACCGTCATGGCCGCCGCGCCGCGCATCTTCGAGAAGATCCACAACACGGTCGCCGCCACCCAGCAGCGCGAGGGCGGCATCAAGCTGCGCATCTTCACCTGGGCGCGGCAGACCGGCCTGCGGGTCAGCCGGGCCCGCCAGCTCGGCAAGGCCGTCCCGCTCACCACCCGCGCCGAGTACGCCCTGGCCGACCGCCTGGTCTTCAGCAAGCTCCGCGCCCGCTTCGGCGGCCGGATCCGCTACTTCATCTCCGGCGCCGCCCCGCTGAACAGGGACATCGCCGAGTTCTTCGACGCGGCCGGGCTGCCGATCCTCGAAGGGTACGGCCTGACCGAGTCGTCGGCGGGCAGCTTCCTCAACCTGCCCTCCTCGGTGAAGTTCGGGACGGTCGGGCCGCCGCTGCCGGGCACCGAGGTGCGCATCGCCGAGGACGGCGAGATCCTGATCGGCGGGCGGGGCATCATGCGCGGCTACCACGGCCTGCCGCAGGAGACGGCCGAGGCGCTGGCGGACGGCTGGCTGCACACGGGCGACATCGGCGAGCTGGACTCGGCCGGGCGGCTGACCATCACCGACCGCAAGAAGGAGCTGATCAAGACCTCGGGCGGCAAGTACGTCGCGCCGACCTACCTGGAGGGCCGGATCAAGGCGGCCTGCCCGTACGTGTCGCACGTGTTCGTCCACGGCGACCGGCGCAACTACGTCACGGCGCTGGTCACGCTCGACATGGACGTGGTCAAGCCGTGGGCCGAGGCGCAGTCGCTGCCCGCCGACCCCGACGAGCTGCGCGAGCACCCGCGGATGCGCGCGGAGGTCGAGAAGGCGATCGAGCACGTCAACGCGGACCAGGCGAGCTATTCGACGGTCAAGAAGTTCGCGATCCTGGCCGTGGACTTCTCGGTGGAGACCGGTGAGCTGACGCCCAGCCTCAAGGTCAAGCGCAAGGCCGTGGAGGAGCGGCACGGCGGCACCCTCGACGCTTTCTACACCTGACCGCGACGGCCGGTGGTCAGAAGCGCAGCCAGCCCATCCGGCCGTACCAGGTGCCCCCGGACGCGAGATGGTCGGCGATGGCCCGCTGCAGCCGGGTGCGGCGGGGCAACCCGGCCGGGCCGCCGGCGTCCGCGCCGAACACGAACGACAACATGTCGCCGTCGTCGAACCTGCCGAGCGGCTGGAAGAGCCGCTGGAAGGCGACGATGTTGGAGCTCTCCGGCAGGTAGCGGGCGAGCTGCTCGTCCAGCAGCCACGACCCGCAGGTCATGACCCGCAGGTCCTCCTGCGGGAAGTGCAGCGGGAAGAACCGCCTGGCCCGCTCCAGGGAGGCGGCGCAGGCGCCGGGGGTCAGCGGGCCGTGGAAGTCGGGGACGTGCACCTCGAGCGCCGGGGAGCCCGGCCCCGCCGGGCCGCCCGCGGCCTCGATCGCCGCGCCGGTGGACGGGCCCAGCGCGCTCCGGTTGAACTGGAGGCGGCCCAGTTGGTAGAGGACGCCGCGGGCGTGCAGCATGAACCACCAGGGCGCGTGCAGGCCGCCCGTGCCATGGCGCTTGCGGTGCACGGCCATGTTGCGGCCCAGATCGGTGAACGTCGCCCAGGACACCTCCTCCGGGATGCCCCGCGCGCGGTGGTAGGCGCGGGTGTGGGGCAGCGTGGCGAGGAAGACGTGCACGTAGAAGTAGGGCCCCAGCTCCGGGAGCTCCGGGAACCCCGGCGGCTCGTCGAGCGAGCCCATCGTGGACACCAGCGACTGCGCGCACCGCTCTGTCAGCCACCACAGCGCGCTGCCCGGCTCCGGCCGGGAGGCGATGACGGCGTTGACGTCCTCGTGCGGCACGGCGAGCCTCAGCAGCTCCGACGACAGGTCGTCGGGGAAGGCGAGGTCGAGGCCGCTCAGGGACTGGAGATGGGCGAGCCAGGTGGGGTGGGGGCGAAGCAGGGTCTCGACGTTCATGGGGATCAGCTTAGGAGCCGGGCCCGGTAGACCGCCCTGGCCTGTTCCAGCAGGGAGACGTGGTCGCCGAACTGGTACGGGGTGGCCAGGCGGCCATGCTGCTTGATCAGGTCCTCCAGCAGGTCCAGCCACTCCAGGCACCAGCGCACGTCCTCCTTCCTGGCCACCCGCCTGCCGTCCACGTCCACGTAGACGGGGCTGGTGAGGGCGTACCCGGTGGCGGTCATGGTGCGCGGGTGCGGATCGCACAGGACCTCGGCGATCACGTACGTCGGCCCGTCCACCAGCAGGTCGGCCGTCACGGTCAGCCGCTCGCCGGTCGGCCGGGCGTCGCCGGGCATCCGCTCGGCTCCCGCCCGCACGCCCTCGGCCGTGCGGATGCGCACCGCCGCGACCTCGGGGCCGATCGCGGCGGCCGTGACGCTCACCCGCTGGCCCCGGCGCGCGTGGATGACGTGGCCGGGGCCGCCGCCGTTCACCGACAGCTCCAGCCAGGGGCCGGTGGTGGCGAACGTCCGGCCGGCGCGTACGGCCGACGCGAACGACCGGGCGCTCAGCTCCCCCTCGACGTGGGCGTAGACGCGGGCCCAGCCGGGCGGGTTCGACTGGTTGTCCGAGCGGGTGAAGGAGATCATCGCGTCCGTTCCCGCGGTGACGGCGAGGCGGTTGCCCGCGCCGATCAGCCGCCGGTAGACGGCCGCCGTGGACGGGATCGAGGCGTGCGTGAGCACGTCGAGGGTGTCCACGAGCCCGAGCGCGGCGTCGGCGACCAGCTCGCGGGCGGCGCAGTTGCGCGGCACGGGCGACACGATGCCCTTCGGCGGGTCGCCGTCCGCGATCGGCGTGCCGAACGGGTGGCTGTAGCCGACGAGCGCGCCGAGGCCGCGCAGCTCGCGCAGCCCGTCGGCGTTGGGCGGCCAGTCCGCGTCGCCGTCGAACCCGGTGTGATAGCGGCCGGGCGCGGCCCTGGGCGCGAACGCGTAGATGTGGCCGAGCAGGTCGTTGCGGTACTCGACGCCCATTCTGGCCACGTGCGTGGCGTCGGACCACGGCAGGTCCTGGTCCGTCCAGTGCTCGAACGCCTCGCGGTCGTAGACGCGCCGGCCCGAGACGTTGCCCGCCAGCAGGTTCAGCACGTGCAGGTCCTCGCCGTGCTGGGCGGCGGCCGCGTCGGCGGGCAGTCCCACCAGGTCGCCCGCCCAGTTGAGGTGCACGTGCATGTCGCCGCCGTACCAGTCGCGCGCGGCCGCGTCGTAGAGGCGTTCCGGGGTCAGCCTGATCAGGTGCTCCGCGCCGGGCTCAGGGGTCAGCTCCAGGGCGGCCTCGCCGTACTCCATGCCTCTGGCGGCCCTGATCGTCAGCGGCACGGCGGGGACCTCCAGGACGATGTCGTCGCCGTGGAAGTAGGGGCGCTCGTGGAAGTCGTAGCGGTGGGGGGTGTCCGGCGGGAACCAGCCGGCGCCGTCGGCCGCCAGCACGCTCCACCGGCAGGGCATGCCCGCCACCAGGCGCAACCTGGCCGCCTGGGTGGGCCGCAGGAGGGTGTCCAGACGCACCCGGGTCCCGTCGATGACGACCGTGCTGTCGTGGTCGGCCTCGACCAGCCACGCGCCACGCGGGGCCAGCGTCCGCTGGGCGTCGTCCACGCTGACCGGGCAGGGCTCATCGCGCGTGGAGTCGATGAGCAGGGTGACGCGTTCCTCGCCGCGCCCGGGCAGCGGCAGCGGCGGCGCCGCCTGCCCCGCCGCCCCCGCCGCTGCCCCCGCCTCCGCCCCCGCCGCCACCGCCGTCTCATCCGCTGCTGCGGCTGCCTGGGCGCCGCCCCGCAGCACCGTGAACGGCCGCGTCCGCTCGCGCCGGCCGCCCTGGAGCGGGATCGCCCGCGAGGGCAGCAGGACGGTGCGCGGCGCCCCTTCGAGGAGGATCTCGCCGGGGTGGACCCGCACGGCGACCAGATGTCCCGGCACCTCCCCGTCGAGGGTGTCGCGCAGCACCCGGTCATAGTCCGGCTCGGCCAGCCGGGCGGCGAGCTGGTCGATCGGCTGACCCGGATGGCTCTCCGCGACCGCCTTGAGTACGAGCCGCCAGAACCGGTCGAACAGCGCGGGCGGCAGCACCCTGCGCCGGGCGAAGAACTTCACATAGGGGATCTCGGGCTCGCCCCAGGTGATGCCATGCCGGTCGAGCAGTTCGCCGTACTCCTCCAGCGCCTCGGCCACCTTTTCAGGCAGCATCGCTTCCGCACCCATTCGCGCCTCTCCCCACTCCGGTTGCGCGTCATCGTGACATGGATCACGCGGGCGACCCGGGGGCCGGAGGCACGGCGGGGGCGCAGACTTCACCCGCCGGGGGAAGGTACTCCACCTCCAGGGTGCCGATGCTGCTCCAACCTGCCCACATACAGGGTCAAATCGCCCACGCGCAGGAGGCGCTCCGTCTCAGGGCCTCCTGAAGACCGACAGGAGGCGGTCCGCCGCGAGGGCCGGGGTCAGCTCGCCGGCGAGCACCTCCCGCTCCACCTCCGCGGCGACGGCGGACACCTCCGGGTCGTTGCGCAGCTCGGTCAGCAGCCGGTCGCGGACCAGCGTCCACGTCCAGCCCACCTGCTGACGCCGGCGCTTGCCGGCCAGGTCGAGCGACTCCCGATGGGCCAGGACGTGCCGCCAGAGCTCGTCCAGGCCCTCACCGCCGAGTCCGCTGCAGGTCAGTACGGGCGGCGGCGCCGTGTCGGACCTGAGCATGCGCAGCGCGCCCGCCAGCTCCCTGGCCGCCTTCCTGGCGAGCAGCTCGTACTCCCCGTCGGCCTTGTTGACCGCGATGACGTCGGCCAGCTCCAGCACGCCCTTCTTGATGCCCTGGAGCTGGTCGCCGGTACGGGCCAGGGTGAGCAGCAGGAACGTGTCCACCATGTCGGCCACCGAGGTCTCCGACTGGCCGACGCCGACGGTCTCGACCAGCACGACGTCGAACCCGGCGGCCTCCACCACGACCATGGCCTCCCTGGTGGCCTTGGTGACGCCGCCGAGGGTGCCGGCGGCGGGCGACGGGCGGATGAAGGCGGCGGGGTCGGCCGCCAGGCGCGACATGCGGGTCTTGTCGCCCAGGATGCTGCCGCCCGTCCTGCTCGACGAGGGGTCCACGGCCAGCACGGCGACCTTGTGCCCGTCCCCGGTGAGCATCGTCCCGAGCGCGTCGATGAACGTGGACTTGCCCACACCCGGCACGCCCGAGATCCCCACCCGGCACGCGTGGCCGGTGAGCGGGGTCAGCTCGACGAGCAGCCGCTGCGCGAGGGCGATGTGGTCGGGCCTGGTCGACTCGACCAGTGTGATCGCGCGGGCGATCCACGTGCGGGAGCCGGCCCGTACGCCGGCGGCGTAGTCCTCCAGCGAGTGCACCCGGCTAGCCCCTTTCCACACAGTTGATCATCATAACTTCTGACAGATCTTGACTTTTGCCAGTAGGGTGCTGGAGTTCTGTCTCAGCCGTCACAGGAGTCACTCCCCTCATGCCCAACGTCGAACCCCTGCGCGAGGGCGACCCGGCAGCGGTGGGACCCTACCGACTGGTAGGGCGGCTCGGTGCGGGCGGCCACGGTGTCGTCTACCTCGGCCAGGCTCGCAACGGCACCCCCGTCGCCGTCAAGGTGCTGCGCGAAGGGCTGGCGGCAGGCGAGCGCCTCGCCCAGGACATCGCCGCCGCGCGCAAGGTCGAGCCCTTCTGCCTCGCGCGGGTGCTCGACGCCTCGACCGGCGGCCGGCCGTACATCGTGGCCGAGTACGTGGACGGGCCCCCGCTCCAGCGTGCGGGCCGGCTCGGCGGTGCGGAGCTGCAGCGGCTCGCGGTGGCGACCGCGACCGCGCTCGACTCCATCCACCAGGCCGGCGTCGTGCACGGGGACTTCAAGCCGGCCAACGTCCTGCTCGGCCCCGACGGGCCGCAGGTCGTGGACTTCGGCATCGCCGGGGCGTTCGGGTCGGGCATGAGCGCGACCAGCAACATCGTGGGGACGCCCGCGTACATGGCGCCCGAGCAGCTCTCCGGGAAGGCGGCGGGGGCGCCGGCGGACGTGTTCGCGTGGGCGTCGGTGATCGTGTTCGCGGCGACCGGGGTGCCGCCGTTCGGGGACGACTCGCTGCCGGCGGTGATCCACCGGATGCTGCACGAGGAGCCGCAGATCGGCGACCTGCGGCGGCCGCTGCGCGAGATCGTGCCCTCCTGCCTGGCCAAGGATCCGGCCGCCCGGCCGGCGATGCGCGACGTGCTGCTGCGCCTGATCGGCGGCGACTCGGGCCCCGGCGGCGCGGGCCGCGGTGAGGTTCCGGACGCGCACCAGCCGGCCGCACAGGCGTGGCACGAGATGTCCGAGCAGACCCTCGACCACGATGTGGCCCCGGGCCGGGCCCTCGACCAGGCCGCACCCGTTCACGGGCAGCCCCTGCCCACGCGCAAGTCGCGGATGCCGCGAGACCGGCCGGGACAGGCCGCCCCGGCCGCCCGGCCGCCGGCGCCGCACCCGGCGCGGACGCCGACCGGCCACGCCCCTCTCGCGGCTCCGGCGCCGACCGGCCACACACCTTTCCCGGCTCCGCAGCCGGTCGAGCACACCCCTCTCGCGGCTCCGGCGCCGGCCGAACACGCGCCTTTCCCGGCCGCGACACCGGCCGCGCACGCGCCGTTCCCCGGCTCCGGCGAGCGCTTGGCGCGCCAGGAGGAGATCCTGCCGCCGTCCCCGGTCGCCATGGACCCGCCCACGGTCGAGCAGCCGGCGGCGCGGTCCGAGCTGGCCGAGCACTCGGCGCTGGTCGAGCTGCTGGTCCCCGACACGACCGCCGCCGAGGAGCGGCTCCCGCCGCCACCACCACCACCGCCCGCCAGGCCGCGGCGCAGGCGGCTGAAGACCGTGCTCGTCGCCGCCGTCTCCGGCGTGTGCGCGCTCGCCCTGGGCGCCGCCATCGTCTGGCTCACCCCCACGACCCCCACTCCCAAGACCTCGAACATGTCCGTCACGACCGACGCCCCGGCGGCCACCTCCACGGCCGCGACACCGCGCCCGAAGCGCACGCGTACCGCACGGCCCACCCCCCAGACGGAGGGCTCGCCCGGCGAGACGCAGGTCTCGGCGACCGAGGCCGCCGGCGGCGGCCGGCTCACGGTCGTCTACGTGCGGGCCGGCGGCACCAGGAACGGCGACTGCTGGACGGAGCCGACGCTCCAGGCGCTGGTGCGGCGGACCGGCGCCCCGCTGAGCTTCGACTACACCTGGGTCGTCGACGGCGTGGCCGCCGGCCGCTTCTCGACGACGATCTCCGAGAACGGCCAGCGCTACCTGACCTCGCCGCGCGGCGTGAGCACGAGCGGCGTCCACCGCGTCACGCTGCGGATCACCTCCCCCGTCACCGCCCAGCGCACCGTCTCGGTCACGACGTGCGGAAGCACGGCCTACTGACGTCTGCCGAGCTCCTCCAGCAGCCCCAGGGCGGCGTCGGCGATCACGGTGCCGGGCGGGAAGATCGCGGCCGCGCCCGCCTCCCGCAGCGCGTCGTGGTCGTCCGGCGGGATGACGCCGCCCACCACGATCATGATGTCCGCGGCGTCGAGGGCGGCCAGCGCCTCGCGCAGCGCGGGCACCAGCGTGAGGTGACCGGCGGCGAGCGAGGACACGCCCACGATGTGCACGTCGGCCTCGACGGCCTGCCTGGCGACCTCTTCGGGCGTCTGGAACAGCGGGCCGACGTCCACGTCGAAGCCCAGGTCGGCGAAGGCCGTGGCGATCACCTTCTGGCCGCGGTCGTGGCCGTCCTGGCCCATCTTGGCCACCAGGATGCGCGGCCGGCGGCCCTCGGCCCGCTCGAAGGCGGCGCACGCCCGGCGGACGCGCTCGATGTTCGCGGCCGGGCCCGATTCGTCGCGGTACACCCCGGATATCGTACGGACCGGCTCGGCGTGCCGGCCGAACACCTGCTCCAGCGCGTCGGAGATCTCCCCCACCGTGGCCTTGGCGCGGGCGGCGTCCACGGCCAGCTTGAGCAGGTTGCCCTCCAGACCGGGCGCCGGGTCGTCGGCTGCCTTGGTGAGCGCGTCGAGCGCGTGCCGGACGGCCTCGTCGTCGCGTTCGGCCCGCAGGCGGGCCAGCTTGGCGAGCTGCTGGGCGCGTACGGAGCTGTTGTCGACCTTGAGCACCTCGATGGCCTCGTCGCTCTGCGCGCGGTACTTGTTCACGCCGATCACGGGCTGCCGCCCGGAGTCGATGCGGGCCTGGGTGCGGGCCGCGGCCTCCTCGATGCGCAGCTTGGGCAGGCCCGCCTCGATGGCCTTGGCCATGCCGCCGGCCTCCTCGACCTCCTGGATGTGGGCCCAGGCACGTTCGGCGAGGTCGTGGGTGAGGCGCTCGACGTAGTAGGAGCCGCCCCAGGGGTCGATCACCTGGGTGGTGCCGGACTCCTGCTGGAGCAGGAGCTGGGTGTTGCGGGCGATGCGGGCGGAGAAGTCGGTGGGCAGGGCCAGCGCCTCGTCGAGGGCGTTGGTGTGCAGCGACTGGGTGTGGCCCTGGGTGGCGGCCATCGCCTCGACGCAGGTGCGGGCGACGTTGTTGAAGACGTCCTGAGCGGTGAGGGACCAGCCGGAGGTCTGGCTGTGCGTACGGAGACTCAGCGACTTCTCGTTCTTCGCGTGGAATCTGGAGACGAGTTTCGCCCACAGCAGCCGGGCGGCGCGGAGCTTGGCGACTTCCATGAAGAAGTTCATGCCGATGCACCAGAAGAACGACAGCCGCGGCGCGAACCGGTCGACGTCCATTCCGGCGGCGACCCCGGCACGCAGGTATTCGACGCCGTCGGCGAGGGTGTAGGCCAGCTCGAGGTCGCAGGTCGCCCCGGCTTCCTGAATGTGGTAGCCGGAAATGCTGATCGAATTGAATTTCGGCATCTTGTCGCTCGTGTACGCGAAGATGTCCGAGATGATCCGCATCGAAGGACCTGGCGGATAAATGTAGGTGTTGCGGACCATGAATTCTTTGAGGATGTCGTTCTGAATGGTCCCCGCGAGCTGTTCCGGCGCGACGCCCTGTTCCTCGGCCGCCACGATGTAGAGCGCCAGAATGGGCAGCACGGCGCCGTTCATGGTCATCGACACCGACATCCGGTCGAGCGGGATCCCGTCGAACAGTTGCCGCATGTCATAGATCGAGTCGATCGCCACCCCGGCCATGCCCACGTCGCCGGCGACCCGCGGATGGTCGGAGTCGTAGCCCCGGTGCGTGGCCAGGTCGAAGGCCACCGACAGGCCCTTCTGCCCGGCGGCCAGGTTGCGCCGGTAGAAGGCGTTGGAGTCCTCGGCCGTGGAGAAGCCCGCGTACTGGCGGACGGTCCAGGGCTGGTTGACGTACATGGTGGGGTAGGGGCCGCGCAGGTAGGGGGGCACGCCCGGGTAGGTGCGCAGGAAGTCGAGCCCGTCGAGGTCGGCGGCGGTGTAGAGCGGCTTGACCCCGATCCCTTCCGGCGTCTCCCACACCTCACCCGCCGCGCCCGCTTCAGACGGTCTCTGCTCATCCGGCGGCGTCTCGGCGTTGAGCGCGATGCCGGAGAAGTCCGGGATCATCGGGTCACCTCCAGGTCGTCGAAGGTCTCGCGGAGCACGCTCAGGGCGTCGCAGCCCGCGTAGAGGGTGGCGTCCACGCCTTTGTACTCACCCTTCCCCGCCAGCCACACCTTCTTCGCCCCCGCCCGCCGCAGCGCGGTGGCCACGTCGGCGGCGTGCTGGGCGTACAGCTTGTCGCTGGAGCACAGGCAGGCGACGTCGGTGCCGCTGACGGCGAAGGCGGTGGCGATCTGCTCGGGGTCGGCGCCGGGGCCGGCGGTCTCGGTCGCCAGGCCGCCCGCCTGGAACAGGTTGGCCGCGAACGCGGCGCGGGCGGTGTGGGCGGCGACGGGGCCGATGGTGGCCAGGAACACCTTGGGCCGCTCCGGCTGGGCGTCGGCCAGGTCACGCAGTTCCTCGAACGCCTGCGCGTACCGCACCCTCGGCAACCCGTCGTCCGCGGCGCCCTGGGCCTCCGGCGCGGGGACGGGCCGGCGGAGGGGCTTCTCCGTCAGGTTGGGGAACTCGCTCACGCCGGTGATCGGGAAGCGCCGGTGGGCGATGTCGTCGTCGCGGCGCGCCCGGGTGGCGGCGACGCGCCCGGCCACCAGCCCGGCCGCCGCCGGCAGACCTCCGGCCGCCTCGATCGCCTGGAACCACGCCCAGGCCCGCTCGGCGAGGTCGGCGGTGCGGCGCTCGACGTACCAGGAGCCGCCCGCGGGGTCGATCACCCGCCCGACCCCCGACTCCTCCAGCAGCAGCGACTGCGTGTTGCGGGCGATCCGGCGGGAGAAGGCGTCCGGCAGCCCGAGACAGGCGTCGAACGGCCGCACGGTGACGGCGTCGGCCCCGCCGGCTCCGGCGGCGAAGCAGGCGACGGTGGTGCGCAACATGTTCACCCACGGGTCGCGGGCGGTCATCATGGCCGCGCTGGTCACCGCGTGCTGCCGCTGCCCGCCGTACGCGGCCGCGCCGCACACCTCGGCGACCCTGGCCCAGAGCCGGCGGGCGGCCCGCAGTTTGGCGATGGTGGCGAACTGGTCGGCGGTGGCGGCGTACCGGAACTCGATCTGCCCCAGCGCTTGCTCCACCGAGAGCCCGCCGCCGGTGAGCGCGCGCAACTCCGCGACGCCGCGCGCGACCGAGCAGCCCAGCTCCTCCGCGTCGCTGCCGCCCGCGTCGTGGTAGGGCGTCGCGTCCACCGTGACGGCCCGCAGCCCCGGGAACCCGGCGGCGCAGCGGCGCGCCAGCTCCAGGCCCTCCGGCGTGGCGGCGGAGGCTCCCAGGTTGCCGAGCGGCGCGACCCCGCGGGCGGCGGCCAGCCCGAGCAGGGCCTCGGCGGCCTCCCCGGTCAGCGCTCCGGCCTCCAGGACGACGGGGGCCAGGTCGAGGTAGACGTCCTTCAGCACCTCGCCCAGCGCGGCCACCGGGATGGCGTCGTCGCCGACGACCAGCCAGAGCGAGGTGACGCCGTTCTCCAGATCGGCCGTGAGCGCCTCGGGATCGGGCACGGCGTGCCGCTGCCGCACGTCCCAGCCGGGAACGGCCCGGGAGCCGCGGACGAACGGCGCCGCCCCGGGCGACCCCGGATCACCCGGCAGATCGTCCAGGTCGTAGACGGGCGCGATCGTCACCCCGTCGTAGGTCGAGGCGGACAGCGCCTCCTCGGGCGAGCCCGCCTCGATCCCGGACTTGCGCAGAACCTCGACCGCCAGCGCCCGCCAGCCGTCCCGGGTGGCGGGCGCGAAACCCGCTGCCAGTTCCATGCCTCGGATAGTAGGCGGAACGCGGCGGAGCCAGTAACCCCGGGTGTCCCCCGGTCATGTCAGGAAGCCGGCGCCTCCCAGGCCAGCCGCCAGGTGCGCGGCCCCACGACCCCGTCGTCGTCGATGCCCTGCTCCCGCTGGAAGTTCCGGCAGACCTCGCGTGACCGCTCGCCGTACGCGCCGTCCACGACCAGGTCCCAGTTCAGCTTGACCATCCGCTCCTGCCACGTGCGCACGTCCTCGCCGCGCATGACCGGCGGGTAGGTCAGCAGCCGTCCCGGGAAGGGCGGCACGATCGGCTCCGGGGGCGGGGTCGTGCCGGGCCGGGGCGCGCCCCGCCGGACCCAGGCGTAGAGGGGCTCGCCGGGGCAGTCGGTGGCGTAGCCGTCACGGTGTCCCTTGATCTCCTTCCCCGCGTTCCCGCGCTGCCGTGCGTGCTCGATGGCGTCAAGGATCGCGTGCAGCACGCCGTCGGGCGGCTCCACGAGGCCGGAGTTGCCCACGAGCCCGAGCACCGCGTAATGGCCGGCGTTGAGGCCCGGGCCGTTCGCGGCCGGCAGGTGGTGCAGTCCGCGTCCCTCGAACACCTGCCGATGGGGACAGGCGACATAGGAGTAGCCGATGTCGATCCAGCCGTTGCCGTTCATGTGGTGGTTCTGCACCGACTGCACCAGGGTCACGCACTGACCGTGGTCGTCGACGATGGCCGGGGCGACCCGGCCGCCCGTGTAGTGGACTTTCACCCCCTTGGTGGAATCTAGCTGTGTGTAGTTGCCACGCGGCGCGCGAGCATTCCAGTCACGCCGTAACACCAGGTCGATGGCCATGGTGAGCTCCGGAGGTCGCTATAGGGACAACTGAGCGTAACGCGGGGAACGCGCACAGGTCCTGGAGATCGGAGATTTCGCCGCTAAGGCCTGATCACCCGCTTGTCCGTCACGATCGCGGTGATCAGATCGTGCGGCGTCACGTCGAAGGCCGGGTTCAGGGCCGGCGTGCCCTCCGGCGCCACGCGGACGCCCCGGAGGCTCACGACCTCCTCCGCGCCCCTGTCCTCGATCTCGATGTGCTCGCCGGACGGGGTGTGCTGGTCGATCGTGGACTCGGGCGCGACCACCAGGAACGGCACGCCGGCGCGTTCGGCGCCGAGCGCGAGCGCGTACGAGCCGATCTTGTTGGCGGTGTCGCCGTTGGCGGCGATGCGGTCGGCGCCGATGAGCACCGCGTCCACCTCGCCCCTGGCCAGCAGGTACGGCCCCGCGGAGTCGACGATGAGCCGGTGCGGCGCGCCCATCCTGCCCAGCTCCCAGGCCGTGAGCCGGGCACCCTGCAGAAGGGGGCGGGTCTCCAGGGCGAGCACCTCGGCCAGCCGCCCGCGCTCGTGCAGCGTCTGGACGACGCCGAGGGCGGTGCCGCGTTCGACGGCGGCGAGCCCGCCGGTGTTGCACACGGTCATGATCCGCAGCCGGTCGCCTTCGAGCAGGTCGGCGCCGCGCTCGCCCATGGCGACGCAGGCCGCGATGTCGTCGTCGCGCACGCGCAGCGCGGCGGCGAGCACGGCCTCGCGGCCCTGATCCTGGTGGGCCAGCGCCTGGTCGACGCCCCAGGCGAGGTTGACGGCGGTGGGCCGGGCGGCGCGCAGCCGGGCGATCAGCGCGGGGTCGCCGCCGGCCAGCACGACGCCGAGCGCCCCGGCCACGCCGAGCGCGGGCGCGCCGCGCACGGCCAGCCGCCGGATGGCGTCGACGAGCTCGTCGACGGTGTGGACGCGCAGCGTCACGCACACCTCGGGCAGCCGGGTCTGGTCGATGAGCTCGACGGCGCCGTCGACCCAGTCAATGGTCCTCACGGGGCACACGGTAACCCACCGCCCGGGGTCGCTCAGCGTTCGGCGAGCACGATCACCGAGTCCTTCTCGCCGAGGACGATGGTGTCCGCCTTGCCGGGGTTCAGGACGATGCCGTAGTGGGGCGGGTCGTTGCGCCCCTGGGCGTCGCGATAGCCGATGGCGGTCTCTCCCCTGCGGCGGGCGGCCTCCACGACCGTGGCGAACGTCACCTCCGTCCCCGTCCGGACGTACGAGGCAGCGGGGCGCGGATAGATCTCCGACCCGCGGGAGTCGAACAGGTAGCCGAACACGTCGGCGAGGTGCTGGTTCTCGGCGAGCTGGGCGAGGAGCAGGCCGATGACGGTGTCGCTGATGACGATGTCGTCGGCCTCGGTGACCTCGGCCAGGGCGCGGTTGTTCTCGTCGTGCATCTCGCTGACGATCGAGTAGTGCTCGCCGAGCACGCTCTGCATGTCGCGGAGCTGGAGCAGCGTCATGAGCGTGCGCGTGTCGGCGTGGTGGAAGTCGAACCGGTCGTCGGACAGCACGATGACGTGCTGGAAGAGGCCGACGCCGAGCGACTCCAGGGCGAACCTGTCGGTGGTGTCGCAGTCCTTGACGTTCACGGTGAGGTGGCGCAGCCCCGTGAGGTTGGTGCCCGCCTTGGGGTGGTCGGCGGCGATCTCCAGGACCGAGCCGGGGGCGACGTAGCCGTCGAGGTAGCGGACGATCTGCTCGGCCCTGCCGTTCCAGTTGAGCAGCAGTGTGCGCGCGGGTTCGGCGGGCGGGCGGGCCACGGTGACGATGGCGGACTCGTCCACGGAGTGCCGGCCGGCGGCCAGGCGGACGTGGGAGTCGTCGTGCGCGATGACGATGACCTGGTCGTCGGCGTTGACGACGGTGTCCATGGGCGGGTTCAGCACGACGCCGGACGGCCGGCGCAGGCCGATCACCGAGGCGGTCTGGTAGGCGTGCAGCGCCTCCCCGTAGGTGACGCCGACGAGCTTCTTGGGGGTGCGCAGATAGATCTCGCCGCCGTCGAAGTTCAGCAGGTCCATGCAGACCACCGACATGCCGGACTGCCGGGAGGACTGCACGATGAGCCGGGATGCGGTGTCGTCGGAGTCGACGAGGTGCACGCCGGCGCCGCCGGCCAGGCGGGCGGCGGCCAGGTTGCGGCTGGAGGCGAGGCCCGCGACCACCGGCGGATGCAGGCCGTCGCGCTTGGCCAGCGCCAGCAGGATCTTGATGACGTGCGCGTCCGGGTCCTCGCCCTCGGGCGAGAGGACGACGATGGAGCGGGCGGCGGTCAGGTTCATCAGCGCGAGGTCGCGCGGCTCGGTCGGCCGGCCGGTGCGGCAGACCACCCGCGTGCTGCCGAGGTCGCCGACGGCCTCGCGGATCTGCTCCTCCATCTCCAGCTTGTCCCGTTCCGCCAGGACGGCGATGACCGAGCCCTTCTGGCTGGCGTGCGCCTTGACCAGCTCCGCCACGATCGTGAACATCTGGTCCGACCAGCCCAGCACCACCGTGTGGCCTGACTCCACGATCCGCGAGCGTCCCCTGCGCAGGCGGTCGACGCGCTGCTTGAGCCCGTTGGACAGCAGGCCGACGAGCATGCTGACGATGAACAGGCCCCCCAGCGACCCGGCGAACATCACCGCCATGTACGCGAACGACCCCTTGTCGCTGGCGACCCTGCTCGGGGTGAGCGCGTGCATGAGGGCGATCCAGAGCACCTCCCCGGCATGGCCCACGCCCTCCGGCTCCTGGGGCGCCAGCCACAGCGTGAGGCCCGCGACCACGGCGATGAGCCCGGCGGAGGCCACGGCCAGCCAGCCGATCAGCGACGCCGTGCCCCTGGACATGGTGTTGTCGAACCAGTACCGCGTCCGCTCACGGAACGTGATCTTCGACACTTGCCGGATACCTCCGCGTAAGGAGTCATTTGACACAGCGACACACGGTACCGTGATCTTCGGATGCGCAGGAGGACCGGTAACGTGGCCGCCATGGTGACCCCCCTCACACCGGACGACCCGGCGGCGCTGGGCGGGTTGCGCCTGTCCGGCCGCCTCGGCGAGGGCGGGCAGGGTGTGGTCTACCTGGCCCACACCGCCTCGGGCGAGGCCGTCGCGATCAAGCTGCTCAGCGCGGGTGACCGGCAGACGCGGGCCAGGCTGGCGCGGGAGCTGGACGCGCTGGAGGGCATCGCCTCCTTCTGCACGGCGCGCGTGCTCGACGTCTCGACCGAGGGGGCGCGCCCCTTCGTGGTGAGCGAGTACGTCGACGGCCCCTCGCTCGCCGACCGCGTACGCGAGCGCGGCCCCCTGCGCGGCGGCGACCTGGAACGCCTGGCGGTCGGCACGGCCACGGCGCTGACCGCCATCCACGCCGCCGGGATCGTGCACCGCGACTTCAAGCCGGCCAACGTGCTGCTCGGCCCCGACGGCCCCCGCGTGGTCGACTTCGGCATCGCCAGGGCGGAGGGCGCGGCGACGCTGACCTCCGGGCTGATCGGCACGCCGGCCTACCTGGCGCCGGAGCAGATCGCCGGCTCGCCGGCGTCGCCGGCCTCGGACGTGTTCTCGTGGGCCGCGTCGATCCTGTACGCGGCCACGGGCACGAGCCCGTTCGGGGCCGACACCGTGCCGGCGGTGCTGCACCGGGTGCTGCACGCCGAGCCGGACCTGTCGCCGCTGCCGCCGCGTCTGCGGGGGCTGATCGGGTCCTGCCTGCTCAAGGATCCGGCCCGCAGGCCGAGCGCGCAGCAGCTCATGATGTCCCTGGTCGACCCCAACGCGGCGCCCCGGCCCCCCTTACCCGGCCCGCCCGGGCCTGCTCCTGCTCCGCAGGGGCCCGCTCCGGCTCGGCAGGGGCCTGCTCCCGCTCCTCCGCAGGGCCATTTTCCGGGAGCCGGCGGGACGACCGGGCCGCGGCGCCCGGACGCCCCCACGGCCGGAACGCGGCGCACCCGAACGCGTGGCGTGCTCGTCGGCGTCGTCGCGGCGGCGGTGGCCCTGGCGGCCGGCACCGTCGTCGTCCTGACGCTCGACCGCGCCCCGGCCATGAAAGCCGGTGACCGGTCCGCCTCGGCCGCGCCGCCCGCCACCGGCTCGCGCTCGGGTCCTCCCACCCCCGCCCGCTCGTCACCGGCCGAGACCGGCACCCAGACCGGCACCCTGCCCGCCACTGAGACCGGCACCGAAACACCGGCCGGCGCGGGCCCGAAGATCCCGGCCGCGTTCGAGGGCGACTGGTCGGGCCGCACCACGAGCACGAACCCCATGGACGACGGCGCCGAGAACACGGTGAAGCTGAAGCCCGGCGAGTCCACGGCCGCCTGGTCCGAGGAGAACGCCGAGGCCAAGTGCACGGGCACCATCACCCTCACCAAGGCGGAGCCCGCCCTCCTGACCTTCTCCCTGGGCGCGAACGAGGGCGGCTGCATCGCCGGCACCATCACGCTGGCGCTGCGGGGCGATGCCCTCACCTATACCTGGCGTGACGTCCCCGGCTTCGGCCTCGTCACGGAGACCGGGACGCTGAAGAAGAAGTGACCCCTGCTTTTCCTGTCAAACCCTTCGACATCCGCGGCCCTGGCATAGATCATTACGATTATGTCTGTGATCAGGGAGGTGCCGTTCCCCACCCCGGACTCCGCCGAGCTCCCGATGAACATCTGGATCGACGACGCCGACTCCGCCATCGACGTCATCGACGCGCTGGCGTTGTCGCCGTTCGCGACGGGGGCGCAGCCGTGGTCGCGGCTGGCCAATCTGGAGCGGGTGCGCCCTGAGGCCCCGCTCGCTCCCGAAGGCGGGCGCGTGCTGCGTACCGCGCGGGTGGAGGACGGGTCGGAGTCGCGGCTCATCAGCGGCGACGGCTGGACCCTGCGCGTCATACGCCACCGCAACCGCACGGCCACGGTCAGCGTCACGGCGGTGAACGAGGAGCTGGCCAAGACCGTCCTCGCGGAGAGCATCGACGGCGCGGAAGAGGCCATGCCGGAGGCCGACCACGTCGAGATGGGCTTCTGGTGGCGCGGCTCGCACGGCGGCACCCGCTCCGAGAAGCCGATCACGGCGCAGCCCTGGGACGAGATCAGCCCCAACTACTCCGCCAAGGTGCGCCCGGCCCTCGGCAAGCTCATGGCGATCACCCCGGCCGACGTCAACGGCCGGCTCATCCTCCTGCACGGCCAGCCCGGCACCGGCAAGACGACGCTGCTGCGCTCGCTGGCCAAGCAGTGGCGCGAGTGGTGCCAGGTCGACTGCGTGCTCGACCCGGAGCGCCTGTTCAACGAGCCGGGCTACCTGATGGAGGTGGCCGTCGGCTACGACACCGACGAGGACGCCCAGCGCTGGCGGCTGCTCGTCCTGGAGGACTGCGACGAGCTGATCAGCGCGGGCGCCAAGGCGCAGGCGGGACAGGGTCTGTCGCGGCTGCTCAACCTGACGGACGGCCTGCTCGGACAGGGCCGCGACGTCCTGGTGGCGATCACCACGAACGAGGACCTGACCCGCCTCCACCCGGCCGTCGTGCGTCCCGGCCGGTGCCTGGCCCAGATCGAGGTGGGGCCGCTGAGCAAGGACGAGGCCGTCACCTGGCTGGGCTCGCCGCAGGGCGTGGGGCCGTCGGGGGCGACACTGGCGCAGCTGTACGCCCTGCGATCGGGCCGCGAGATCACCCCCGTCACCGGCGACGAGTCCACGGGCCTGTACCTCTGACCTCCCACGCCGCGCATCACGACAGCGCGGCTCAGCCCAACGGGCCAGCACGTCAAGCCGGCGCAACGAGACGGCCCGGCAAGCCGGCGCAGCGCAACGGCACGGCAGGCCGGCACAGCGTGGCGCGTCACGACAGGTAGGAGTGCAGCCTGCGCGCCTCCCGTACGAAGGTGCTGGACGCCCGGCGCGCGGCGACCTCGGCCACGCACGGCAGCGCTCCCCTGGCCCCGGCCCACCGCGCCGCGCGCAGGGCGAAGGCGAGCCCCTGCGCGTGCCTGCTGTGCGGCCGCTCCCCTGGCCCCGGCAGGAAGACGGGCAGGAAGCCCGTCATGATCCGCCACACCTCCCGGTGCGCCCCTTGGGCCGCGGCGTTCTCCAGGGTCGCGAACGCCGGCCCCGGCCGTACCGACGCCCGGCGCACCAGCAGCGCCAGTTGCCGCCCGACCTCCTCGGCGGCCAGATCGCCACGGGCCGCCGGTCCGACCACCGTCCGCGCCCGCTCCTCGGGCGAGTCCGACCAGCTCTGGTCCGCCGCGGCGTACGCCTGGACGATCGCCAGGCCCTCGCCCGCGGGCCCGGCGGCCAGCGCCAGGGGGACCGCCAGGGCGGGACACATCTTGGGGGCTGCCTGCTGGTCGAGCAGGAGGGGCAGGAAGTGGAGGGCGACGACCTCCCGGTGGGACGGCATCACGTACGGCCACCACGGCAGGAACCCACCGTGGCCCTCCTCCCAGCGGCCGTGACCGGGATGGGCGAACAGGCCGTCGATGAGCGGCAGACCCGTCGGCGCGACATGGAGCCGCGGCACCAGCCAGACGCCTCCGAGCCGGGCCGGTTCGCGGTCGTCACGGTATTCCTCCGCGCCGCCGTCCATCCAGCCGACCTCGGCGACGGGATCAGGACGCCCGCCGTCCATCCAGCGTGCGGCCGCCCGGCCCGCCTCCGAGGTCAGCGCGGCGGCCCGCGCCACCACCTCGGGCGCGATCTCGCGCGGGAGCCGCAGAAGCGCCTGCTGCAGGTCGGCGGGCATGGCCTCGACGCCTGAACGCTCATAGCCCGCCAGCCGCTCGACCAGCTCCTCCGCGTCCACGTGACCGGTCCGCCCGGTGGGCTCGGCCAGCAGGTACGGCGGAAGCGCCACCCCGGCCTCGATCGCCGCGTGCACCTCGGCGAAGCGCCGCAACAGGAACAGGTGCGGCGCCGAAACCCCGGACGGTCCGGGCAGCCGACCCTCTCCGGCGTCACCGCCCTTCCAGCCACCGGCGGTCACGCCGGGAGCAGAGACACGAGCAGAGGGCGCGGCACCGGACACGGCGCCAGAAGTGGCGGCACGGGCAGAGGTCGTGGCCATGGACGCGGCGACGAGAGCGGGAGGGGCACCTGGGGACGTGGCCGATGAGCCTGCGCGGGTCAGGATCAGCCTGACGATCTCCCGGCACCACGTCCACGGTAGAGACCACGGGCGTTCCGGCGGGTGACCGGGCGGCCGTCCTCCGAACAACTTCGCCGCGAGCCCTTCCCGATCGCTGCCGTGCAGCCGGACGATCGCCGCCAGCCACGACTCGGTGGCCACCCACCCGGCCCTGTCCGGCCACTCCCCCAGCTCCGCCACGCTCCGGACAGGCGCCGGAAACGGCCCGGCCGGCTCCGGTCGGGGCAGCGGCACGGGCGTGAACCCGTCCTGGTCCGCCGTCCCCCCTGCCCTCTCCCCGGCCGTCCCTGCGGCCGTCTCCCCGCCGAACACCGCCGACAGCGTCTCCCCCAGCTCCGCCGGCAGCAGGCCGATCGAGGCGCGGATGGCCTGCGCGCCCGTGCCCGTGAACCGCTTGGCGTGCTTGACCGCCATCCGCACGGCCCGGCCCTGCACGTCGGACGACTCGCAGGTGAAGGCGTGGCCGAGGGCGGGGGCCAGCTCGTCGAGATCGCCGCCGGAATCGCGGGCCACCTCGTCGAACCACGTGAGCCCGGCCGTCACCAGCTTCCGCTCCGGCCGGAGCAGCAGCGCCCGCAACGCGTGCGACAGCTCGGCGGGGTCGAGCGTGCCGAGCCGGCGCAGCTGCCGCAACGCCGGCTCCGCCACGGGGCCGGGTGCGGCGGGCAGCAGCCGCAGGTAGTCGCGGGCGCGCGCGGCCACCTCACCAGGCGCCGGCGCGAGCAGCTCATGCAGGTGAACGAAGAAGCGCAGGTCTGCGGCGGGACCGCCGCGCAGGAACCGGCGCAGGCAACCGTCGAGCAGCAGGTCCCTGCCGATGGTGCCGTCGCGTTCCAGCTCGGTGAGAGCGGCAAGCCACGTGCCCGGCACGGCACGCACCCCTGCCGGAGCAGTGTCGGGCGCGGGGCGCTCCCCTGCCAGGGTTCTGCCGACGCCCTCGGCGTCGAACATCCTGGGCAGCAGCCGGTCGAGCAGCGGGTCGCCACGCAGGTCGGCGGAGGTGCCAGGGCTGCGGCTCACCCAGGCGACGAGGAGGGGGTCGTGTTCGGGCGGGGTGGCGCCGGTGCGGCGCAACATGGCCAGGGCGAGCGCCGCGTCGTCGTCCCGGCGGCGGCGCCTGCGGGCGTTGGGGCGGAGCCTGAGAGCGGCGCGGACGGCGAAGTCGGCCTGCCAGGCGGCGGGGCGCGTGGCGAGCACCCGTTCGAGGACGGCCGGGGTGTCGGCCGCCTCGTTCCAGCGGCTCTGGAAATCACGGCGGTGAAGCCAGTTCACCACCGCCATGACGCTGCCGATGGTCGCCGCGCCCGCCACCCGCAGGGGGCCGATCCAGTCCTCGTCGGGGGAAGGGGGCGAGGGCGAGTTCCAGGGGGCGTCCCAACGCCGGCGTTCGTGGTCGTGGACGATACGGCCGGTGGTCTTGCGGAGGTGCTCCTGCCACGCGGCTTCGCTCTTGCGTTCGTGCCGGGTCACGCGCTCCTGCCGCCTGGTCTCGGCGCGTCTCTCCGCCACGGCGATGTACGCGGGCAGCGCGGCGGCCACCTCGCGACGAGCAGGGTCGTCGAGGGCGAGCACACACGCGGCCACCCGCTCGGGGTCCCCCGTGTCAATGGCCGCCACCACCGCTCCCCACACCCCGGACGCCCCAGACCCGGGACCGGCGTGCCCCAGAGTGGTGGGCGCCGGAGTCGTGGGCGCCGGGGTGGTGGGCGCCGGGGTCGTGAGTCCCGGGGTCACGCGGTCACCTCGGCCGGGAGGCGGGCGGCGATGCGGGCCGCCAGCACGTGCTTGCACGGGCCCCGCGCCCCCCGGTGGTCGAACCACCACGGGCACGTGCAGGACCCTTCGGTGACGCGCACCCGCCGCACCCCGCCCTCCGTGGTGACCTCGGCGGAGTCGCCGTCCAGCCGCACGGCTCCCGACTCCGCCAGTGCCCGCGCCGCCGTCAGCCGGGGGTTGAGCCCGGCCACCTGCTCCCGGTCGTAGGGCAGCTCGCGATGGAAGTGGGCCGCCTCGTGCAGGTCGTAGCCCACCCGCCCGGCCGTGCCGAGCTGGGTGAGCGCCGCGCGCACCCGATCGAGGGGCAGGCCCGAGCGGTCGGCGAGCAGCCCCAGCTCGACCGTCGGCTCGAAGTTGAGCAGCATGCCGACCACGTCGGCGTCTCCGGCGGCCTCGTCGGTGGCCAGGTCGGACAGGACGGCGCCCTCGCCGGAGAAGCCGCGCCACGGCTCGGGGGAGACGGCGAGCGTGTAACGCATGCCGGGCAGCTCCAGCTCCCAGGCACTGGCGGTGGAGGAGCCGTCGGCCGGGCCGTACACGCGCAGGGCCTTGGCGAAGCGGAGCAGCGGCATCAGCGTGGCGATCCGCCCGGCGCCCGACAGGCAGACGCCGCCGCGTGCGGGGCCCGCGGCCAGGCGCAGGTCGCGGCCCGCCGGGACGGCCCAGACGGTGGCGCGGGCGGCGCGCGGGAGGGAGCGCAGGAAGCGTACGGCGTGCGGGCCGGTCAGCTCGGCCCGCAGGTCGAACCCCGCCGCGATCACCTGCACCTCCGCGAACCCCCGCAGCCACCGCGTCGGCAGCGGCACCTTCTTCTCCACGACGGCGCCGCCGAGCGTGGTGACCGCCAGCTCGTCGGGGCCGACGCCCAGGTGCAGCGGGTCACGGCCGCCCACCCTGGCCAGCGCCTCGCGCAGCGGCCCGTTGACGTCGACGTTGGTGGTGCCGCGGTCGAGCACGTCGCCGTCGAGCTCCTGCACGTCGAGCCGGGCGTAGACGCCGCCGCAGGCTGAGAACGACTCGAACCGCAACCGCCCGCCGTCACAGGTGACCACCGGGTCGCGGGTCCAGCCGGGCCTGGGCTGGTGGTAGCGGGTGAGCGCCACGTCGGCGACGGCGAGCAGCCCGGCCGCGGCGGGGGCGGCCTGGGTGAGCAGCCCGCTGAAGAACCGGGGATGGGGCTGGGGGCCGGATAACGCGGTCCCACCGGAGGTCGAAAGCCCGAGTCTGCCGTCGGCCAGCACGGAGGGACCGGCGTAGGAGTAGGCCTGTACCGCTTGAGTCATGCCCCGAACGATAGAGATCATCACCGACACAATCGGGCTGGTACGTAAACCATCCGATGTGCGACATGGTGTGCGAAACCACAATGTGCCTGGTGCTCACCGTCGATCTGGCGCGCGTCGTCTTCACCCGCTTCGCCGTGCCCGTGACCCCCGAGCCGGTCTGGACGGGCGAGGAGAGCCGGATCGGCTTCGCCGCCACCCAGCTCGTGCCCTCGTGGACCGCGCGCACCCCGCCCGGCGCCTGGATCGAGGTGGAGCTGCGGGCCAGGACCGCCGCGGGCGGGCTCACCAAGTGGTACGTCATGGGCCGCTGGTCCGAGCACGGCGAGCCGCGCACGTCGGTTCCGGGCCAGGGGGACGAGGATGGCGACGTGGCGGTGGACACGTTCGTGGCCAGGCGGCCGGTGGTCGCGTACCAGGTGCGGGTCACCCGGCACGGCGCGGGCGCCCGCGTGACCGGACTGGGCGTGATGGCGTCGGCGCTGCCGCGGCGGCCCGCGGCGCCGAGCGTCTTCGGCCGGGAAGGGCCGGTGGAGCTGGCGGTGCCCCGGCACTCGCAGTACGCGCACGCCGGGCGCCATCCGCGGTGGGACGGCGGCGGGGCCAACTGGTGCAGCCCCGCCTCGGTGGCCATGGTCCTCGGGTTCTGGGGGCGCGGCCCCGGCCCGGACGAGCTGGCCTGGGCGGGCGACGGCGATCCGGCGCCGATCGTGGCCGACGCGGCCAGGGGCGCCTACGACGAGAGCTACCAGGGCACGGGCAACTGGCCGTTCAACGTGGCGTACGCGGGACGGTTCGGGCTGGCCGGGTTCGTGACGCGGCTGCGCTCGGCGGTGGAGCTGGAGTCGTTCGTACGGGCCGGGATCCCGGTGATCACGTCACAGTCGTTCAAGGCGCACGAGCTGCCCGGCTCCGGTTTCTCCACCAACGGGCACATCCTGGTCGTCACCGGTTTCACGGCCGAGGGCGACGTCGTCGTGAACGATCCTGCCGCGCCCGGCCAGGACGAGGTGCGCAGGGTCTATCCGCGGGCCGCGTTCGAGAACGTGTGGCTCAGGAGCTCGGGCAGCGGCGGCATCGCGTACGTGCTCCATCCGCCCGAACATGCGCTTCCTCTTTGTACCGACGGCAATTGGTGAGTTGATGAGCATTCGACCGATCGACGTGGCCCGTACCGACGGCGGCCCCCAGTGGGTGGAGGCGGTGGCCACGCCCGCCGGCGTCGAGGCCTGGTGGGACGAGCCGCGTCCGCACGAGGGCGGCCGGCGCTGCGTGGTGCGCCGCCTGCCGGACGGCTCCCGCGTCGACGCGCTGCCTCCGGGCTGGAACGCGCGCAACCGGGTCATCGAGTACGGCGGCCGCTCCTGGCGCCCCCTGCCCGGCGGCGGCCTCGTCTTCACGAACTGGGCCGACCAGCGCCTTTACCGCCTCGACGCCGGCGGCACGCCCGAGCCGATCACCCCGGAGGGCCCCGCCCGGTACGCCGACCTCTACCTGCCTCCCGGCCGGGACGAGGTGTGGGCGGTGCGCGAGACGCACGACGTGCGCGACCTGGTGGCGGTGCCTCTGGACGGCGGCCCGCTCACCGTGATCCTCAAAGCCCACCATTTCCTGATGAATCCCAGAATTTCGCCCGACGGGCGAAACGTCGCCTGGATCGGCTGGGACCACCCGAACATGCCCTGGGACGGCACCGAGCTCTGCGTGGCCCCCCTGGCCGGCGACGGCACGGCGGGCGAGCACCGGGTGGTCGCCGGCGGCCCGCAGGAGTCGGTCGCCCAGGCCGAGTGGCGCGACGACGCCACCCTGTACGCGGCCACCGACCCCACCGGCTGGTGGAACATCCACCTGATCCCCCTCGACGGCTCCCCCGGCCGCAACCTGACCCCGATGGAGCTGGAGTTCGGCGGCGCGGCCTGGAAGCCGGGCATGTCGTACCTGGCGGTGGCCGGGGACGGCCGCCTGGCCGTGGTCTACGGCACCGCGGACCACCGCCGCCTCGGCGTGCTGGACCCGGAGAGCGGCGACCTGACGGAGCTGGGCGGCTCCGCCACCCACTGGGCGTCGAGCGTGTCGGCGGCGGGCGGCAAGGCGGCGGCCGTGGGGGCGACGCCGTACACGCCGATGGAGGTGCGGCTGGTCGACCTCGGCGACGGCGCCCACGAGGTGGTGTCGGCCCCCAAGCCGCTGCCTGACCGCGCCCTGCTCCCCACCCCCGAGACGGTGACCGTCGAGGGCGTGCACGCGCACCTCTACCCGCCGGCCGGCGGCCAGGGCCCGCAACCGTACGTGATCTTCGTGCACGGCGGCCCGACCGGCAACCTCCCCATCGTGCTGGACCTGGAGATCGCCTACTTCACCAGCAGGGGGATCGGCGTCGCCGTGGTGAACTACGGCGGCTCGACCGGCTACGGCCGCGCCTACCGCGAGCGGCTGCGCCACCAGTGGGGCGTGGTGGACGTGCAGGACTGCGCCAAGGTGGCGCGCGGCCTGGTGGAGCTGGGCCGGGCGGACGCCGCCAAGCTGGCCATCCGGGGCGGCAGCGCCGGCGGCTGGACCACGGTGGCGGCGCTCGTGCACAGCGACGTGTTCGCGGGCGGGGTCGCGCACTACGCGATCACCGACCCGGAGAGCTGGGCGGCCGAGACGCACGACTTCGAGTCCCGCTACCTGGACGGCCTGGTGGGCCCGCTGCCCGAGACGCGCGAGCGCTACACCGAGCGCTCCCCGCTGCTGAACGCCGGCCGCGCCTCGGGCCCGTGCCTCATGCTGCACGGGCTGGAGGACGCGATCGTGGACGTCGGCCAGGCCGAGCGGTTCACCGCCGAGCTGGACAGGCACGGCAAGAGCTGGGCCCTGCTCACCTTCCCCGGCGAGCAGCACGGCTGGCGCAGGGAAGAGACCATCGTCGCGGTGCTGGAGGCCGAGCTGGCCTTCTACGGGTTGCTCTTCGGCATGGAGACGCCCGGGGTGCCGCCGCTCACATTGAAAGGAAGAGCGTGAAGAGCGTTGCCGAGATCTGCTCGGATCTGATCAGGTTCGACACCACCAACCCGGGCTCGGGTGAGCGCCCGGCGGCCGAATACGTCGCCACGCTGCTCGCGGACGCGGGACTGGCGCCGGTGGTGTTCGAGTCGGCGCCGAAGCGGACCACCGTCGTGGCCAGGATCGACGGCGACTCCTCCGACGCGCTGCTGATCCACGGCCACCTCGACGTGGTGCCCGCCGACCCGGCCGAGTGGCGGATGCACCCGTTCTCCGGGGAGATCACGGACGGCTGCGTGTACGGCCGGGGCGCGGTCGACATGAAAGGCTCGTGCGCGATGACCCTCGCCACGGTGCTCGACCTGGCCGCGCGCGGCGTGCGGCCCAGGCGTGACCTGGTGCTGGCGTTCCTGGCGGACGAGGAGGCGACCGGCGACTACGGCTCGCGGCACGCGGTCACCGAGCACCGCGAGCTGTTCGACGGCGTGACCGAGGCGATCAGCGAGTCGGGCGGCTTCAGCGTGGCCTCGGGCGAGCACCGGGTCTATCCGATCGCCGTCGGCGAGCGGGGCACCGCGTGGATGAAGCTCACCGCGCACGGCGTGGCCGGCCACGGCTCGCGCCCGCCCGTGGACAACCCGGTCGCGACGCTCGTGCACGCCTTGTCGCGGGTGGCCGCCCATTCCTGGCCGGTACGCCTGACGCCGCCGGTCGCGGCCCTCCTCCAGAGCCTGTCGGAGATCACCGGCCAGTCGATCGACCTCGACCGCCTGGACGCCGAGGCGACCCGGCTCGGCCCGCTCGGCGGCCTGTTCAGGAGCCAGATCCGCAACTCGGCCAACCCGACGATGCTGGACGCCGGCTACAAGGTGAACGTGGTGCCCTCCACCGCCGAGGCGCACGTGGACGGTCGCTATCTGCCGGGCCAGCGGCAGGAGTTCCTGGAGACGATCGACGCGCTGCTCGGGCCCAAGATCACCCGGGAGTTCGTCAACCTGGAGGACGCGCCGGACGCGCCGTTCCCGTCGCCGTTCTTCGACGAGCTGGCCGGGTCGCTGGTGGCCGAGGATCCGCTGGCGCGGCCGGTCCCGTACGTGATGAGCGGCGGCACCGACGCCAAGTCGTTCGCCCGGATCGGCATCAAGGGGTACGGGTTCGCGCCGCTCATGCTCCGGCCCGACCTCGACTACTTCGGCATGTTCCACGGGAAGGACGAGCGGGTGCCGGTGGAGGGCCTGGAGTTCGGCACCCGCGTCCTCACCCGCCTGCTCACCTGACCGGTCCACACCGGCCGGGCGTCACCTGACGCCCGGCCGCACCAGACCGATCATCACCAGACCGAACCTCACCGGAGCGAACCTCATTGGGGCGGGCCGAACCACGTGGTGAGCGCCGCGCCGAGCCCGTCCCATCCGCCGGTCCAGGCGACGTAGCCGTCGGGCCGCACGAGCAGCGGCTCCGTACCGGCCGCACCGTCGGAGGCGGCGGCGGCGCGGACGACCCGCACCCGGTCCCGGTGACCGGCCACGGCGCCGCCGGGCGCGTCACCGGGCCGCCCGCCCGCGGGCTCGACCAGCACCCCGAGCCCGTCCCGCAGCACCTCGGCGAGCGCACGGGCCGGGCCCGCTCCCCCGCCGGGCTCGACCACCTCCAGCGCCGGCGCGAACCGTCCCACGCGCGGATCGGCCGACCCCGGCGCGTAGTCGGTGTCCGTCCCGTCGACCATCCCGCCGAAGTGCCGCCCCGCGTCCGGCAGCGCCATCACCTCCGACAGCACCTCCCGCAACGCGTCCACGTGCGCCCCCGGCCGCATGAGCGCCACCTGCGCGCGGGTGTTGCGCAGCACCCTGGCCGCCACCGGATGCCGCTCGGAGGTGTAGGTGTCGAGCAGGCTCTCGGGCGCGCGCCCCCGCGCCACCAGGGCGAGCTTCCACCCGAGGTTGAGCGCGTCCTGCAGCCCCAGGTTGAGCCCCTGCCCGCCGATCGGCGAGTGCACGTGCGCCGCGTCCCCCGCCAGCAGCACCCGCCCCATCCGGTACGCCGCCGCGTGCCGGGTGTTGTCGCTGTAGCGGATCCCGGTCTCCAGCCGCTCGACCACCACGTCGAGCCCGGTCACCCGCCGCAGGCTCTCCTGCAGCTCCACGGCCGTCATCGGCGCGTCCCGATCGCCGGGCCCGCCGGCGTACTCGATGGTCGCGACCTCGCCCGGCACCAGCGAAAGGTTCACCAGCCCGCCGGGGCCGCGCAGCGACGAGGTGAGCGCGCCCGGGTCGGCGAGCTCGGCCACGGCGGTCCGCCCGGTCATGGTCGCCTCCGTCCCCTCGAAGGCGAACCCCGTCCGCTTCCGCACCACGCTGCGCCCGCCGTCGCAGCCCACCAGGTAGGAGCCCCGGAAGACCCGCCCGTCGGCGAGCGTCGCGACGACGGCGCCCGGTTCCTGGACGACGTCCGCCACCGTGCTTCCCGGCAGGACCCGCACCCCCAGCTCGGCCGCCCGCTCGGCGAGCACCGCCTCCAGCCGGTGCTGCTTGAGCATGAGATAGTCGGCGCCGCCCTCCATCTCCAGCAGCGGCAGCCCGCTGAAGTGCCCCTTCATCAGGCCCTTGCCGAGCAGCTCCACCATCATGGCCACCAGGTCGGCCCCGGCGGGCTCGCGCCGGTCGCCCAGCTCGTCGAGCATCGCCCACTGCTCCTTGGCCACCGGCTCGTCCAGCCCGCGCAGGGCCAGCGACCGCACGGTGCGCGCGTTGAGCGAGCGCAGGCCGAGGCTGCGGTTGGGGACCGCCTGCGTGGCCGCCTCCAGGACCAGCGGGTCGGCCCCCGCCAGCTTGAGCTCGCACGCCAGCAGCAACCCCACGGGGCCGCCACCGGCCACGATCACGTCCGTCATTCGCCGATCTCCTCTACTTACAGTGTATGCTTACGCCGTAAGTAGAACACATACACCGTAAGCTTTGTCAACCGGGAAAGGGCGAGAGGAGCAACGGATGACACGGCGCGAGCCGCTGAACAGGGAGAAGGTCCTGGACGCGGCCTTGGAGCTGGCCGGCGAGGTGGGCCTGGAAGGGCTCTCCATGCGCAAGCTGGCCAAGAAGCTCGGCGTCGAGGCGATGTCGCTCTACAACCACGTCTCGAACAAGGCGGACATCCTCGACGGCATCGCGGAGCGGGTCTTCGGGCAGGTCGAGCGGCCCGACTCCGAGCTGCCCTGGCAGGAGAAGGTCCGCCAGGTGGCGCTGAGCACCTACCGGGTCTTCAGCAGCCATCCCGTGGTGCCGCTCGCGCTGATCACCGACCAGTCCAACCCGACCTCCGTACGCGCACTGGGGGCGATGGACGGCCTGGTGGGGGCGCTGTTCCGGGCGGGGTTCGACGAGGTGGGCGCGTGGCGGGCGCTGGGGGCGGTCAACGGGCTGGTGTTCGGCTGCCTGCTGATGACGACCGGCGGCTTCACCGGCGATCCGAAGGTGCACGCGGGCCAGGAGAACGTCGGCGCGTACATCCGCGACATGGACCCGGCGGCGTTGCCGCACTTCAGCAGGCTGCTGCGGAGCACGGACCGGGGCGTGGACCCGGCGGCGGACTTCGAGTGGGCCCTGGACCGGCTGATCGAGGGCCTGATCGCGGAGGCGGCCCAGCTCCGGCCCCGGTGATGCGCTCACCAATAGTGGAACAAATCATTCCGTTCTGATAGAGTGATGTCACCACGAAAGGGGCATCACACATGAACAGCACTGGTTGGGACACCCTGGACGCCTCGCACGAGGCGCTGCGTCAGGCCGTCAGCGGCGTGCCCGCCGACGGCTGGGACCTGCCGACGTCCTGCTCGGGCTGGAGCGTCGCCAAGGTCTTCCGGCACGCGGCCGGCGACCAGCTCGGCTTCGCGTCGGCGCTGACCGGCGAGCCGGGTCCGTCGTTCGACCCGTTCGACCCTCCGGGCGGGCCGGTGGCGAACCCGTCGCAGGTTCTGGAGGAGGCGCTGGCGCGCTCGGCCGCGGCGTGGGCCGCGGTCGACCCGGACGCCGCCGAGGTGGCGACGCCGGTGCCGCCGCACAAGATGACGCCGTGGTCCGGCTCGACGGCGTGCGCCCTCGACGCGGCCGTGCACGCCTGGGACATCGCCGTGGCCACCGGCGGGCCGTCACCGCTCACGCCCGAGCTGGCCCGGCCCCTGCTGAAGGTCGCCAAGGAGATCGTCGAGCCGCTGCGCGCCTGGGGCGCGTACGCGGCGGCGCTCCCGGCCGAAACCGGGGACGACGACGTGGCGACACTGCTGCGCTATCTCGGCCGCGACCCGCGCGGAACCACGCGCTGACGCGCCGGCCGCCGCGGGCCCGCCGCCCACCACGGCGGGCCCATGACGCCAGGCCCACCACGGCGCCGTCACGGTGGGCCCACCGCGGTGGCCCGTCAGGTGACCCGTCAGGCGGCCCGGCACAGTGTGCGCCATACGGCCAGGCCGCCGAGCATCGACGACGCGGCCAGCAGGATCCCCGCCTCGGTCCACTGGAAGCGCCAGAACCGGGACGGCGGATGGAAGTACACCGCGTAGGTGTAGCCCTTGCCGAACAGGCAGCTCTGCCACGCCCGCGCGTTCCTGTCGCTCTGCCCGGCGTCCGCGCGCCGGGGGCAGCCGCTGCCGGCCGGATCGGCGACCTCCCGCCCGGCGGGCTCCACCCAGGCGGCGCGCACCAGCCGGACGTCGGGGTCGTCCAGCACCACCGTGCCCGACAACACCGCCCGCGCGGGCTCGGCGTAGCCGTCGCTCAGGGCGAACAGCACGAACATCGTCGCCGCCACCCCCGCCACGACCACCGCCATGGCGGGCAGCGTGCGCCGGAACACCGTCCCGGCCGCCGCGCCGAGCGCGAACGCGTAGAGCCACCACGCCGCCGGCGCCACCCCGACCATGTTGAACACGCCGATGTTGCCGAAGGAGGAGTCGATGCCGTCGCGGAACACCGGCCGCCACAGGCTCACCATCAGCGACAGCAGCAGCCCGCCCGCCACGACCGCCCCGCCCAGCACGGACAGTTTGACCGCCAGCCAGCGCCACACGGGCACGGACTGGGTCCAGGCCAGCCGGTGGGTGCCGCGTTCGTACTCGCGGCCGAGCAGCGGCGCTCCCCAGAACGCGCCGATCAGCGCGGGCGCCACCAGCGGCATCCAGCCGAACACGGAGTAGACCGCGTCGTAGCGCCGTCCCAGCGCCACCGCGAGGTCGCCGCAGGCCACCGCCGGCCCCGGGCAGCCGGGCGGGGCGTGCTCGCCGAGGTAGGCCCCGGCCTCGATCGCGGACGCGAGCAGCAGCGCCCCCAGCAGCACCAGGAAGGCGGCCGTCAGAAGGATCTGCGCCCGGTGCTGGCGCCAGGTCAGCCAGATCACGCGCCCACCTCCGCCAGGCCGGGCAGCGCCGCCGACCCGGGGCTGCGCAGATAGCCCACGACGAGCTCCTCCAGCCCCGCGCGCCGCGCCCGCCAGCGCGGATCGAGCGGCGGCGCGCCCCTGACGAGCAGGCCGGCCTGCCGGCCCGTTCGGCCCGCGCTCACCACCTCCGTCCCGGCCGGCAGCCGGTCGGCCAGCTCGGCGGGCCCGGTCAGCACGTGGTGCCCGTCGAGCAGCTCGTCGATGTCGCCGCTGACCTGGAGACGGCCGCCGTTCAGCACGATGAGCCAGTCGCAGGTGTCGCGCAGATCGGAGACGACGTGCGAGGACAGCAGCACGGTCAGCTCCCGCCCCGCCACCTCGGCCATGATCGCGCGCATGACGTCGTGCCGGGCCAGCGGGTCCAGGTTGGCCAGCGGCTCGTCCAGCACGAGCAGGTCGGGGCGCCGGGCCAGCGCGAGCGTGAGCGCCACCTGCGCCCGCTGCCCGCCCGACAACCCGCCCGCCTTGCGATCGAGCGGGATCCCCAGCGCGCCGAGCCGGTCGCGGGCGGACCGCTCGTCCCAGCGGGTGTTCGTCCGGCGGCCGAACGTGAGCGTCTCGCCGACCGTGAACCCGTCGTACAGCGGCTTGTCCTGAGCCACGAACGCCACCTCGCCGGGCCCGCCGACCTGTCCCCGCGTGGGCCTGATCAGCCCGACGGCGGCGTGCATGAGGGTGGTCTTGCCCGCGCCGTTCGGCCCGACCAGCGCCGCCACCCGGCCGGCCGGCACGGCCAGCGAGCAGTCGCGTAACGCCCACGAGCGGCGGTAGCGCACGCCGAGCCCGGTGGCCTCCAGCGCGGGCCTCACGCGGCCCCCTCCTTCGCGGCGTCGGCCAGCACCACGGCGAACAGCGCCCGCAGATCCTCCTGGTCGAGCCCCGCCTGCCTGGCCTCGCGCACCCACGACTCCAGCCCGCGCCGCAGGCGGGTGTGATCGGCGAGCGTCGCGTCGCGGATGCCCTGCCGCACGAACGTCCCCAGCCCCGGCCGCCCCTCGACCAGCCCCGCGCGCTCCAGCTCGCGGTAGGCCTTGAGCACGGTGTTGGGGTTGATGGCCAGGCTCTCGACCACCTCGCGGGCGGTGGGGAGCTGGTCACCCGGCCGCAGCGTGCCGAGCCTGAGCGCCTGCTTCACCTGGTGGACGAGCTGCAGGTACGTCGACACGCCGGAGCCCCGGTCGAGCTGGAACTCGATCACGAAAACACCCTTTCACTATTCGAATAGTGAAAGGGTGTTATATCGGCGGGCCGCCTGTCAACTCAGCCGAACTTGCTCTTCGGGCGCTCCTCCAGCTCACCGTCGAGGTAGATGTCGAGCTTCTCGTTGTAGAACGCGATCAGCCCGGCCACCCGCTCGCTCTCCGGCAGCGGCGTCCGGTAGGACCAGGCCAGGTCCTTCTTGCCGTTCACCGACCAGTATTCCGCCGTCCCCTTGTAGGGGCAGTGGGTGGCGGTGTCCGTGGCCTCCAGCAGGTCGAGGCGCACGTCCGTCTTCGGCAGGTAGTAGCGGGCGGGCAGCCCGGTCTCGAAGAGGATGCGGGCGTTGCGGGAGTCGGCGACGGTGACGCCGTCCACCTCCACCCGCACGTGCCGCGAGCTCGGCAGGACGTCCACCCGGGTGTACGGGTCGCGCGGGTGGAAGTAGACCTGCTCGTCCTCCTCGAACCAGGCGTCCATCGCGTCCCACGCGAAGCGGACGTGGCCGCGGATCTGCTCCAGCGGCGACTCCGGATAGGCCAGGGCCGCGCCGTCGGCCTCCTTCGTGCCGGAGGCGACCGTGTAGACCACGGCGTCGCCCCTGCTCGGCGAGTGCTCGACGGCTCCGGTCGCCTTGAGCGCGGCCTCGTCGACGTCTTCGAGCGGGAAGTAGTAGGTGGGGTAGTAGGGCACCTCCCACACCAGGAGGGCGGAGGTGGTGTCGGCCACCACCCGGCCGCCGAGGTAGGTCCTCACACGCTTGGCCGTGCGCTCGGCGCGTACCCGGCCGCGGTTCGTCGCATCCATGTTCGCGGAACCCCGGCGGGACCGCGCCTATTCCAGGCCGAAGGCCACCAGCGTCGCCCACGTCGTCAGGGTGCCGGCCACCGCACCCGCGACGACCTGGGCCAAGGTGTGGTGCGCGAGGCGCACCCGGGCCCAGCAGACCAGCGCCACGACGGCGGCGCCGACGATCGCGGCCGGCCAGAACGGGAGCACGTGCGCGAGCACCACGACGGTGCCGGCCGAGACGGCGGCGTGGAAGGAGATCTTCCAGCGCAGCGTGATCGGCACGGTCACGGCCAGCGCCACGAGCATCGCGGTCACGGTGGCCACGAGCAGTGTCGGCGCGCCCATCACGACCAGCAGCGCGAGGGCCACCAGCACGGCGGCCACGGCGGCGAGCAGCGGGCCCGTGCGGCGGGTGCGGTCGACGATGTGGTGGGAGTCGAGCCGGCCCGAGCGCACGCCGACGGCGATCACCGCCGCCGGGACGCCGCCGCAGAACGCCGAGGCCACCAGCCCCCACGCCGCACCGCTCCACCCCTGCGCGAGCAGGCCGACGGCCGGCGGCATGACGATGACCAGCACTTGCGGCGCCAGCACATTGGTCACCCGTCGCGCCACCAGGTCGGCCATCATGTCTCGAAAGCCTACGCGATCATGGCACCCCGCCAGGCCGTCAGCCCTTTCCCGCGGCGTTCACGATCCGGGTCGTGGACCGGTCGGGGATGGCCGACAACTCCCAGCACTCGGCCCCCAGCAGGGCGGCGGCGGCGGCGCGGGCGCCGGCGTGCGGATCGCCCGCCGTGTGCGCGAGCGCCGCCGGGCGCATCGGCGCGAGCAGGTCGATGTAGTCCTCGGGCCCGTGCGCGTCCGGCGGCCCCGTGACGATGAACACACCGGTCACGAAGCGCAGCGCGGCCAGCACCTCGGCCCGCTCCCCCGACGGGTTGAACGGCCGGCTCGGCCCCTTCCACGCCCGTACGCGCGGATCGTCCTCGACGCCCACGACCAGCGGCAGCCCGCGCCCGGCCACCTCGCCCAGATAGCGGACGTGGCCGACGTGCAGGATGTCGAAGACCCCGGTCACGACCGCCGCCCCGGGCAGGTCGTACGGCTGCACCCAGACGGCCTCCAGGCTGCTCACGCGACCTCCTCGGACGGCCGGGTGAGTAGGCTGCTGTGCACGGCTTCGCTCCCCCACGGGCCTAGACGACTCGTCGATCGCAGCGTACTCGGTCGCGGCCTGGACTCACGCAAGCGACCACGGGAAAGCCCATTCCTACCTTTTCGCGATAATCTCCGGACCCCCTCTGGCGCGTCTCATGACGTCGCCGGTTTTTCCGACCGGTCGTGGGGCCCGGATTCTGGGGGAGGTCGCCGTGGCACCGTCGCACTTTCACCGCGTCGACGGAGGTGGCGATCCGCCCGGCTCCCGCGATCTCGCGGTCCGGCTGCCGGGGATCCCCTCCCAGGTGTCCAGGGCCCGCGGGCTCGTGACGGCCGTGCTCGGCCGCGACCATCCGCTCTACGACGACGTGGTGCTGCTGACCAGCGAGCTGGCCACGAACGCGATCCTGCACACCCGGTCGGGGGCGGGCGGGATGTTCACGGTGACGGTGACGAGCTCGGACCGCTCGGTGTGCGTGTCCGTGGCGGACTCGGGGTCGGACGGGGCGCCGTTCGTGTGCCGTACGGGCGCGCAGTCCACCAGTGGCCGGGGCCTGCCGCTGATCGAGGCGCTCAGCCACCGCTGGGGCTTCGTCCGCGAGGGCGGCGCGACCACGGTCTGGTTCGAGCTGCGCCAGGCCCGCGTCCCGGCCGGCCTGGCCGTCTGACGCGCGTGCCGCCCGAGGACTGCCTTCAACAGGCGCATAGGCTGGTGCGCATGGGCATGATCGGGACGGTCGGGCTGGTATTGCATCCGCGGCGCGACTCCAAGAAGGCGATCGACACCATCCTGCGCTGGGCCGCCGGCAAGGGGGTCACCGTGCTCGGGCTGCCCGAGGAGGTCGGGCGGATCGACTGCACCGCCGTGGCGGTCGACGCCGCCGCGCTCGTGGAGCGGGCCGACCTGGTGGTCGGGCTCGGCGGTGACGGGACGATGTTGCGGACCATGCGGCTGCTCGCCGGGCGGCCGACGCCGATTCTCGGGGTGAATCTCGGGCGGCTCGGGTTCCTGGCCGAGATCAACGTGGACGAGCTGGCCGACACGCTGTCCGCGATCGACGGCCACCGCTACACGATCGAGCCGCGGATGGCGATCGAGAGCACGGTCGGGGGCGTGCGGGTGACCGCGTTCAACGACATCGCGCTCGTCCGGATCCCCGGCGAGGGATTGGCGGCCGTGGCGGTCACCCCGGCGGGGAGCGACTTCGTGCGGTTCGCGGCGGACGCGGTGATCGTGGCGACGTCCACGGGGTCCACCGCCTACAGCTTCTCCGCCGGGGGGCCGATCGTGTCGCCCCGGGTGGAGGCGGTGCTCGTGGTGCCGGCGGCGGCGCACTCCTCGTTCAACCGGGCGCTGGTGCTGCCCGCCGACGAGGAGGTGACGCTGGAGGTGCTGCCCACCAGCGGGCGGCTGGCGGTGGAGGTCGACGGGGCCGTGGTCGGGCATCTGTGCCCGGGAGACAGCGTGACGGTCACCGCCTGGCCGGAGGCGGCGAAGGTGGTGCGGCTGGGCACCACGTTCTACGAACGCGCCCGGCGCAAGCTGCGGGTGGACGGCAGCGCCGAGGTCTACTGACCGCGCTCCGAGAACGGCTGGTCGCCGGTGACCGTGCGGCGCCGATGCCGGGCCGATCGCCCTCCGCCCGGCACCCCGCCCTGCACCCCGTCCTGGCGCGTGGGCCGGGTGAAGAAGCCGTCGTCGGACTCGTGATCCTGGCGGGTGAAGAAGTCGTCGTGCGGCTCGGAAACGCGGCCGTGCGGGTCGGAGAGGTGGCCGTGTGGGCCGGCGGGGGCGGGCTCGGCGGGCCGGCGGGAGGCGGCCAGCGCCGCCAGGGCGGTGGTGATGGGCACGGCGGCGATGAGCCCCAGCGTGCCGACGATGCTGCGGACGATCTCCTGCGCGACGACGGGCGTCGTCAGCACCTCTCCCAGCGGCTGCTCCCCGATGCTGAACAGCAGGAGCAGCGGCAGCGACGCCCCCGCGTAGGCCAGGATGATCGTGTTGATGACCGAGGCGATGTGCGCCCGCCCGATCCGCCCGGCCGCCCGGTAGAGGCGGGTGAAGCCGTACGACGGGTTGGCGTGGGCGAGCTCGGCCACCGTGACGGCCTGCGTGACCGTGACGTCGTCGAGCACTCCCAGCGCGCCGATGATGATGCTGGCCAGCAGCAGCCCCTGGGTGTCGATCCGCAGGCTCATGTCCAGCATCAGCGCGCTGTCGTCGGTGATGCCGTTGAGCCTGGCCAGCCCCAGCGCCCCGTACGACAACACTCCGGTGAGCGTCAGGCTGGCCAGCGTGCCGAGCACGGCCATGGACGTGGGCAGCGAGAAGCCGTGCGTCAGGTAGAGCACCGTCAGCATGATCGCCGCCGCCCCGACGATGGCCACCAGCATGGGCGGCTCGCCCGCCAGGATGCCCGGGATGACGAACGTCAGCAGCAACACGAACGTGATCGCCAGCCCCACCAGGGCCGTGACCCCGCGCCAGCGGCCGAAGGCGATCACCGCCAGCGCGAACGCCGCCCCGAACAACCACAGCGGCGTCGCCCGGTCGTGGTCGGAGATCTGGTAGGCGCCCTCGGAGTCGCGCAGCAGGATGACGTCGTCGCCGGCCGCGAAGTGTTGCGCCCCGGGGCCGCTGGGCAGGCGCAGCGCGGCGTCCTTGCCCGAGTCGGGCCCGTCGTGGACCCGGACGGTGGCGTTCCCGCAGGTGGCCGGGTCGGGCTGGGGCGCGCCCGCGGAGGCGGCCGGGCAGCGCTTGAGCGTGACGGTGGTGACCGTGGCGGTGAGCCGCTCGACACCGGCCTGCGCAGCGCCGGGGTCCTGCCGCCCGTCCGGCCAGAGCCACAGCAGAGCGGCCAGTGTGACGATCGCCAGCGGCACCAGCACGGCCAGACTCGCCATGATCGTCCGCCGCGAGCCGGGCAGGGCAGGGCCGTGCGCATGGTTCGCGCCCATCGGTGTGTTGGTCCTCCTCGGCTGACGACAGTACTGCACGGCGGCGGGCGGGGTAGTCGTCCCGCATGGCATGGCTGGTGGGCACCTCGGGGTGGCAGTACAAGGACTGGCGCGGGGTCCTGTATCCGCAGGACGTGCCGCAGCGGCTCTGGCTGGAGGAGTACGCGCGGGCGTTCCCGACCGTGGAGAGCAACAACGCCTTCTACCGGCTGCCCTCGGCCGAGACGTTCGCCGGTTGGCGCGACCGCACGCCCGGCGGGTTCGTGATGGCCGTGAAGGCCAGCAGGTTCCTGACCCACATCAAGCGGCTGGCCGATCCGGAGGAGCCCGTGCGGCGCCTGATGGACGCGGCCTCGGCGCTGAAGGAGAAGCTCGGCCCGATCCTGCTGCAGCTCCCGCCGACGCTGAAGGCCGACCCGGGCAGGCTCGACAGGTGCCTGGGCTGCTTTCCGCGGGACGTGCGGGTGGCGGTCGAGCCCCGGCACGCGTCCTGGTGGACGGAGGAGGTGCGGGAGATCCTTCTCGCCCACCGGGCGGCCCTGTGCTGGGCGGATCGCCGCAGCAGGCCGCAGAGCCCGTTCTGGCGTACCGCCGATTGGGGTTACGTGCGCCTGCACGAGGGCTCGGCCGGGAGCGCGTACGGCGAGACCGCGCTGAGGACGTGGGCGGCCAGGGTGCGCGAGGCGGGCTGGCAGGATGCCTACGTCTATTTCAACAACGATCAGGGCGGAGCGGCTGTGCGTAACGCGAGACGATTTGCCAGACTCCTCTAGTGCATACACGTCTGTACCGCAACGGTGTCCTGGAGAAGGAAGGCTTCCCGATCGAGGAGGTCTCCGACTACGTCGTGGATGCGGAGAACACGGTCTGGTTCGACCTGTGCGCGCCGTCGGCCGCCGACCTCGCCGCGATCGGGGAGGAGCTGGGGCTGCACGAGCTGGCGGTCGAGGACGTGCTGAGCGACCATCAACGGCCGAAGGTCGATATTTACGACAACCACCTGTTCATCACGGTGTACGGCGTGCACTTCGACGACGGACGGCTCGACCCCGTCGAGGTCAACATGTTCGTCACCAAGAACGCCCTGGTCACCGTGCGCGAGAGCGACCACTTCGACATCGGCGAGGTCGTCAAACGCTGGGACGCCGCCCCTCGCCTGGCCCCGCACGGCGTGTCGTTCCTGCTGCACGGCGTGCTCGACTACGTGGTCGACAGCCAGTTCGACCTGGTCCAGGACATCGACGGGCAGACGGAGGAGCTGGAGGAGTCGGTGTTCGAGGACGAGGTGCACAACGGCAAGGAGTTGCAGCGCCTCATGTACGTCCTGCGCAAGAACACCACCCGCCTCCGCAAGATCGCGCTCCCCATGCGCGAGGTGGTGACCACCCTGCTCCACCACGACCAGGACTTCATCGCCGACCCCGAGATGGCGCCTTATTACGAGGACGTCTACGACCACGTGCTGCGCGTCTCCGAATGGGTGGAGTCGATCCGCGACATGCTCGCGAACGTCCGCGAGACCCGTCTCACCCAGCAGGGCTTCCGGCTGAACATGATCATGAAGCGGGTCACGGGCTGGGCCGCGATCATCGCAGTCCCCACGATGATCACCGGTTTCTACGGCATGAACGTGCCCTACCCCGGCTTCGGCCAGATGTGGGGCGTCTGGTTCTCCAGCGCCCTGGTCGCGGTGACGTCCGTGGGCCTCTACGTGGTGTTCAAGAAGAGGGACTGGCTGTAGCGGCCGAACACGGGCCCGTCGAACGGGGGCTCGCAGGGCTCGCTCCGGCCGCCCGGCCGCGTCTCCACCGCCAGCCGCACCTCGGCCGCCCCCGAGGGCGGGAAGAGGGGCAGGCATCGGCCGCCCGCCACCAGGGTCCTGCGGCCGATGGAGGTGGTCAGCAACGACAACTCCTCGTACGTGACGGGGACGGCCAGTCTCAGCACCCACGAGCCGTCCGGCGTGCGGGACCGGGCGCCGTCGAGCGCGTAGTAGTCGAGCACGCTGTCGTTGGACGAGACGACCGCCCGCATGGTGAACCGGCGGCCCTCGACGCTGAACACCTCCGCCGAGGGCGCCCGGTAGATCGAGTGCACGTAGCCGAGCACGAAGCCGCCCGCGATGGGCAGGCCGTTCACGGTGGGGCGCCCGGCGCCGCCGCCACCGGCGCCGAGCGCCGCCACCACCGCGAGCACCAGGAGCGGCCTGGTCAGCCCTTCTCCTTGTAGTAGCGGGTGGCGCCCGGGTGCAGTTGCACCGGAGCCACCTCCTGACCCAGCTTGACGTCGAGCTTCTTGGCCTCCGGGTGCACGGCCGACAACTCGGCCTTCTTCTCGAACAGGGTCTTGGTGATGTCGTAGGCGAGCTGCTCGCTCATCGAGTCGGGCACCAGCAGCACGTTGGCGATGCCGACGGTCTTGACGGTGCCCGCCAGCTTGTAGGCCGACATGTCGACGTCGAGCCCGACGTACTGCTGCCCGTAGGTGGACTGCATCGTGGCCAGCACGTCGGCGGTGTCGAGCAGCTTCATGTCGGGCTTGCTCGTGGCCAGGTCGGTGATGCCGGCCGTGGGCAGGCCGCCGACCCAGAAGAACGCGTCGATGACGCCGTCCTTGGCCGCCTGCACCGACTCGTTGATCGAGAGCTGCTGCTTGGTGATGTCGGTGTCGGGGTTGAGTCCCGCCGCCTCCAGCATGCGCCTGGCCACGACCTGGGTGCCGGAGTTGGCCGGGCCGAGCGAGACGCGCTTGCCCTTCAGGTCGGCCACCTTGGTCGCGGTGACGCCGGGCGCGACGACGACGTGGGTGTAGTTGTCGTAGATCCGGGCGACGGCCTTGATCGGCTGCTTGGCGGAGAAGGTGTCCTTGCCGTTGACCGCGTCGGCGGCGGTGTCGGCCTGGGAGAAGCCGATGTCGGCCTTGCCGGAGGCCAGCAGCTTGATGTTCTCGACGGAGGCCGAGGTGACCGAGGCCGTGGCCTGGGTGTTGGCGATGGAGCCCGAGAGCTGCTTGGCCAGGCCGCCGCCGTACACGTAGTAGACGCCCGTCGTCCCGCCCGTGGCGATCAGCAGCCGGTTGGCCGAGCCGCCGCCCGCGCCACCCCCGCCGCCGCAGCCGGCCACGGCGAGCACGGCGAGCACGGCCACGGCCGCCATCACAAAGATCCGCTTCACGCTGGGTCCCTTCTCCTGCTTCTGACGAGGTGCACGGCGGCGGCCACGGCCAGCACGGCCAGACCGGCGCCGATGGGAACGGGTTCGAGGAACAGCAGCAGCACCGCGGCCACCGCCGCCAGCACCCGCTCGGGCCGGCCGCTCAACCCGCCCGTGGCCATGGCCAGGGCGGCCACGGCGACCGCCGAGACGGCGGTCATCAGCAGGACGGTGCCGATCGGCCCTTGGCCGAGCAGTGCCTGGCCGTTCGGCGTCAGCACGAACGCGAACGGCACCAGGAAGGCGGGCAGGGTGTACCGCCAGGTCATCATCATCGTCCGGTACGTGTTGCCGCCGGTGATGGCCGCCGCCGCGACCGCGGACAGCGCCGTCGGCGGGCTCACCTCCGACAGGACCGCGTAGTAGAAGACGAACATGTACGCCTCGGCCTGCGTCACCCCGAGCGTGGTGAGCGCCGGGCCGATGATCACGGCGGCGATGATGAAGCTCGCGGTGACCGGCACCGCCAGGCCCAGCAGCATGACCGCGATCGCGGACATGACGGTGGTGAGGATCAGGTTCCCGGCCGCGAAGTCGACGATGATCGCGCTGAGGTTGAGCCCGAGCCCCGTCTGCGTGATGACGCCGACGATGATGCCCGCCGCCGCGCACACGGCGGTCACCGGCAGCACGTCGAGGGTGCCCTTGGCCAGCGCCTGCCCGACGCGTCTGGGGCTCATGCGGTGCGCCGGGTCGAGGAACGACAACACGAACGCGATGCCGGTGGCGATCACCACGGACTGGAACGCCGACCGGTCCAGCGCCATGAGCACGATGATGAGGATGAGCGAGCTGAAGTGGTAGCCGAAGCGCAGCAGCAGCCGGCCCGCCTTGGGCGCGTCCACCTGCACGGCGTGGGTGCCGAAGCGGCGCGAGTCGATCTCGATGGCCAGGAAGATGCCCAGGTAGTACAGGATCGTGGGGATCGTCGCGTAGAGGAGCACCTCCAGGTAGCTGACCCTGAGGTATTCGGCGATGATGAACGCCGCCGCGCCCAGCGTGGGCGGGGACAGGATGGCGCCGATGCCGCCGGCCGCCAGGATGCCGCCCGCGGGCTCCTTGGGGTAGCCGGCCCGCCGCAACACCGGCCAGGCGACGCTGCCCAGGCTGACCGTGGTGGCCACGCCCGATCCCGACACGGTGCCGAGCAGGAAGCCGGCCATGGTGACGGTGCGCCCGGGGGCGGCCCGGGACTTGCGGAAGGCGGCGAAGCTGAGGTCGATGAAGAACCGGCTCGCGCCCGAAAAATCCAGCACCGCGCCATAAATCGTGAAAAGGATGATGTAACTCGCGGCCACCTGCATCGGCACGCCGAAGAAGCCCTCGGTGCCCGTGTAAAGCTGCGACACGATCTGCCCCAGGTCGAAGCCCCGATGCCCGATCGTCCAATTAATCGGCAGATATGCCCCGTAATAGGCATAAATGAGGAAAAGCACGCAAATGATGGTCAGCGACCAGCCGACCGTCCGCCGTACCGCCTCCAGGAGCAGCACCGTCAGCACCAGCCCGGCCACGACGTCGAGGTCCGTCAGTGCGGCGCCCGAGCCCCGGTCGCGGAACGCGTCGATGTCGAGCAGCGGATAGAGCAGCACGGCCAGCGCGGCGGCGGCCAGCAGCCAGTCGCCCGCGGTGGGCCACTCCACCCGCCGCGTGGCCGGCTCGGACCGCTCCCCGAGCTCGGACCGCTCCTCAGACTCGGACCGCTCCCCGGGCCCGCGCCGCCGCAGCAGCAGCCGCCGCACCGCCGCCGCCATCCCCGAGCGGTAACTCAGGAACACCAGCGGCAGCGCCACGGCCAGGAACGTCATCCGATGTTCGAGCGCCTCGACCGGCCGGAACACCACCACCAGCGAATAGACCGACAGCAGCCCGCCGGCGATCCAGACGCCGAGCCGCAGGGCTCCGCCGAGCTGTCGCGCCGGACGTTCTTGTTCGTGTGCGGAAACCAGCTCGGACTCGCGGTCGCTCAGCTCGGTCAACATCGTCCTCTCGACACGGCGTTGCAGGGACTTTACGAGCCCTTTACGCCACGAGGGAAGCCTCTGTTACCTTTTTGGTTTCCGCGATTAGAACAAAGGTCGCGAATCAGCCGCCACATATTCGATGGGCACCTCGCCCACCTGGCTTCCGTCACGCAGCCGCACCGAGACCTGACCGCTCGCCACCTCACGCGGCCCCACCACGAGCTGGTACGGCACCAGCCGGTGCGCCCTGATCCGCGCCCCCAGGCTCCCCCGGTCGGCCGGAGCCAGCTCGGCGCGGAGCCCGGCGGCCAGGCAGCGCCGCAGCAGGCTCTCGGCGGCCGGCCCCTCGGCGTCCGACAGCGGCAGCAGCACGGCCTGCACGGGCGCCATCCAGGTGGGGAAGGCGCCCCCGTGCACCTCGATGAGATGCGCGACCAGCCGCTCCAGCCCGCCGACGACGCTGCGGTGCACCATGACGGGGCGGTGGCCGCCGGCGTAGTCCAGGTCGAAGCGCTCCGGCTGGTAGAGGTCCACCTGCACGGTCGACAGGGTGGCCTCGCGACCGGCCGGGTCGGCGATCTGGATGTCGATCTTCGGCCCGTAGAACGCGCCCTCGCCGCGTTCCTCGTCGTAGTCGCGCCCGCGCTCGGCCAGCACCTCGCGCAGGACCGCCTCGGAGCGCGCCCACAGCTGCGGGTCGTCGACGAACTTGCCGCCGTCGCCACGCAGCGACAGCCGGTAGCGCGCCACCTCGACGCCGAGCCGCGCGTGCGCGGCCTCGATCAGGTCGAGCGCGGCCGACACCTCGGCGGCGGCCTGCTCGGGCGGGCAGAACACGTGCCCGTCGTTGAGCTGGATGGCGCGCACCCTGCTCAGCCCGCCGAGCACGCCGGACAGCTCGGAGCGGTACATCCCGCCCAGCTCGGCGACGCGCAGCGGCAGCTCGCGGTGGCTGCGCCGGCGCGAGCGGTAGATGAGCGCGTGGTGCGGGCACAGGCTGGGGCGCAGCACGAACTCCTCGCCGCCCACGTTCATCGGCGGGAACATGTCCTCGGCGTAGTGCGCCCAGTGCCCCGAGCGCTCGTAGAGCTCGCGTTTGCCCAGCACGGGCGAGTTGACGTGCTGGTAGCCGTTGCGGCGTTCGAGCTCGTGGACGTAGTCCTCGATGGCCTTGCGCACGGCCGCGCCGGCGGGCAGCCAGAAGGGCAGGCCCGCGCCGATCAGCGGGTCGGTGCCGAAGATGCCCAGCTCGCGGCCGAGCTTGCGATGGTCGTTCATGATCGTCCTTTACGGGAAAGGGCGAACGACCAGCTCCCGGGCGTTCGCCCGGGAAGCAGGAATCAGCGCCCCGGAACGGGGTCCGGCGTCGTCGTGACGGAAGCGCGCTGCATGCCTACGACACTAGCAGCCGCCTTCCTGGTGAAAAGAACTTTCAACGAAGCTTCAAGGATTGGCAATGATATAAAGATGCGGTGGCCGAGATCACCGTGGACGTCTGCCGGCTACAGGCGTTCGCCGAGGTCGGCTACCGGGTGGCGGGTGGCGGAGACGCGCACGGCGCGATGGCGGCGCTGCGCCGCGTGGTCCCGCTCGACGCCTATGAGTTCGTCGCCTTCGATCCCGCCACGCAGCGCCACCACAGCGTGGTCTCCGACGGGCACCGGCGCATCGACCGCGACGCGGCCGAGGAGTACGCCGGGCTGGAGGCGTACCGGCGGGCCCGGGCCACCAGGGCGCCGGTGAGCATGCCGGAGCCCGGCACCGAGCGCTACTTCCGGCGGCACCTGGCCCCCTACGGCTGGCGGGCCGGGCTGACGGCGCCGCTGTTCCTGGCCGAGGGCCGCTACACGGGGCTGCTGCACCTGGCCTCCAGGGACGCCTTCCCGCGGCTCACCGGAGCGCTGGTCGCGGCGGTCAGCCCGATGCTCGCCCACGTCACCGACCTGACCAGGTGCGTGATCGACCCCGTGGGGCTGCCGCCCGACTTCCGCGCGGTGGCCTTCGACCGGCTGGGGACCCGCCGCGCGGTCCCCGGGCACGACACGTCGGCCACGTTGTGGGACGACCCGGCGATGGCCTCCTTCGCCCGCGCGTTCATCGACTCGCGCGAGCTGAGCCGGCACGGCCTGTGGCCCGGCGGCGACGGCCGCTGGCACGAGGTGCGCCTGCTGCGGGCGGGCGTCGGCTTCCAGGGCGCGCTCCAGGGCGCCATCGCCGCCGAACGCCCGTGCCCGCTGCCGTACGAGCTCACCGGCCGGGAGGTCGACGTGCTCACCAGGGTCGCGGCCGGCGACTCCAACCCGCAGATCGCCGCCGCGCTCGTGCTCAGCGTCCGCACCGTGACGACCCACCTGGAGCACATCTTCGCCAAGCTCGGCTGCGACAGCCGCACCAGGCTCACCACCAAGGCCCTGGCCGAGGGTCTGTGCCGGCTCGACCTCTGAGACGGCTCAGCGCACAAGGCAGGGCCGCTTCCGCTGAGGCGGCTCAGCGCACGAGGCAGGGCCGCTTCGGGCTGAACTCCCAGTCCTTGACCAGATACCGCATGGCCACGGCGTCGTCGCGGGCGCCGAGGCCGTGCCGCAGGTAGAGCTCGTGCGCCGCGGCCAGCGCGTCGCGGTCGAGCGTCACGCCGAGGCCCGGCGTGACCGGCACGTCGATCGCGCCGCCGGTGATCTGGAAGGGCTCGGTCGTCAGCGCCTGGCCGTCCTGCCAGATCCAGTGCGTGTCCAGCGCGGTGATCTCGCCCGGCGCGGCGGCTCCCACGTGCGTGAACATCGCCAGCGAGATGTCGAAGTGGTTGTTGGAGTGCGATCCCCAGGTCAGGCCGAAGTCCTGGCAGAGCTGGGCGACGCGGACCGAGCCCGCCATGGTCCAGAAGTGCGGGTCGGCGAGCGGGATGTCGACGGCGTGCGCGCGGACGGCGTGCGCCATCTCGCGCCAGTTCGTGGCGATCATGTTGGTGGCGGTGCGCAGGCCGGTGGCCCGCCGGAACTCGGCCATCGTCTCCCGCCCGGAGAAGACGCCCTCGGCCCCGCAGGGGTCCTCGGCGTAGGCGAGGACGCCGTCGAGCCCCCGGCACAGCCGGACGGCGTCGTCGAGCAGCCAGCCGCCGTTCGGGTCGAGGGTGATCCCGGCCCCGGGGAACCGGGCGGCCAGCGCCTTGACCGCTTCGATCTCCTCCTCGCCGGCCAGCACGCCGCCCTTGAGCTTGAAGTCGGTGAAGCCGTAGCGCTCCTGGGCGGCCTCGGCCAGCGCGACCACCGCGTCGGGGGTGAGCGCCTCCGCGCGGCGCACCTGGGACCAGCGGTCGTCGCCGGCGTCGTCGACGCGGTAGGGCAGGTCGGTCCTGCCGGGGTCGCCGACGTAGAACAGGTAGCCCAGCATCGGCACCCGGTCGCGCTGCCGGCCCTCGCCGAGCAGCTCGGCCACCGGCACGCCGAGGTGCTGGCCGTGCAGGTCGAGCAGGGTGGACTCCAGACCGGTGACCGCGTGCACGGTGGTGCGCAGGTCGAAGGTCTGGGCGCCGCGCCCGCCGGCGTCCCGGTCGGCGAAGCGCGCCGCCACCTCCCGCAGCAGGCTGCGGAAGCGGGCCACGGGCTGCCCGGCCAGCAGCGCCCCGGCCTCCTCGACGGTCGCGCGGATGGCCTCGCCGCCGGGCACCTCACCGAGGCCGGTGCGCCCGTCGGAGTCGGTGGTGATGACGACGTTGCGGGTGAAGAACGGCCCGTGCGCGCCGCTGAGGTTGAGCAGCATGCTGTCGTACCCGGCCACCGGGACGACTTCGACGCTTGCGATGGTGGGAGACATGATCCTAATTGATCTTGTTGATGAGAGCGGTCAGCTCGGCGAGCTCACCTTCGGTCAGGTCCTGCAGCGGCGGCCGCACGGGCCCGGCGGGCCGTCCGACGGCGGCCAGCCCCGCCTTGACGATCGAGACGGCGTACCCCTTCTGCCGGTCCCGGATGTCGAGGTACGGGAGCACGAACTCCCTGATGCGCCGGTAGACGGCCGCGCGGTCCTGGGCCCGGACGTCGGCGTAGAAGTCGAGCGCGAACTGCGGGACGAAGTTGAAGATCGCCGAGGAGTAGGTGCTCATGCCGAGCTGGAGCAGCGGCAGGGCGAAGGTCTCGGCCGTGGGCAGGCCGCCGATGTAGGCCAGGCGGTCGCCGACGGTGGCGTAGATGCGGGTCAGGCTCTCGATGTTGCCGACGCCGTCCTTGAACCCGACGAGGGTCGCGTTCCGCTCGGCCAGTTTCCCGACGGAGCGGTCGTTCAGGACCGCGTTGGCGCGGCTGTAGACGATGACGCCGAGCCCGGTGCTGCGGCAGACCGCCGAGACGTGCTCGACCAGGCCGTCCTGCCCGGCCTCCGTGAGGTAGGGGGGCATGAGCAGCAGGCCGTCGGCGCCGGCCGCCTCGGCCGCCTTGGCCTGCGCGACGGCGTTCGCGGTGCCGCCGGTGGCGGGGGCCACGACCGGCAGCCTGCCGTCCACCTCGTCGACCGCCACCCGGACCACCCGGTCGATCTCCTCGGCCGTCAGCGAGAAGCCCTCACCGGTGCCCCCGGCGGCGAACAGGCCGGCCACGGGGTAACCGCTCAGCCAGGCCAGGTGGTCGCGGTAACCCGCCTCGTCGAAGCGCAGGTCCTCGGTGAAGTGGGTGACGGGGAACGACAGCAGGCCGCTCTTGAGCTGGGCGGCGAGCTCCTGTGGCGTGAAATGGGACATGGGGACGGTCCTTTGCTGCACACGCGGCCTGCGCCGCCTCAAGAGTCTGACGACCGTCAGGTTAGGAAGGTGGAGTGATTCCTGTCCAAGTGCGATTCTGCATCCGGCGATACCCCCTGAGCATCATGGCCCGGCGCTGATCTCGGTGCCGATGCCGGGCAGCAGGTCGAGCACCCGCCACAGCGCTGGGTTGGTCGAGCCGCGATCCCAGATGACGTGCAGCTCGACCGGCTCTTCCGCGCCGTCGTCACCGCCGTCCAGCGGATCGCCGCCGCCGCGCGTCAGCTCGCAGAACACGATGCCCTCGACGCCGAGCGAGCGCGCGCTGGCCGGCGCCAGCGCCACGCCCCGGCCGGCCGCCACGAGGAGCACCGCGGTGAGGATCTGGTGCACCTGCTGCTCGATCCTGGGATGGGCGTTGGTCAGGAACCGGACGGTGAGGTCGTGGAAGTAGCGCGACTGGATCGGGTTGTAGCTGATGACCGGCAGGCCGTCGAAGTCGTCCGGCGCGAGCGGCCGGTCGAGGGCGGCGAGGGGATGGCCGTCGGGGACCACCGCGCACAACGACTCGCGGAAGACGACCCGCGAGTCGAGCGTGGCGATGTCGAAGGGCGGGCGCGCGAGGCCCAGGTCGAGCTCGCCGCGGAGGATGCCGTCCACCTGCCCGGCGGTGACCCGCTCGTGCAGGATGACGTCGATCTCCGGCAGCCGCTCGGCCAGCCGGCGCAGGAGCGCGCCGAGCATGCTGATCGCCGAGACCGCCGTGAAGCCGAGCCGCACCGTGCCCGAGGCGCCGTTCGCGATCCGGCGGGCCCGGTCGCCCGCGGTGTCGACCAGCGTGAGCATGTGCCGCGCGTCCTCCAGGAAGGCGCGCCCCGCGTCGGTCAGGACCACGCGCCGGTTGTCACGCTCCAGCAGGGTCACGCCGACCGCGCGCTCCAGTTTCTGGATGTGGCGGCTCAGCGGGGGCTGCGTCATGCGGAGCCGATCAGCCGCGCGGCCGAAGTGCAGCTCCTCGGCTACAGCCACAAAGGCCCTGATCTGATCGAGTGTCAGCATGATGCGCAAAGAGTATCACCTGATACCGAATTGAGCCTGGACAGGCATCGAAGCTGGTCCTTAGTCTCCGGAGACTACGAGCGGAAACTTTGCGGAAATATTCGCGCAAACTTGAGTGACCGCTCCTGGAGCAGACCACGCGGCATCCCGGCCGCATGAAGGAGAAGTCCATGCCGACATCTCGGACAGCCCCCCGCCGCATCCTCGCGGGTGTCCTCGGCGCCAGCGCCGCTCTCGCGCTCACCGCGTGCGGGGGTGTCAAGACGACCTCTTCCGGTGGTGGCGACGGCGAATATCCGACCGGGAACATCGAGTTCAGCGTCGGCGCCTCCGCCGGCGGCTCGACCGACCTCATCACCAGGGCGCTCGCCCAGGGCATGAGCAAGGACCTCGGCGTCTCCGCGCCGGTCCTCAACAAGCCCGGCGCGAACGGCGCGCTCAACGCCAAGGAGCTTCAGTCCGCGCCCGCGGACGGCTACAAGATCGCCGTGCAGAACGCCTCGCTCTTCACCATCACCCCGCTGACGGTGTCCCCCGCCGAGGCCACGAAGATCGACTCGTTCGACGTCATCAGCGGCGTCTCCCGTGACGACTACGTCATGGCCACCAACACCGCGTCCGGTTACAAGAGCATCAAGGACATGGACAAGGCCGGCAAGACGATCCGCTACGGCACCACCGGCGTCGGCACGGGCGCCCAGCTCGCCTCCGCGCTGACCTTCAAGACGGCCGGGATCGAGGCGACGGCCGTGCCGTTCGACGGCGGCGCCCCCAACCTGACCGCGCTGCTCGGCAACCAGGTCGACGTCTCGACCATGCAGATCGGCGAGGCGATCGAGAACATCAAGGCCGGCAAGCTCGTCCCGCTCGCGGTCTTCTCCGCCGAGCGCGTGCCGTTCCTGTCCGACGTGCCGACGGCCAAGGAGCAGGGCTTCGACGTCCAGGTGACGCAGTACCGCTTCCTGACCGCGCCCAAGGGCACGCCGGAGAAGGTCAAGGCCCGCCTGCTCGACGCCGCCAAGAAGACCTTCGCCACGCCGGAGTACAAGAAGTTCAACGAGGACAACTCGCTCACCCCGATGGAGATCGCGCCTCAGGAGGTCCTCACCGCTCTGCAGGCCGACTCCACCGCTTTCAAGGCCCAGCTCGACAAGTTCGGGATCAGCCTGGCCGGTTGACCTCCGTCTCCCGCCACCAAGGAGTGAGCATGTCCCAGTCCGAACCCCTCGGGGCCGAACCCACGGCGTCCAGCCCTGCCGCGTCCGACCCCATCGGGTCCGACCCCGTCGGGTCCCCCCAGGACGTCGTCGAAGCCGAGCTCGACGAGACACGACCGCCGCACGCGGGCCCGATCTCGCAGGTCGCGGCGGCCCTGGTGGCGCTGGCCGTCGGCGTCGCCGGGGGGATCGGATCCCTGGCGCTCGGGCTCGGGCGCCTCACCCAGCCGGGGCCCGGCCTGTGGCCGTTCGCCATCAGCGTCGTCATCGTCGTGCTGTCGGCGGTGCTCGTCGTCACGGGCCGCAAGCTGGAGGACACCGAGCGGTTCTCGAAGGCGAGCCTGCTCACCGCGGCCGGAGTGGTGACCCTCGTGCTGCTCGCCGTGCTGCTTCCGGTGATCGGCTTCGAGGTCCCCTCGCTGCTGCTCGTGCTGGTCTGGCTGCGCTGGCTGGGAGGGGAGTCGTGGCGCACCTCCATCGTGGTCAGCATCGCCACCGTGGCGGCGTTCTACGTACTCTTCGTCCTGCTGCTCCAGATCCCGCTTCCGCGCCTCATCTGAGAAAGCCACATGGACATCTCCCCGATCCTCAACGGCTTCAGCGTCGTCCTCGAGCCGGCCAACCTGCTCTACTGCCTCGTCGGCGTCATCATCGGCATGCTCATCGGCGTGCTGCCCGGGCTCGGTCCCGGCGCGACGATCGCCATCCTGCTGCCGATCACGTACGGCATCGGGCCGGTCTCGGCGATCATCATGCTGGCGGGCATCTTCTACGGCGCCCAGTACGGCGGGACCATCACCTCCGTCCTGCTCCGCCTCCCCGGCGAGGCCTCCTCCGTGGTGACCGTCTTCGACGGCTTCGCCCTGGCCAGGCAGGGGAAGGCGGGCACCGCCCTCGGCATCGCGGCCATCGGCTCCTTCGTCGGCGGCACCGTCTCGATCATCGGCCTGACGCTCGTCGCCCCGGTGGTCGCCGGCTTCGCGCTCGACTTCGGCCCGCCGGAGTACGCGGCGCTGGGCATCCTCGGCGTGCTGCTGATCTCCTCGGTGGGCAACGGCAACAAGCTCAAGGCGATCATCGCGGCCTGCGTCGGCCTGTTCATCGCGACCGTCGGCCGCGACACGTTCACCGGCGCCGAGCGCTTCACCTTCAGCAGCCTGAACCTGGCCGAGGGCATCGACTTCATCCCGATCGCCATGGGCCTGTTCGGTCTCAGCGAGATCCTCTACAACCTGGAGGAGCGGCACAACAAGGTGCACGCGCCGGCCAAGGTCGGCAACGTGTGGCCTTCCCGCAAGGACCTCGGCCAGGCCAGTGGCGCGATCGGGCGCGGCTCGCTGATCGGCTTCGTCCTGGGCGTGCTGCCGGGCGGCGGCGCGGTGTTGTCCTCGCTGGCGGCGTACGCGCTGGAGAAGCGGCGGGCCAAGAATCCCGAGCGCTTCGGCCAGGGCGCCATCGAGGGCGTGGCCGCGCCCGAGACCGCGAACAACGCCGCCGCGACGTCGTCGTTCATCCCGCTGCTGACCCTCGGCATCCCGGCGAACGCCACGATGGCGCTGATGTTCGGGGCCCTGCTCATCCAGGGCATCCAGCCGGGCCCGCAGCTCGTCACCGAGCACCCCGACGTCTTCTGGGGCGTCATCAACTCGATGTACATCGGCAACATCCTGCTGCTCATCATGAGCATCCCGATGGTCGGCGTCTTCGTGAAGATCCTGCGGGTGCGCCCCGCGATCCTGGCGCCGATCACGGTGCTCATCACGCTGCTCGGCGCGTACACGGTGAGCAACCGGGTCTACGACGTCTTCCTGGTGATCGTCTTCGGCGTGCTCGGCTACCTGATGAAGAAGTTCGGGTTCGAGCCGGGGCCGCTGGTGCTCGCGTTCGTGCTCGGCTCGATGATCGAGAACTCCTCGCGCCAGGCGCTGCTCATCTTCGGCGGCGACCCGACCGGCTTCTTCACCCGGCCGATCTCCGGGACGGTGCTCGCGCTGGTCGTCCTCGTCGCCGTCCTGCCCCTGATCCGTAAGGCCCTGCGCCGCAAAACCTCAGTTGAGGAGCGAAGCTCATGACCATCCTCGTCGGATATCTGCCCACGCCCGAAGGCGAGGCCGCGGTCGACGCGGGCCTGCGTGAGGGCACGCTGCGCGGCGAGCGCGTGGTCATCGTGAACTCCCCGCGCCGGGGCGCCCCCGTCGACGAGCACAAGATCGACGAAGCCGCGGGCGCCGCGCTGCTCGACCGGGCCTGCGCGGCCGGCGTGCCCGCCGAGCTGCGCCAGCCGCTGCACGACGACGACCTGCCCGAGACGTTCGAGAAGCTGGTCGAGGAGACCGGCGCCGGTCTGATCGTCATCGGGCTGCGGCACCGCTCGCTGGTGGGCAAGTTCATCCTCGGCAGCGAGGCACAGCGCATCCTCATGGAGGCCAGCGTGCCCGTCCTCACCGTCAAGGCGGCCCTGTGAGCACGCGCGACCAAGGCGGCCCTGTGAGCGCGCGCGACCAGGGCGGCTCTGCGGAGGCGCGTGCGGCGGGCCGGGTCAGCCGGGTCACCGTCACCCCCGTCGCCTTCCGCGACCCGCCCCTGCTCAACGTCGTCGGCGTGCACCAGCCGTTCGTGCTGCGCGCGATCGTCCAGGTGCACACCGACTCGGGGCTGGTCGGGCTGGGCGAGACCTACGCCGACCAGGCCCACCTCGGCCGCCTCGAAGCCGTGGCCGCCGCCCTGCCGGGCACGGACGTCTTCGACGTCAACGGCCTGCGCCGGGTGGTCGTGGAGACCCTCGGCGCGACCACCGGGGGCGCGGGCGCGAGCTTCGGCGGCATGCTCGACGTCTCCAGCGCCGTCGACACCACGGCGGCGCCGTTCGAGGTGGCGCTGCTCGACCTGCAGGGCAGAGTGCTCGGCCGGCCGGTGAGCGACCTGCTCGGCGGCGCCGTACGCGACCGGGTGCCCTTCTCGGCGTACCTGTTCTACAAGTGGGCCGGCCACCCCGGCCAGGACGAGGACGTCTGGGGCGAGGGCCTCACCCCGGACCAGATGGTCGCCCAGGCCCGGCGGATGGTCGGCGAGTACGGCTTCACCGCACTCAAGCTCAAGGGCGGCGTCTTCGAGCCCGGCCACGAGGTCGAGACGGTCGAGGCGCTGGCCGCGGCCTTCCCCGGCCACGCCCTGCGCATCGACCCCAACTGCGCCTGGACCGTCAAGACCTCGATCGAGGTGGCGGACCGGCTGGCCGGCGTCCTGGAGTACCTGGAGGACCCGACGCCGGGCATCGACGGCATGGCGGAGGTCGCCCGGCACACCGACCTGCCCCTGGCCACGAACATGTGCGTCATCTGCTTCGACCATCTCAGGCCGGCCGTCGCCGCCGACGCCGTCCAGGTCGTGCTGTCCGACCACCACCTGTGGGGCGGGCTACGCCGCTCGGCGCTGCTCGGGGGCATCTGCGAGACGTTCGGCCTGGGCCTGTCGATGCACTCCAACTCCCACCTCGGCGTGAGCCTGGCCGCGATGACCCATCTGGCCGCCGCGACCCCGAACCTCACCTACGCCTGCGACACGCACTATCCGTGGAAGAGCGAGGAGGTCGTCAAGCCGGGCGTGCTGGAGTTCCGCGACGGCGGCGTGGCCGTGCCGACCGGCCCCGGCCTCGGCGTGGAGCTGGACGAGGACGCGCTGGGGGCGCTGCACGAGCAGTATCTCCGGTGCGGGCAGCGCGGCCGCGAGGACACCGCGTACATGCGCAGCATCGTGCCGGACTTCACGCCCAACACGGCGCGCTGGTAGTCAGGGGGCCTGCAGCCGGGCGCGCGAGTTGGACAGATGCACCCGCATCGCCGCGCGCGCGGCGGCGGCGTCCTGGTCGGCGATGGCGCGGTAGACGTTCTCGTGCTCCAGCGTCACCCGGGTCAGGTGGGTGGCGTCGGAGACGGTGTACGCGTGCGCCAGCCGCGTGCGCGGCAGCATGATCATCATCGGGCCGAGCGAGGCGAGCAGGTCGGAGTAGAAGCGGTTGCCCGAGGCGAGCGCGATCTTGAGATGGAACCGGAAGTCGGCCTCGACCGCGTTGCCGGGATGCTCGCCGGAGCGGGTGAGGTCGACCAGGGCCCGCTCGATGGCCTTGAGCTGCAGGTCGGTACGGCGCTGCGCGGCCAGGCCGGCCGACTCCGACTCGACGCCGATCCGGAAGTCGATCATGTCGAGGACGTCGCGGTGGGTGCGGATCTGGGCCGCCTCCACGGAGAAGGCCGTGGCGGCGGGCAGCGCCAGCACGAACGAGCCGCGCCCCTGGAAGGTCTCGACGAGGCCGGCGGCCTGGAGCCGCGAGATGGCCTCGCGGACCACGGTCCGGCTCACGCCGAACTCCTCGACGAGCGAGGACTCCGTCGGCAGCTTCTGTCCCGGCGCGATCTCGCCCGCGAGGATGCGCGCCTTCAGCCGCTCGACGAGCTCGTGGGCGAGCCCGCGTCCGGTGTCGCGATCAAGAGGCACGGGTCACAACCTCCTGGTGAACGACGCCTCGTCGAGCCGCCAGTCGCGGGCCCGCCCGGCCAGGCTGAGGCCGAGTCCCGGCCGGTCGGTCGCTGACCGGGGCCGCGAGCGGCACGGCGTAGTGGCCGAGCCGCACCGAGGCGACGCGCGTCATGCGCGCCCGAACGCGACGCTGTCGACGGTCCACTTGCGGCACTGCTCGCTGAGCGTGAACCCGAGGCCGGGACGGTCGGGGACGATCATGCGGCCGTCACGGGTCTCCAGCCGCTCCTCGAAGAGCGGGTTGAGCCATTCGAAGTGCTCGACCCAGGGCTCGCGCGGGTAGGCGGCGGCCAGGTGGAGGTGGATCTCCATGGCGAAGTGCGGCGCGAGCTGGAGGCCCGCGTGGTCGGCGAGGGTGGCCAGCCGGAGGAAGGGGGTGATGCCGCCGACGCGCGGCGCGTCCGGCTGGATGATGTCGGCGGCGCGGGCCTCGATGAGGCGGACGTGCTCGGCGACGCTGGAGAGCATCTCGCCGGTGGCGATCGGGGTGTCGAGGGCTGCGGCCAGGTGCGCGTGGCCTTCGGCGTCGTAGGCGTCCAGCGGCTCCTCGATCCACACCAGGTTCAGCTCCTCCACCGCCCGCCCGAACCGCAACGCCGCCGCCCGGTCCCACTGCTGATTGGCGTCCACCATCAACGGCACGTCATCCCCCAGATGCTCCCGCACCGCATGCAACCGCCGCAGATCCTCCTTCGTGTCCGGCTGACCCACCTTGATCTTGATCCCGCCGATGCCGTCCGCCAGCGACTGCGTCGCCCGCGCCTTGACCTCCTCGATCGGCGCGTGCAGAAACCCGCCCGAGGTGTTGTACGTCCGGACCGAGTCCCGGTACGCGCCCAGCAACTTGGCCAGCGGCAACCCCGCCCGCTTCGCCTTCAAGTCCCACAACGCCACATCGACCGCGGCCAGCGCCTGCGTGGCCACCCCCGACCGGCCCACCGACGCCCCCGCCCACAACAACTTCTCGTAGACCTTGCCGATGTCGGAGGGATCCTCCCCCAGCAGGTTCTCCCCGACCTCCTTGGCGTGCGCGTACTGGGCGGGGCCGCCCGCTCTCTTGGAGTAGCTGAAGCCGGTGCCGTGGTGGCCGTCCTCGGTCGCGATCTCGGCGAAGAGGAAGGCGATCTCGGTCATCGGCTTCTGCCGGCCGGTGAGAACCTTGGCGTCGCTGATGGGGACGTCCAGCGGAAGCGTGACGGAGGAGAACGAGACGTGGCGGATGCGGTCGGCGGCCATGGCGGTCCCAAAGGTCGGTCGGCAGGTCGTCAGTCATCGTACGAAGACATCACTCATATGACAAGTTCTCCGACGCGTTGATGGACGCGATACCGTCGAACCCATGCGGCTTCATGTGGGATGCGCGATGTGGACCCATACGCCCTGGCAAGGTCGTCTCCTTCCGCATCCGCTCCCGCCTGCCGAGCGCCTGCGCGCCTACGCGACCTGGTGCAACGCGGTGGAGGGCAACACGACGTTCTACGCCACCCCGGCCAGGAGCACGGTGGAGTCGTGGGCCGCGCAGACCGCCCCGGACTTCCGCTTCGTCGTCAAGCTGCCCAAGGCGATCACCCATGAGCGCCGCCTCACCGGCGCCGACGAGGAGCTGCGCGCCTTCCTCGACGCGATCGAGCCCCTCGGGCCGCGGACGCACGCCCTCTGGGTGCAGTTGCCCGCCTCCTTCGGCCCCGCCGACCTCGGCACCCTGGCGGCCTTCCTGCGCCGCCTGCCCCGCTCCCAGCCCTGCGCCGTCGAGGTCCGCCACCGGGCGTTCTTCGACGACGAGCGCGCCGCCCGCCTCCTTGAGCGGGCGCTGGCGGGCTTCGACGCCGAGTGGGTCCCGTTCGACACCACCGCCCTCTTCCAGAGCCCGCCGACCAGTGACGCCGAACGCGACGCGTGGACCAAGAAGCCCCGGGTCGCCCGCCGCACGCGCGCCCTCACCGCCCGCCCGATCATCCGCTACCTGGGCCGCGACTCCACGGACCGCACCGTCGAGGGCTGGCGGCCCTGGCTCGACAGCGTCACGGCCTGGCTCCGCGAGGGCCGCTCACCGACCGTCTTCGTCCACACGCCGGACAACGCCGACGCGCCCGTCCTGGCCCGCCGGTTCTACGACGAGGTCCGCGCCCGCGTACCGGAGCTCGAACCGCTGCCCGACCCGATGCCGGCCGAGCCGCTGACCCTGTTCTGACACCGCCGCGCGCTTGTTTCCGGCGCCCCCTCGCGTCGTCGCGGGAGAGCCGCCGTGCGGGTTCAGGGGCGCAGGATGAGGCGGACCGGGTCGCCCTCCTTGCGGGCCAGCCGGTCGAGCGCGGCCGGCGCGTCGGACAGCGGCAGCACGTCGCTGATGGACCCGCTCAGCTCCAGCCGCCCGCGCTGCGCCAGCGTCACCAGCCGCTGAACGTGCTCCGGCGAAGATCCGTAGTGCCCGCGGACGGACTGCCCGAAGTAGGCCAGGCCGAGGTCGCTGCGCACGGTCAGCGGCTGGTCGGCCAGCCCCACGACCACCAGCCGGCCGCCCCTGCCGAGCAGCGGCAGCGCCTGCTCGCGGACCGGCGCGACCCCGGCGAAGTCGAAGGCGACGTCGAGCCCCGCACCGCCGGTGAGGTCCATGACGGTGTCGCGGAGCCGGGGATCGGCGGGATCGAGCACGGCGTCGGCCCCGAGCGCCGAGGCCCGGTCCCGCGCCGCGGCCAGCGGATCGATCGCGATCACCGGAGCCGCCCCGACCAGGCGCAGGAGCTGCACCGCATGGGCGCCCAGCCCACCGGCGCCCCACACGGCCACCGCGTCCCCCGGCCGCGTCGCCCCCGTCACCGTCACCGCGGCCCACGGCGTGCTGACGGCGTCCGGGATGATGCACGCCTGCTCGAACGGCAGGCTGCCGGGGATCGGCACGACCGTGTGCGCGGACGCCAGGGCGTACTCGGCGTAACCGCCGTCGTAGTCGACGCCCCTGGTGAGCACGTTGCCCCGCAGATCGGCCTCACCGGCCTGCAGCAGCACCCGCTGCCCGGCCGTCCACGCGTCGACGCCCGCGCCCAGCGCGTCGATGACCCCCGCCACCTCGTGTCCCAGCGTGACCTCGTCCCCTTTGAGCCACAACGGGGTGAGACCGCCGTCCGCCAGATGGACGTCGGACAGGCAGACCCCGGCGGCCCGCACCTCGATGCGCACCTGCCCGGGCCCCGGCTCCGGCACCGGCACGTGCCGCATGCGCACCTGGCGGGTGGGGATGTGCAGCCGGGCGGCGAGCATCTCCGTCATCACTACCTTCTTTCCTCCTGGCCATCCCGGAGATCTTGACACAGCCGCCGGGCAGCGCCCTCCGAAGATCACCGATAGGGTTGCGCGCAAAAAAGGAGCTCCGCGTTGTCGCGATCAGCGCTGCTGGTGTGGCTGGCCGCCCTGGCCGCCGCGGCCTATCCCACCTGGGACACGTGGCGTCCCCCGCCCGCGGGCGAGTGGACCTCGGAGGTCTTCGGCTGCATCGGCCTCTACTCCCGCTCATGGGACCGCTCGCCGCTCCTGCCGCTGCGGGGCGACCTCGGCACGATGACGGAACTCGCGACGACGTGGGGCCTTCCCCTTCTGATCGTGCTCGCCGCGCTGGGCCACCGGCACTCGGCCGCGGCCGGGCGGCGGGCCGCCGCGGCGCTCACCCTGATCGCCTTCGTCCGGCCGCTCACTCCCTGGTACGCCGGAGACGCCCCGTGCGGCGGGCCGCTGCGCCTGCTCAGCCTGGAGTGGTTCGAGACGGTGGCCACCGCGTTCGGGCCCTGGGAGTCGTCCCTGCTGATCGCCGCCCTGCTGGTGATCCTCGCCACGCAGCCGCCCGGCGCCTCCCGGCCGGACGCCGGAGAACCGGTCATCCTCGCGCCGTCCAGGCGGCGGGCGCTGACCCTGCTGATGGACTACCTGGCCGTGACGATGCTCGTCTCCCTGGCCATCCGCCTTACCGGAGGCTGGGGCACCGGGCTGAGCGGGGGGCTGCTGCAGTGGCTCGCGTTCGACGAGCTGCTCGACGAGCCGGCCCGGCTGATCTTCTACCCGGCGCTGGTCCTCTACCTCCTCCTCAGGCGGCGCTTCGTCCGCCGGACACCGCCGCCCGGCCCGTTCTGGCCGACGGCGCGACGAGCATGGCCATCACGTCACGTCCATCAGGCAGGCGGATCTTGATGCGGGCCAGGACTGCGCGCAATCGCAGCCTGATCACATGGCAGCGAGCCAGGCACCGTGCCGGTGACTGAGGTCTTGGCGAGTGAGGTCGGTGCGGCCGAGATCGTGATAGTTGGGCAGCCAAGTCTCCACTTCGCCGCGGGAGCGTTGGACGGCGAACAAATCCCAGAGTTCCCGGTGTGGGACGGGCGTGCCGGCGGCGTCCTCATAGGCAAGGAGGAAAGCGTCGGCGACGTGTGCACCGTGGAGCAACACCAGGTCCAGGCGGCACCAGCCGACATCGAATCCGCGGGGTGCCAGAGAGGCCCCCGACCAGTCGACGACCCCCGTGAGTTCACCGTCTGCCCACAGGACATTGCCCGACCAGTAGTCGAAATGTGTGAACATCCTCGGCTCGGCGGCAAGGTCGGCCCATCGTTTCCGCACCGGACCATCGGCCCGGCCCGCGATGCGGGGAATATCATCGATGACGTCGCGGAATCCCGTCATCCCGGTAAGAGGTGCGGCGTGGATACGGGCGAGCGTGCGCCCCAGTCGCGCGGCCCACGGGAGCGGATCGGCGGGCATGATGTCTGCTCGCCCCGGCAGCCGCGAGATCAGAACGGCAGGCCCGCCGGATCGGAGTCGAGCAGACGCGGCGCGAGGCCGCCCAACCCGTCGAGCGCGGTCAGCACGCGTGCCTCGCGGTACGCCGCATCGTCCGCGGCGGCGTACCGTCTCAGGACCAGCTCGCAGTCCGGGTCAGCCGTCCGGATCAGATGCGTGCTGGTATGAGTGCCGCCGGTGAGCACTTGTACCTCCCGCACTGTCGCGCTGGTGCCGGGTATCGGCGCGGCCCAGGCGAGGGCGGCCGAAGAGGGGTGGAGATCGGGCATCGTGCCAGGCTGGACGATCCGGAGCGGGTCGGCGAGGTGTTTTCCGCCGCACGGGCCATCCGCCGCTGACCCGTCTGAAGCGGCGAAGTCCGTACAGGACCTAGCCGGCCAGGACTTCATGAAGTGCGACGGCGAAGGCGTCCGGGTCGCCCTTCGTGCCGAACTCGCCGTCCATGAAACCGCCGTGGTGGCTGGGGAAGATGACGGGCTCGATGCCGAGCCGTTCGGCGACCGCCACACCCCCGCGGTACGCGATCTGCCCCTCCGATTCGACGCCGACGGCGATGACGATGCGGGTCGACGCCGCGCGCAGGGCCGCGAAGTCGTGCTCGTAGTGCGTACAGGTGATCATGTTCTGCCCGACGAGCGCGTCGTCCCGGGAGCCGTCGTCCTCCACCGGCATCCCGAACTCGGCCGGGCTCGGCACGGGCAGCTCGGCGAAGCCGGCGGGGAACTCCCCCCGCAGGCTCGTGACCGCGATGAACTTCACCATCGCGGCGCCGAACCCGTCCCGCTCGTAGGTTCTCTTGATGTCCACCACCGCGGCCAGCGCCCGCTCGCGGTCCGGCAGGGCCTGGACGACGGGCGGCTCGTGCGCCACGAGCGTGCGCACCTGCTCCGGGTGCCGGGCCGCCAGGACCAGCCCGTTGACCGCTCCGCCGCTGGTGGCGAAGATGTCCACCGGCCCGCCGCCGAGCGCGGCGATCAGCCGGTGCAGGTCGTCGGCGTGCAGGCCGGGCGTCGACTCGGCGACGCCGTCGGTCCGCTCGCTCCGCCCGACGCCGCGCGGGTCGTAGGTCACCACCGTGCGATCCGGGAAACGGTCGGCCAGCGTGGCGAAGCCGCGGGCGTCCATCGGCGATCCGATCATCAGCAGCGCCGGCTCGGTGCTCGTCCCGCCCTCGCGTACGTCGTAACGGAGAACGCCGCCGGGCACCTCAAGGGTGTGGGTCATGTGCTCGCTCCTTCTCGATGATGGCGAAGAGGCAGACCAGCCGGCCCGGCGGAACTCATCGCCGCCGCGCGCAGTTTCGGCCGGAGTCATCTGGCGAGAATGAGCGACATCTCGTCGCCGGCACAGCTAGAGATCGCTTCGATGGGCAGAAGTGACTCATGGACGTCCTCCTCATCCTGGCACTCGTCGCGCTTCTCGCGGGCGTTCTCATCGCCCTCACGCAGAGGGTGTGGCCGGTAGCGCTGCTGTGCGTCGGCCTGATCATGGCCGCCCTCGCCGACGCCGGGTTCATCATCGGGTAGGCGGCCCACCGCCGTGCGGTCACCCACGCCGTGCCGACCGTGCATTATGCATGCCCGGCCGGTGCACGAGGAACTACCGGCGGCGCCGGCATTTCCGCAGGATAGAGGCATGAGTTCAGACATCACTCCCTTCCGCATAGAGATCCCCCAGGCTGACCTGGACGACCTGCAGACGCGGCTCGACCTGGCCCGTTTCACCGACGAGTTCCCCGACGCCTACGGCGTGAGCGTCGCGCGGGTGCGGCGGCTGGCCGAGTACTGGCGCGACGGCTACGACTGGCGCGCCTGGGAATCCAAGATCAACGCCTACCCGCAGTTCACCACCGTCATCGACGGGCAGCTGATCCACTTCTTCCACGTGCGTTCCGCCAACCCCGACGCGCTGCCGCTGATCCTGACCCACGGCTGGCCCGGTTCGTTCGTGGAGTTCCTCAAGGTCATCGAGCCGCTGTCGAAGGACTTCCATCTCGTCATCCCGTCGCTGCCCGGGTTCGCTTTCTCCGGGCCGACCACGGAGGGCGGCTGGGGCACCGTACGGACCGCCCGGGCCTGGGCGGAGCTGATGGCGCGCCTCGGATACGAGCGCTACGGCGCGGTCGGCAACGATGGCGGCTCGATGGTCTCGCCGGAGATCGGCCGGCTGGCCACGCCCAACGTCGTGGGCGTGCATGTCACGCAGATCTTCTCCTTCCCCTCCGGCGACCCCGCCGAGATGGCGGACCTGACCGAGGAGGAGCAGGCCGCGCTGGGGGTGCTGCAGTGGTTCTGGGAGGAGGCCGGCGCCTTCAACGTCCTGCACTCGCAGCAGCCGCAGACGCTCGCCCACGCGCTCGCCGACTCCCCCGTCGGCTTGCTGGGCTGGCACGCGCAACTCCTCGACCTTGAGCTCGACGACGACTTCGTGCTCACCAACGTCGCGCTCTACTGGCTCACCGGCACCGCGGGCTCCGCGATCCGCTTCTACTACGAGAACGCCAAGGCCGCGCCGCAGCCGGCCGAGCCCACCACGACGCCGATCGGGCTGGCCTCGGCCAAGGGCGACTTCCAGTCCATCCGGCGCTTCGCCGAGCGCGACCACAAGAACATCGTGCAGTGGAACACCTACGACACCGGCGGGCACTACGCGGCCCACATGGCGCCCGCCCGCTACGCGGACGATGTTCGCGGGTTCTTCTCCGCCCTGCTGAGCGAGTAGCGGGGCACCGACGCCACCAGGGCGAACGTGCCGTCGCCCCGGTCTCCGGCGGTGAGCGTGCCGCCCGCGGCCCCGACCCTGTCCACCAGGCTCGGGAGCCCGCTGCCGGTCCCGGGGACGGCTCGCGCCAGGCCGTCGTTGACGACGCGCAGCCGTACCTCGTCGCCGTCCGTCTCCACCGCGATCGTGCACAACCGTGCGGCCGAATGCCGGACGACGTTCGTGACGGCTTCGCGCAGAACGGTGGCCAGCACCGCGGACTCCGCCGGGCCACCGGCGTGCACCTGGACGCCGACGCCGGCGGAGCCGAGCAGCGAGCGGGCGGACTCGATCTCCTCGGGCAGGCTCAGCGCGGGGCCGCCTGAGGTGATCGAGCGCACGTCGGCGAGGCCCCGCACCGCGAGCGGGCGGACCTCCGCCAGCAGGAGCGCCGCCTTGTCCGGGTCGTGGCCGATCGCGCGCAGGGCCAGCTCGGCCTTGAGCGTGATGGCCGACAGGGTGAAGCCGAGCAGGTCGTGCACGTCCCTGGCCACCCGGAGCCGCTCGGTGACCACGGCGCTCCTGGCGGCCTGCGCGCGCAGGCCGCGCAGGCGTCCGGCCGCCTCGGGGAACCGGTTGAACGCGAACACGCCGATGGCCAGGCCGATCATCGAGACGACCTGGTAGAGCTCGTAGCCCCCCACCTCCGGATAGAGCCGTAGCAGGAATCCGCAGGCCACGGCGATGGCCGCGACGGCGGGCACCGACCAGCGCGCGGGCAGCCACAGCAGGATGTCGGCCGCGGCCATGCCCACCAGCGGAGACATGGTGCCGTCCCCCACGTAGAGGGCGGCGGCGCCGACGATGAGGAGGTGCGACGGGAGCGTCCAGCGCCAGGCCGGCGGAGCCGAGGCCCGGGGAACGCCGTGGTAGAGCTGGAACGCGACGGCCAGGGCCGCGACCACGACGGCGACGGCCCAGTGGCGCGCGGTCGTGGCCTGGCTGCCCGCGACGTTGTTGAGCACGATGGCGGACACGTTGACGCTCATCGCGGTGAGGGCCCACCGCGAGAGCCTCGTCGACTCGTCCGGCAGGTCGGTCCGGCCGGCGGGCAGCGGTTCGCGTGGGGTGGCGGCGACCGTTCTGGCCTCGGCGGCCGCCTCGCGCGAGGTCTCCGCGACGTAGGTGAGCACGCCGGGGGTGAGCGGCGCCTGGCGGGAGGCGCGCAGGATGTCGGCGAGCCGGACGCCGATGGCCCTGCGCAGGTCGCCGGCCGCGCGCAGGCGTTCGTTCGCCGCTTCGAGCCCGGCGAGCTGCCGGTTGGCCTCCTGGGTCTCGCTGAGCAGCACGGCCAGCCGTACCAGGGCGAACAGCGTGAGGCCCATGTTCATGTCGATCATGGTGAAGCTGGCGATCGTGGCGAGGTCGGGGCCGTGCAGCACGGCCGCCACCGAGGTGTCGGCCAGCAGTACCGCCCCGAACAGCGACCAGCCCGCCGGGCCGGCGACGCTCAGCGGCATGGCGGCGGCCAGCGGCCCCGCGATGGGTCCCCACAACATGGGGAAGGCCAGGTAGGGGCCGAAGGTCGCGGCCCCGAGGACGGGAACGGCGCGGCGCCCGCCCCTGGCGACCAGGGCGAAGAGCGCGACGACGGCCAGGACGAGGCCCAGGCAGACGGCCAGGGTGAGCGGCGCGGACTGTCCCCGGGCGTTCGCCATGGCGACGATGATCGTGAAGCGCGTCGGAATGATGATGGCGATGTAGCCGAGCACGAGCGCCCATCCGGTCGATGGCCTGAGCTGCGGTTGTCCGCTTCCTTCCGCTACCGTCACCTGGGTTGTTTATCACGCCTAGGATGCGCACTGTGATTCGTGTGCTGATAGCGGAGGATGTCCGGATACTCCGCGAGGCGCTGGTCGCCCTGCTCGGGTACGAGGAGGGCATGGAGGTCGTGGCCGAGGTGGCCACGGGCGACGCGATCGTCCCCGCGGCGCTGGCCCACCGGCCGGACGTCGCCGTGCTCGACATCGACCTGCCCCTGCTCGACGGGCTGGCCGCCGCCGCCGATCTGCACGAACGGCTGCCGGAATGCCGCGTGCTGATCCTCACCGCGCTGGGCAGGCCGGGCAACCTGCGGCGCGGGGTCGAGGCGCACGTGTCCGGCTTCATGCTCAAGGACTCCAGGCCGCAGGACCTGGTGAACGCCATCCGCGAGGTCGCGGCCGGCGGCCGGGTCGTCGACCAGCAACTCGCCTTCGCCGCGCTCGACCTGCCCGCCAGCCCGCTGACCGACCGGGAGGCCGACGTCCTGCGCCTGACCGGCGCCGGCGCCACGCCCCGGGACATCGCCAGGGACCTGCACCTCAGTTACGGCACGGTGCGCAACTACCTCGCCTCCGCCGTGACCAAGCTGAACGCCCGGACGCGGCTGGACGCGGTCCGCATCGCCACCGAGGCGGGCTGGCTCTGAGGCACTCGCCGGCGCGCGCGGCCGAAATTTTCTCAAACAACGCCCAGGACGGCGTTCCTACGCTTCGTTTCAGCTAATTTCCGAAACATTTCGGACAAGCATCGATATTTCGGCATGTCAGAGGCGCTGCCCTCTACCTTGGACCGAAACATTTCGGGATTTGCGTTGACATATTTCGGGCGCGTTCTCAGACTGATCGCCAATACCGCACCCGGAAGGGAGAGCCCTGGTGATCATCAGCTTGGCCCGCCGGAAGATCGTCGCGCTGGCGACGACGCTCCTGGTCGCCGGAGCGATGGCGGCGGCGCCCACCGAGGCCGCCGCGGCCGCCGGAGTCGAGAACGAGGGCGCCGACTGCACGGTGACCGGCCTGCCCGACGCGGGATCCCTGCCCACCGACTCCCGGCTGCCCGATCCGTTCAGAAGGCTGGACGGCACCCGCATCGCCGCCAAATCCGACTGGCGGTGCCGGCGGGAGGAGATCAAGCGGCTGGCGGAGCGGTTCGTCTACGGCGAGAAGCCCGCCAAGCCGGCGAGCGTCACGGGAACGGTCTCCAGCAGCACCATCACGGTGAACGTGAGCCACAACGGGCGCAGCTCCAGTTTCTCGGCGAGCGTCTCGCTGCCGAGCGGGACGGGACCGTTCCCCGCGGTCGTCGTCCTGGGCGGATTCGGCGCCGACACGGCCGCCATCAGAGCGGCCGGCGCCGCCGTCATCACCTACGACCCCTACGTGGTCGGCCGGGAGGGCACGCCGCGCTCCAACAAACAAGGCGCGTTCTACACCGTCTACGGCTCCTCCAGCAGCACCGGGCTGCTCCTCGCCTGGGCCTGGGGCGTGAGCCGGATCATCGACGTCATCGAGCAGTCGAACGGCGGCATCCTGCGAGCGGACGCGACCGGTGTCACGGGATGCTCGCGCTTCGGCAAGGGCGCCTTCGTGGTGGGCGCGTTCGACCAGCGCATCGCTCTGACCATGCCGATCGAGTCCGGCAGCGCCGGCGTGCCCATCTTCCGGGGCATTCCCGGGGAGGGCGCCCAGAGCCTGAGCAGCGCGTACGGCGAGCAACCGTGGCTGGGTGACGCGTTCGGCTCCTTCACCGGCAGCCCGGCCAGGCTCCCGGTGGACACCCACGAGATGGTGGCCATGGTCGCGCCGCGCGGCCTGTTCATCATGGACAATCCGCACATCGCCAACCTGGGTCCCCGATCCGCGAGCGTGGCGGCCCTGGGCGGGGCGGAGGTCTACAAGGCGCTCGGCGCGGGCGACAACATCACCTACTGGTCCGACGTCCAGGACGGCAGCCACTGCGCCAACAGGGCCGAATGGCGGACCCCCCTGCAGCAGAACATCCAGAAGTTCCTGCTGAAGACGGGCAGCAGTCCCGGCGCGATCAGGATCTCCTCCCGGGCGCAGGGCAATCTGTCCGAGTGGAGAGACTGGCAGACTCCGGTGCTCGGCGACTCCGGTGACACCACCCCGCCGAGCACGCCGGGCACCCCGGCCGCGTCCGGCGTGACCGCCACGGGCGCCACGCTGACCTGGGCCGCCTCCACCGACCAGGGCGGCTCCGGCCTGGCCGGCTACACCGTCCACCGCGAGCAGGGCGCCACCGACCCGCAGCTCGGCCAGTCCGCCACCCCCTCGATCACCCTGACCGGGCTGACCGCGAACACCCAGTACCAGGTGTACGTGCGAGCGCGTGACGGCGCGGGCAACCTGTCCGGCGACTCACCGGTGGTCACGTTCACCACGACGGGCGGCGGTGGCGACACCTCGCCGCCGACGGCCCCGGCCGGCTTGACGGCCTCGGGGACGACGTCCACGGGCGTCACCCTGAGCTGGACGGCCTCGACGGACGACAACGGCGTCGCCGGCTACGACATCCTGCGTGCGCCCGGCGCGAGCGGTGGCACGTTCACCCAGGCCGGCACCTCGGCCACGGCCTCGTTCGGCGACACGGGCCTGACCCCGGGCACCACCTACCGCTACCAGGTCAGGGCGCGCGACGCCGCGGGCAACATCTCGCCGGTCTCGAACACCGCGGAGGTCACCACCCAGCCCGGCTCCTCCACCGGAGTCTGCACCGCCGTACCGACCGTGCAGACCCAGTGGGCCACCGGGTATGTCATCCAGCCGCTGACCATCACCAACACCGGCGCCTCGGCGATCGCCGGATGGACGGCCACGTTCACGCTGCCGGCCGGGCACACGCTGACCGGCTCGTGGAACAGCGTCGTCACCGTCAGCGGGCGGATCGTGACCGTCAAGAACGTCGCCCACAACGGCGCCCTCGCCCCCGGAGCCGGCACCACCAGCGTCGGGTTCCAGGCGACCCGGCCGAGCGGCGACACCGCGCTTCCGTCCGGCTACACCTGCGCCTGACCGTCGGCGCTCCCCTGCCCGCCCACTCCGGCCACCGGTGTGGGCGGGCGCCCGGCCCGGCCACTTGAGACCGGCGTGGGCGGGCGCTCAGGCGTCCGGCCAGCCCAGCGGGTACGCGAAGCCCTCCGGTGACTCGCCGCCCGCCTCGTTGAAGGCGTTCATGGCCGCGATCAGCGACCTGCACCGCTCCACGGACATGCGCGAGACGATGGCCGCGATCTCCTCACGGCGCCGGGCGGTGACCTGATCGACGATGCGCCTCCCCTCCCCGGTCAGGCGCATCAGGCTCTCGCGCCGGTTGTGCGGATTGACCTCGCGCATGATGAGCCCCGCCGTGCTCAGCCGGTCGGCCATCCGCATGGCCGTGGAGGAGTTGACGTTCAGCAGCTCGGCCATGGTCACGAGCTTGGTCTCGCCGTGCCCGGCCAGCACCACGAGCATCCGGAACTGCGGCAGCGTCACCCGGTCCTCCACCGCGCTCAGCGAGCGCGCGGCGATGGCCACGAGCAGGCGCGAGCCGGTGAGAACCGCGGAGATGACGGCCGACGGATCCGCGCCGTCCACCTGTTCCGGCTCACCTTGTCGCATAGGCACTGTTGTACACGCTCCCCGCCACCGCGCTCACCTCGGAAATCCGCCCGTCCCGCACGGCGCCCCGGCCCCGTGCGGCACTTCGGAGCGCGGGACGAACCGCTACCGAACGGGATGCACCTCAGGTGCCGGTGGTGCGCGGGATGAAGCGCACGAACGGGATGCGCCGGCCGACCTCGCGGTAGTCCCCGTCGCTCCCGTCGACGGCGATCCCAATGATCCCGCAGAGCCGGCGGGCCGCGGCCCGGTGGCGGGAGGCGTACCGGTCCATGATCGCGGCGCCCTCCTCTTCGGAGATCGGCGATCTGGTCAGCACGTACGCGAATATGTTCTTAGTCTTAAGTCCACATTCGTAAAACCCATGAATAACTGGCAAAACCGGCCTAGTGAGAAGTTGGATTCTAGTTTATTTTTGGCCTCAAGGACACGAAGTCTCCCGAGAGGCCAACCATGAAGCCGCTCCATAGAGATCAGGGGAGGCCGGCCGAGATCGCGATCATCGGTATCGCCTGCCGCTACCCACGAGTCCACGGTCCTGAACAATTCTGGAGATTATTGATGGACGCCGGCGATGTGATCAGCGCCGGCCCGTCCCAGCGCCCGCATCTGGCCGGCGGGCACGGCGGCTGCCTCGACGCGATCGACGAGTTCGACGCGGCCTTCTTCGACATGGCGCCGCGCGAGGCGCAGCAGTCCGACCCCCAGCTCCGGCTCTTTCTGGAGACCGCGTGGGAGGCCGTCGAAGACGCCGGCGTGGTCCCGGAACGGCTCGCGGGCAGCCCTACCGGCGTGTTCGTGGGACAGGCGACGTCCAACTATTGGGAGCTGCTCTGCCGCAGTGTCAGCCCCGACATCTACAGCCTGGTCGGCAGCGAGTTCCGGGCGTCGCTGCCCGGGCGCGCGTCGTTCCATCTCGACCTGCGCGGCCCCAGCGTCTCGGTGGACACGGCGTGCTCGGCGTCGCTGGCGGCCGTGCACCTCGCCTGCCAGAGCATCCGGCTGGGCGAGTCCACGATGGCCCTGGCCGGCGGCGTCAACCTGGCGCTGCTGCCGTACGAGGAGGAGGCCTTCTCCGGCGCCGGCATGCTGGCGCCCGACGGGCGGTGCAAGTTCGGTGACGCCGGCGCCGACGGGTTCGTCCGCTCCGACGGAGTCGGCGTGGTCGTGCTCAAGCCGCTGACCGACGCGGTGGCCGACGGCGATCGGGTGTACGCGGTCATCCGCGGCAGCTCGATCACCAACGACGGGCGCAGCAACGGGCTGCTGATGACGCCCAGCCGGATCGGCCAGGAGCAGATGCTCCGCCGGGCTCTGGACGACGCCGGGGTGGATCCGGTGGAGGTCGACTACGTCGAGGCGCACGGCACCGGGACGCCGGTCGGCGACGAGGTGGAACTGACGGCGCTCGGCAACGTGCTGGGCGCGGGACGTCCGCCGCCACGGCCCTGCCTGGTCGGATCGGTCAAGTCGAACATCGGCCACACCGAGGCGGCCGCCGGGATAGCCGGGCTGATCAAGACGGCCCTGTGCCTGCATCACCGGGTCGTGCCGCCGACCCTGCACATACGCGAGCCCAACCCGTCCATCACCTGGGACGACTCCGCCCTCGAACTTCCGACCCGGGCGCCGCGGCCGCTGACCCGGGGCGGGCCTCTGGTGGCGGGGGTGAGCTCGTTCGGGATCGCCGGCACGAACGTGCACGTCGTGCTCGGCGAGCAGGTCTCCGCCGGGCAGCCGGCGCCGGCGCGCACACCCGACGTGGGCGCGCACCTGCTCACGTTGTCGGCCCGCTCGCCGGAGGCGCTGCGCGCTGCGGCCTCGGGCGTCTCCGCCTTCCTGGCGCCCGGCGGCGGCGGGCACGACCTCGATCTGGGCGACATCTGCTACACGGCGGCCCGCCGGCGCACGCACCACGAGCACCGCCTGGTGGCGACGGGCACCGGTCACGACTCCCTGGCGGCGGCCCTGCACGCTTACGCCCGCGATCAGGTGAGCGCGGAGCCGGGAGACGCGAACGTGGTCGGCGGCGACGAGGTGCCGGCGCAAGGGGCCCGCGTCGTCTTCGTCTTCCCCGGGCAGGGCGCGCAGTGGACCGGGATGGCCCGCGATCTGCTGTCCACCTCGCCGGTGTTCGGCGCGGCACTGCAGCGGTGCTCCGAGGCCGTCATGGCGGAGACCGGCTGGTCGGTGTGGGACAAGCTGGAGAGCGGGGCGCCGATGTCGGGCCACGCCCACGAGACCCAGCCCATCCTGTGGGCCGTCCAGGTGGCCCTGGCGTCACTGTGGCGTTCGCTCGGTGTCGAGCCCGACCTGGTGATCGGCCACAGCATGGGCGAGATCGCCGCCGCCTGCGTGGCGGGCAGCCTGGATCTGGCCGACGCCGCCGCGATCATCTGCCGGCGCAGCGCCCTGGCCCAGCGGATCAGCGGCCGCGGCGCGATGTTGTCGGTCGGCGTGCCGGAGGCGGCGGCCGGGGCCGCGATCGCCGGCTACGAGGACGTCGTCGCGGTGGCCGCCGTCAACGGCCCCGCCTCCACCGTGTTGTCCGGCGACCCGGCGGCGCTCGGCGAGATCGCGCGGGCGTTCGAGCGCGGCGGCGTGTTCCACCGTACGATCGCCGTCGACTTCGCCTCGCACAGCCCTCAGGTGGACGAGCTCACCGACGACCTGACCGATGCTCTGCGCGAGGTCCGCCCGGTCGCGGCCGGCGTTCCGATCTGGTCCACCGTGCTCGACGGCGTCACCGACGGCTCCTGCTTCGACGCCGCTTACTGGGTACGCAACCTGCGCGAACCCGTCCGCTTCTCCTCCGCGGTGACCCAGGTCGCCGGGGAACGGCCGACGGTGTTCGTGGAGATCAGCCCGCATCCCCTTCTCGCGGGTGCGATCCGGGAGTCCCTGCGGCACGACGGGCTCGCCGGGGTGGTGGTGCCTTCGCTGCGCCGCGACCGTGCGTCCTGGCCCCGGTTGCTGGAGTCGCTGGCGTCGATTCACGTCGCCGGGGGGCCGGTGGACTGGGCGCGGCTGTATCCCCGGGGGCGGCTGACCCGCCTGCCCACCTATCCCTGGCAGCGCGAGCGCTACTGGTTCGCCACCCCCGAACCCACCACCCCCGAACCCACCACCCCCGAAGCCGCCGCACCTGATCCTGCCGCGCTCGAAGCCGCCGGACTCGGAGCCGCCGCGCTTGAACTCTCCGCGCTCGGTGCCGCCGCACTGCGTCTCGCCCCGCCGCGGGCAGCGGACGGCGCGGCCACGGCGGCGCCTGTCGAGCTGGTCGGCGACCTGCGGCTGCTCGGCCCCGGAGGCGTCGTCGTGGCCGAGCTGGGCAACCTGGCCCTGCAGTTCGTGGTACGACCGCCCGCCCAGGCGCCGGTTCCGCAACGTCCGCCCGATCCGGCCGCGCACAACCCGCCGGCCCAGCCGCCGCGGCAGGGTGACGACCTGGCCGGCCAGGTCGTCGAGCAGATCGCCCGCGAGCTGTCCCTGCCGGCCGCCAGGCTGAACCCGCGCAGGTGCCTGCCCGCCTTGGGCCTCGACTCGCTGATGGCGGCGCGTCTGGCCGGCCGCCTGCGCGCCGACACAGGCGTCGACATCCCCACGAGCCTGTTGCTCGGCGAGCATCCGCTCGGCGACGTGCTCGAAACCATCAACACGATTGCTCACAATCCGTGATATCGTGGACTCAAGTCCATTATTTTACTGAGTTCTACCGAGGTGGATTGAAGCAATGACGCCTCAACACAGTGTGAGCCGACGGGAGCGCAACAGGGAGGCCATGCGGACCCGCGTCTACGACGCCGCCATCTCCCTGTTCGCCGAGAAGGGCTACACCGCGACCTCCTTCGACGAGATCGCCGAGCGGGCCGACGTCGCCCGCGCCACCGTGTTCAACTACTTCAAGCGCAAGGACGAGTTCCTGCTGGACTGGGGCGACGCGCGCCGGCGCCGCCTGGGCGCGATGCTCATCCAGGAGAGCTCCCGCGAGACGAAGGTCCCCGGCCAGCTCCTGCGGTGCATGAACCAGCTCGGCGAGGTGACGACGCGCGAGCGCCACATCACCAGCGAGCTGCTGCTGGCCTGGGTGCGCACGGGCGCTCCGGTGCTCGAGGAGCCGTATACGGCCTTCATCTTCGCCCAGATACTCACCGACGGTAAGGCGCGCGGCGAGGTGCGCTCCGACGTCGACCCCGTGGCGGTCGGCCACCTCCTGCGCGACATGTACCTGGGCACGCTGTATCGCTGGGTGGGAGAGGGAGAGCCGCCCTTCTCCCTGCCCGACGCACTGACGGGCGCGCTGCGCCTGGTCTTCGACGGGATCCTGCCCAAAGAGGCCGGCACCTCGGACTGGACTTATTCTTGAGTATGTGTTTAGACTCAAGTCTATAATTTCCGCAGACAGGTTGACGCCATGAACCTGAGCGAGTCGTACGGGGCGAGCGGCGGCGAGCGGGCCGCCGCCGGTTCCCCTTCTCTCCTGGCCAGACCGCACAGCCGGGGTGGGTGAGATGACGAGCCTCGGGGTCTTCCTCGTCGACAGTCACCCGGCGTTCCGCGACGGCCTGCGCGTGGCGCTGGAGGCCGGGTCCGCCCACGTCGTCGGCGAGGCCCGCGACGGTGAGACCGCGATCCAGATGATCGCGGCCATCCGGCCGGACCTGGTCCTGATGGACGTCAAGCTCGGCGGCCACGACATCGGGTCGATCCGCCGCATCACCGAAAGCCCGCACCCTCCCCGTGTGCTGGCGATCGCCGCCGCCGCCGATGACGACGTCGTCATCGGGGCGCTGCGCGCGGGCGCCAAGGGCTTCATCGACAAGGCCGTCTCGCGCGAGGAGCTCCTGCACGGCGTGCACCTCGTCGCCAACGGTGGAGCGGCATTCAGCCCGGGCGTCGCGGACCGGCTCCCCGCCTATTTCTCGGCCATTCAGGAGCTGCCCGGCCGGATGGCGTTCCCGGAGCTCACCGACCGCGAGACGCAAATCCTCGAACTGCTCGCCCGCGGCTACAACAATCGCACCATCTCGCGGCAGCTCGTGCTCGCCGAGAAGACCGTGCGTAATAACATCACGCGCATCTTCACGAAATTGCACGTCACTGACCGGACGTCCGCCGCGCTTCGCGCCAGAAACGCCGGCCTGGGCCTGGAGCACACTGCCTGACCTGCCGCTCTTGCCGAGTCCGGCCGGTCCCACCCGCCAGGGACGACGCCGCCCCACGCCTCTCCCTTGCCACCCGCGCGGCCGGGTGCGTTTCCGCGCGCCAGGTTTTCGCTGTTTCACCATGGAAAGACGCGCTCAACAAGCCCGTCATCATTTCTTGCGCCGCTCTTGGGACCAGATAGGGACAATGCTCCCAAGAATCCGGGACAGGCCCGCGCATAGGCTGGTGATCGCCGAACAGAACAGCGCAGCACTTCTGCGAGATGCGACCCCCGCACATTTATTTGGGAGGGACGATGCGCGACGACATTCTGACGCGCGACCCGGTCACCGATCCGCGGTCCTCATCGGACGCCGGCGCCAGAGGGCCGTTGGCGCCGGGCGCCCAGGTCTGGCACAACTTCCCGGTCTCAGCGGGAACGCCGAAGTTCTTCAGATCCGCCAAGGGCCCACGGGTGTTCACCGAGGACGGGACGGCGCTGCTCGACCTCTATGGCGGCAGCGGCACGATCATTCTCGGGCACGGGAACGAAGCGCAGATCAGCGCCGTCCGCTCCGTGCTCGACAGCGGGGCCACCGTGAGCCTGCGGCACCCGCTGGAGCGGCGGCTGGCGAGCCGGGTCGTCGGGCTGTGCCCGGAAGCCGAGTACGCCGCCTTCTTCAAGACCGGCTCGGAGGCGGTCCACGCGGCCATCACCACCTGCGTACGGGCGACAGGAAGGCGCAAGGTCCTCACCACGACCTACCACGGCTGGCTGCTCCCGCTCGGCTACCTCAAGCCGGAGCGCAGGTCGGCGACGGAGCGCACGTCGGCGCGGGAGGCGGCGGGCGACGGGACCGGCATCGACGTGGTGGACCTCGACTGGCAGTCGCAGACCCTGGTGGAGGACGTGCGCTCGGCCGCCCGGTCCGCCGCGTGCATCATCATCACCCCCAACGCGCTCACCCCCGGCCCGGAGACCGTGCGGGCCGTCGTGAAAGCGGCCCGCGAGGCCGGCGCCCTGGTCGTGTTCGACGAGGTGAAGGCCGGTTTCCGCTACGCCTACCCCAACGTGACGGTGTTGTGGGACCTCCGGCCGGACCTCCGCGTGCTCAGCAAGGCCATGGGCAACGGCTTCCCGATCGCCGCGCTGGCCGGCGCCGAGCTCCTCGCCTCGGAGGCCACCTTCAGCCTCTTCAGCACCTACGCGTCGGAGTTCGTCTCGATCGCCGCCGCACTGGCCTGCCTCGACCAGCTCGCCGACGGCGGCTACGAGACCTTCGCCCGCGCCTCGGCCGAGCTGTACGAGGGGCTCGGGGAGATCGGCGGGCGTTACGGCGTCAAGGTCCGCGGCATCCCGACCTTCTTCCGGCTCGACCTGCCGCCGACCCTCCAGCCGGACACGTTCTGCCACGCCCTGTACGACCGGGGCGTCCTCTACCACCCCATGGACGACGTCCTGGCCAGCGCCGCGTACGGACCGGCCGAGGTGGCGCAGGCGCTGTCGGCGTTCGAGGGCGCCTTCGACGAGACGGCCTCCTGATGATCGGCAGGACATACGACTACGTCATCGTCGGCGCGGGAGCGGCGGGAACGGTGCTGGCCGCCCGGCTCACCGAGGATCCGGCGTGCGAGGTGCTGCTGCTGGAGGCCGGGCCGGACTATCCGGACGAGGACCGTATGCCGTGGGAGCTCCGCAGAAGCTACGGCCGCGGGGTCCGCATCCAGGGATACGACACCCACGACTGGAACTTCCAGGCTCAGGTGACGGAACTGGCCACGATCCACATGCCGCGCGGCAAGGTCGTCGGCGGTTCGAGCGCCATCAACGGGCAGGTCTTCCTGCGTCCGGAGCCGGCCGACCTGGACGCGTGGAACCTGTCCCCGTGGACCTTCGAGGAGACGCTTCCGTACTTCCGCAAGCTGGAGACCGACGCGGACTTCGACGGCCCCTACCACGGCTCGGACGGCCCGATCCGGGTGCGCCGCTACGCTCGGCCCACCTGGACGGCGGACCAGAACGCGTTCTATGCGGCCTGCCGCGCCTTCGGGCATCCCGGCTGCGACGATCACAACCGGCCCGGCACCACCGGTGTCGGGCCGACGCCGCTGAACGACGTGGACGGGCTGCGGTGCAGCACACTGAATGGCTACCTCAATCCCGCGCGCGGGCGGCCGAACCTGACCATCATGGCTGACGCCTTGGCGCACCGGATCGTCCTCGACGGCGGACGGGCCACGGGCGTGGTCGTCGAAACGGGCGGAAACCTGCGGACGGTGCGCGGGAACGAGGTCATCCTGTGCGCGGGCGCCATCGGGTCGCCGCAGCTGCTCATGCTCTCCGGCATCGGCCCCGCCGGGCGGCTGCGTGCGGCGGGCCTGCCGGTGCTCGCGGACCTGCCCGGTGTGGGCGGGAACCTGCGCGACCACATGACCTCCGAACTGCGCTGGCCCCTGCACCCGGATTTCGACCCCGACGGCGTGCACCACCCCCATCAGGCGATCATGCGTTACACGTCCTCGGGCTCGGCACCGGCGAACGACATGGTCGTCTACGCCGCCGCCCGCTGGGCCGACCGCACGTTCGCGATGCGGCCGACGGTGAACCTCGCCGTCAGCGAGGGAGAGCTCACGCTGAGATCGGGTGATCCCCACGACGCGCCCGTCCTCGACTTCCGCTACTTCTCCTGCCCGTCCGACCTCGAACGGCAGCGGGACGGCGTCCGGATGTGCGCGGCCCTGGCCCGCGAACCGGCCTTCGACAAGCTCCTGTCCGAGCGCACCGCCCCGGCCGAAGAGATCCTGGGCTCCGACGACGCGCTGAACCGCTGGATCTTGCGTCACGCGGTCACCGGCTACCACCCGTCGAGCACCTGCAAGATGGGCGTCTCCAGCGACGGCACGAGCGTGGTGGACGAACGCGGGCGGGTGCACACCGTGGCGGGATTGCGGGTAGTGGACTCCTCGATCCTGCCCGACAACGTGCGGGCGAACCTCCACGCCACCGTGATCATGATCGCGGAGCGGTCCGTGCCGCTGATCCGCGAGTCGGCTTAGGGAGCGGCGACATGTTCGGGCCCTACCTGTCCCTGCTGCGCCGCTCCGGCGTGGCGTTACCGTTCATCTCCGCGTTCGTCGCGCGCCTCCCCCTGGCGATGACACCCCTCGGCCTCGTGGTGCTCATCGAGGAGGTGAGCGGGTCCTACGCCAGCGCCGGCCTGGTCACGGGCGTGTTCGCCGTGTTCACGGCGGCGTCCGCGCCGATGTGGGGCATGCTCATGGACCGGGTGGGGCAACCGCTGGTGATGGGGGCGACGTCCGTGGTCTCGGCGGTGTTCCTGGTGGGCGCGACGCTGGCGGCCACCTCCGGTGCGCCGACCGTGCTCCTGCTCGCCCTCACCGCATGCGCCGGGGTCAGCTTCCCGCCGATCTCACCCGCCATCCGGGTCGTCTGGAGCGTCATCGTCCCGGAGACGGCTCAGCGGCGCACCGCGTACGCCATGGACGCCGTCGCGGTCGAGACCATCTTCGTCCTGGGGCCGCTGCTGCTCACCGTCCTGCTCTCGCTCCCGGCGGCGGTGCCCCTGATCGTGACGGCGCTGCTCATGGCGGCCGGCGGCCTGACCTACAGCCGGACCGGCGCCGCACGGTCCTGGCAGCCGATGAGCGCCGAGCGGCGCGCGGCCACCCCGCGCGGGCGTTCGCCGCTGGCGGTCCGGGGCGTGTGGCTCACGCTGCTCACGGCGCTCGGCATGTCCCTCGGTTTCGGGCAGATGGACGTGGCGATGACGGCGACCGCCGAGCGCGTCTACCACAGCGAGGTCCTGCTCGGCGTGTTCTTCGCCTGCGCGGCCATCGGCAGCACGCTCGGCGGGCTCTGGTACGGGAGCCGGGAGTGGACCGGGCCGGAACGCCGGCACCTCCCCCGGACCCTGGCCGCCTACGCCACCGGGCTGGCCGTGGTCATGCTGGTGCTCATCCAGGGCGCCGGGCCGCTGCCGCTGTTGCTTCCCGCGCTGGTGGTGACCGGTCTGTGCATCTCGCCGAGCCTCATCGTGCAGCAGGCGCTCGTCGACCAGAACACCCTGCAGGACCGCCGGAGCGAGGCGCAAGGCTGGCTGCACACGTCCCTGACCTCGGGCGGGGCTCTCGGCATGGCGTTCGCCGGCGTGGTCGTCGAACAGGCCGGCCCCGCCGCGGCCTTCGGAACGGGCGCCGCGGCGGTGGCCGCCGCGGCGCTGATCGGCGCCGCGGCGCAGCGCCGGTGGCGGGTGACCGCGGAACGCCCGGCCGAAGCGGGGTCCCGCTCCTCCTGACGGCTGCGCCCGTACCACGTCCTGATCTTTCAGCTACCAGCACCGACCTTGACGCGCGCTCAGCTCGACGTGCGCGCCTTCGGTGACCCCTGCACTCCCTTGCCTGGCAACCGACCTGATCGAAGCCACAGAAGGAGATGAATGCGAATGTCCTCCCCATCGCTCGGACATGCGATAGCGCGCTCACTCAACGGAACGCGCCCCGACACCGCCGCCCCGTTGATCGAGGCTTTCCGGCACGCCGACGGAACGCCGGACGCCCTGCGCTGCGGCGAGTTCCTGATCGAGGGCCGCGATCGTGCGGAGTGGCTGCTGCAGCAGGTGCTCAGGCGGCGGGGCGTGACCGAGGCCGCCACGCTGCGGGCGGTGCCGCGCGCCGTCGTCGACGAAGTGCTCGGCTGGGAGGTCCGGCTGACCGGCGCCGAGGCGGTGGCGGTCCTGCTGGCCGCGGCCGGGGTGGCGAACGTCTTCGTCTACGCCGGAACCTCCGAGCTGGCCCTGTGCGACGCGGTCGACCGGGCGCACGGGGTGCGTGTCGTGAACGGCCGCGGCGACAAGGAGTCGGCGTTCATGGCGGCCGGCGCCTCGCTGCTGGAGCCCAACAGAGGCGTCGCCATCCTGCACGGCGCCCGTGGGCTGACCAACGCGGCCGGCGCCGTGGCGGACGCCCGGCGCAATGAGGCGGGAACGCTCTTCGTCGTCGGCCTGCCGTCGACCACGTCCGCCCGGTTCCTGCCCCCGCACGGAGAGAACGATCTGATGGGCGGGATGGCGGCGTTCGCGGACTGGGTGTGGCAGGCGCGGGCCGTGCCCGGCGACCCCGGCGAGCGACGCGAGGCCGCCCGCCGGTTCGTCGCGCGCTTCCGGGACGCCCTCATCCGGGCCGCGCAGCCGCCGACCCGCCCGGCGATCTTCGGCATTCCCCAGGACGTGGCCGAGGACCGGTGGATCACCGCCGAGGACCTCATGGAGGAAGCGGCGGCCCCTCCCCCGCTCGTCGCGCTCAGCGAGCCGACGCTCGACATCGCGCTGCGCGAACTTCGCAACGCCGACAAACCCCTCTTCCTCATCGACGACTACGCGCTGCGGCACCCCGGCGTGCGCGAGGCCCTCGATGACATCAGCGGCCTGCTCGGCGCGCCCGTGCTGCAGTTGCGGTATCGGCGCGGCCCCATGCTGTTCGAACGGCTGCAGACCTACGAGGTGGCGAACTTCGCCGGCTGGCTCAACCAGTTCAGCCAGGTGCACGCCGACCTGCTGGAGGCGTGCGACCTGCTGGTGACCGTGGAGGATCGCAACCTCTACGAGAGGACCGTGGGCCCCCTGCCCTCCTGCAGGAAGCTGGCCGTCAACACCGACCCGGAGAAGGTACTCAAGAACGACTATCTCGACGCCGACGACGTCCTGCTCACCGGAGATCCCGCGGGTGTCCTGTCCGAGCTGGCCCATCGGCTGCACCAGGCGGGCTACGACCGGCCGGGCCCGTGGTTCCCCCGCGAGGAGGTGCACGCGGCGGGCCGTACCAGCCCTGAACCCGCCGACGCCCGGGTGGAGGCGGGCCGGCGGGGCGTGGCCAGGGCGCTGGCCGGCGTGCTCGTCCGCTGGGACGCCCCGGTGCTGGTGGACGACAGCCAGATGTTCGGCGGGTTGTTGTCGGAGCACTACGACGACCTGCCGCCGGGCCTGCGCGTCTTCGGCGGGCACGGCGGGTTCGTCGGCGGCGGCCTGTCCACCGCGACCGGCCTGGCCGTCGCCAACCCCCACGTCCAGGTGATGTGCACGCTGGGCGACCAGGGGTTCACCAACTCACTCCAAGGACTGGTGGCGGCCGTGCAGGAGCGGGCCCGGGTGCTCTTCGTGGTGTGCAACAACGGCAGGTCGGTCTCGCTCACCAAGCAGGCGGCCGCCTCCTACGACGAGGTCCCGACGGAGCGCGCCTACCTGGCGAACGTCGACGGATTCGCCTACTGCGAGCTGGCGGAGGCCCTCGGCATACCGGCCCAGCGGATCGCGGTCCCGATCGGCGGCCCGACCGCCGCGGTCGATCAGGCGCTGGCCCGGCTTCCCGACGTGCTCGCGCGAGCCGCCGAGGTGGACGGTCCCGCCCTGGTGGAGCTGGTCCTGCCCGCGGACCCGGAGGTGTGGCGCGGAATCTGGATCACTCAGGGCTTCGAGCAGCGGACGGCGGTCTCGGTGTGATGAGCCTCTATCTCGACTCCGCCGGACTCGACGACGTGCGGGAAGCCGCCGGGCTGGGATTCGTCCGGGGCGTCACCACCAACCCCACCCTGCTGCGCCGGGCGACCGGCGACCCGCTGCGGCACGTCGGCGAGCTGCTCGCCGCCGTGGACCTCCCCGAGATCTACTACCAGCCCACCGGCGCCTTCGGCACGCTCCGTGCGGAGGCCGAGGAGGCGTGGTCCCTGGACAAGGAGCGCATCGTGCTGAAGCTGCCGGCCACGCCCGGCGGAGCCGCGCTCGCCGGCGTGCTGGTGCGCCAGGGTGCGCGCGTGGCCCTGACCGCCGCCCAGACGCCGCAGACGATGATCGTCGCCGAATCGATCGGCTGCGTGGCCGTGATCCCCTATCTGGACCGGGCGGCGCGGGACATCCGCACCGACGCCGAGCTGATCCGGTCGCTGGCCGAGCTGCGGCGCGGGTCCACCCGGGTCCTGGCCGCCTCGGTGAAGAACATCGGGCAGGTGCTGCACGCCTTCCGTTCCGGGGCCGACGCGGTGACCGCGCCGCTCCAGGTTCTGCGGGAGCTTCTTCGGCACCCGGCGAGCCTTGAGGCCGAGCACGACTTCTCCCAGGAATACAGCACCACGTCCGGCACCACGTCCGGCACCACGTCCGGCACCGCCTCCGGCACCACGTCCGGCACCGCCTTCAGCACTGCCTGACCAGGCCGTCCCTGGGCCGGGTCCCGCGAGAGGCGGAGCCCGGCCGGGCCGGCCCGGGGAATTCTCGCGACAAGGAGTACTGCGATGTCCGTCCTGACGCCCGCGCATCCCGCCGTACTGGCGACCGCCGTGGCCGACTCCCTCGTGATCGCGTCCGACCTGGGCGCGCGCCGCGCGGGCCTGCTCTATTGGGAGCTGGCGCAGCCGTGGACCACGGCCGTGGTCAAAGCGGTCCAAGACGGCGACGAGCCCATCCGCTCCCTGGGCCAGAGCCTCATCGACGACCCCGGTGACAGCGGCGCCCATGTCGCGCTGACGTCGGCGCTGCTCCGGCTGGATCCCTCTTCGACACGCGCGCTGTTCGACCTGGCCTGGGCCGCGGAGTGCAACGCGCGGGTCGGGTACCACCTCGGCCGGGCCCATGCCCGCCACGAGCCTCCCGTGGACGTGGAGGACCTGGCCGGCCGGCTCTCGGACGGCGCGCTGCGGGACGGCTCGCGGGCGGAGGCGCTCATCGTCATCCCGTTCAGGGACCGCGACACCGGCGGGGCGCGGCTGCGCAACCTGCTCGCCTGCCTGCTCGCTCTTCGAGACCAGTCGTTCCCGCGCCAGGCGTACCAGGTCGTGGTCGTGGAGTCGGACGACGAGCCCCGCTGGCGGGAGGTCATCGAGCCCTTCGCCGACCACTATCTGTTCGCCCGGAACCCGGGACTGTTCAACAAGTCCTGGGCGGTGAACGCGGGCGTCGTGAACAGCCCCGGCGCCGCCGAGTTGATCTGCGTCCTGGACGCCGACGTCCTCGCCGACCGGGATTTCGTCACCCGGAACGTGGCCCGCTTCCAGCGGCCGGGGACGGCCGGCCATCTGACGTACCGGGACATGTTCTGCCTCGATGAGAGCTCCACGTCGTGGGCGATCCGGGAGCGGATCGAGCGGCGGGCGGCCGATGCCGATCCCGATCACCTCCGTGGCTTCCTCCTGCGGCGTCCGCCCGGCTGCTGCCTCTGGGTGCGCCGGGCGCCGTTCGAGCGCATCGGGGGCATGGACGAGCGGTACGAGGGCTGGGGCGGCGAGGATCACGACTTCGTCTACCGCTTCGACATCGCCGCTCCCTTCGACAGCTACGACGACCGGCTCCTGCACCTGACCCATCCCCCGGCGTCCGTCCTGCGCGACGACGGCGAGCTGATCAACGCCCACATCCCGCCGCTGAGCTGGAAGCCCGTGGAGCCCATCGGACGACTGGACCGGTTCGCCCCGGCCGAAGGAGCGTGACATGTACGAGGCCGTGCTGTTCGACATGGACGGTGTCATCGCCGACACCGAGCAGTCGGTGACGGAGTTCTGGCAGCGGCTGGCCGGCGATCACCGCCACCCGCTGAGCGCCGAGGATCTGGAGCGGCACGTGTACGGCCATCGCGCCGACCACACGCTGCGCGTGTTGTTCCCGGAGATCCCGGCGAGCCGGCACGGCGAGGTCTACCAGCGGCTGCGGCAGAACCAGGAGAGCCTCGTCTACGCCGCGGTCCCCGGTGTGCTGCCCCTGCTCGACGGGCTCGGGCGGGCGGGGGTGCCGCTGGCCCTGGTGACGGGCGCGCAGGACTGGAAGGCCGTGGAGGTGCTCGGCCAGCTCGGCCTGAGCGGCGCCTTCGACGTGGTGATCTGCGCCGACGACGTGGCGCGCGGCAAGCCGGACCCGGCCGGGTATCTGCTCGCCGCCGAGCGCCTGGACGCCGGCATCGGCCGCTGCCTCGTCTTCGAGGACGCCGTCAGCGGGGTGACGTCCGCGGTCACCGCCGGCGCCGTCTGCGTGGCGCTGGCCTCGCCGCGGCGCGCCGCGCAGGTGCGGGAGGCGGGCGCGGCGGCCGTCGTGCCGGACTTCCTGCACAGCGCGTTCGACGCCCGTGCCCGCGTGCTGCGGGTGGCCGCGCGGACCGAGTTCCCCTTCTCACCTCTGCGTGAGAGCAGCCTGATCAAGGCCCAGTGAGGGATGGACATGGACGAACTGTTCACACCGCCGACGGATCGGTGGGACGCGGGCACCGCCCGGCGCCTGAGCGGCAGGGACGAGGTCCTCTACCGCTCCCGCCTGGTCGGATCGGACCCGTCGCTGACCAAGGAGGGCGGCGGCAACTTCTCGGCCAAGGGCGTCGCCGCGGACCGCCGCGGCCGCACCACCTCCGTGTTGTACATGAGCGCCTGGGGCTGCGACGGCGCCACCACCACGCCGGACGACTTCCCGGCGCTCCGCCTGGACGACCTGCTCGCGCTGCGGGACTCCGGCCCGCTGACCGAGACCGAGATGATCGGCCACCTGATCGACAGCGGCCTGTCGGGCGAGCAGCGCCGTCCGGGCATCGAGACGCTGACCCACGCGTTCATCCCGGCCCGCCACGTCGACCACTGCCATCCGGACGCGGTGATCGCGCTCACCTCCTTCCCCGGCGGCCGGCAGGCGGCCGAGGACGAGTTCGGCGAGGAGGCCGTCTGGTTCGACTACCGGCAGTTCGACGCCGGCGTGGCCCGTGAGCTGGCCGGGCGGATCGCCGCCCGGCCGGGTTGCCGTTTCGTGCTGCTGGCCAATCACGGGCTGTTCACCTGGTCGGACAGCAGCGAGCAGTGTTATCGCAACTCGCTGGAGGCGGTCGAGCGGGCGACGCGGGCGGTGCGGAAGGCGATCTGGCGGCCGGCTGATCTCGGTGGTCCCGCCGTGAGCCCGCTGCCGCCCGAGGCCGCCGACGGCCTGCTCGCCGAGCTGCTCCCGGCGATCCGCGGCGCCCTGTCGTACGGCACCGCCTCGAACGGCACTCCGTCAGACGGCACTCTTTCCGATGGCACTCCGGCGGACGGTTCTCTTTCCGATGGCGCTCCGGCGGGCGATGCTCCGGCGGGCGGCGGCCGTGCGGTCGTGCTGCACCTGGACCGTAGTGGCGACGCCGTGTCCTTCGCGTCCTCCGAGCGCGGCCCCCAGTGGACGCAGGCGGGGCCGAGCTGTCCCGACCACCTGGTCACCGTGGGGTATCGGCCGCTGGTCCTCGACCGCGTACCGGCCGGCCCCGCCGAGGTGCTCGCCGCCATCCAGGACCACCGCGACCGGTACGACGCCTACTACGAGCGGCACATGCCCGAGCCCGCCCGCGCGCTGGGCAAGCGTGGCAACGCACCGCGGGCGATCGTGCTGCCCGGCCTCGGCACGGTGACCTGCGGCCCGGACGCCGCCAAGGCCCGGTTGTACGCCGATCACCTGGCCCAGACCATGACCGTCGTCAGGGCGGCCGACGCGGCCGGCGGCTACCGGACGCTGACCGAGGCCCAGGGCGCCGCCGACGAGTACTGGCCGCTCATGCGCCTCAAACCGCAACTCCGGGCGGAAGAGGGGCCGCTGGCGGGCGCGGTGTTCCTGATCACCGCGGCCGGCGCGCACGCGGACGCCGTCGCCGAACGCCTCGCCGCGGCGGGCGCGCACGTCGCCCTGGCCGCCCCGCCCGAGCGGCGCGAGGCGGCCACGGCCACTGCCGCCACCATCACCGGCCGGCACGGCGAGCGCCGCGCCGTGCCGGTCATTCTCGGCACCGCCGAAAGCGCCGTTCACGAGACCCTGCTCACCTACGGCGGCGTCGACGCCGTCATCGACGACAGCCCGGACGCCGGCCTGGCGCGCGCCGCCCTGCCCGTTTTCGCCCGGCAGGGCCGCCCCGGCACGCTCTTGCTCACCCGCGCCAAGCCGGCGTCCGGCGAGCAGCGGCACGGCCACGGCCTGGACAGCGCTGACGCTTCCTGCCACATCATCGTGGCCGCGGACGCCGACGCCGTGGCCAGGGCGGCGATCTTCCTCGCCGGCTCGGGCGGCACGTCATGGCGGAGCACGACGCTGACCGCGACTTCCACGAGGGGGAACCCATGACCACCACAAAGCTGACCGGCCTGGAGGGGCTGCTCCCCGACGGCCACCACCTGCTGGTCTCCTGCTTCGACGCGCACCACACGATCGGCGGCGGCCTGTTCGCGATCGGCGGCGCGGTCGAGGAGATCGACCGCGTGTCGAGCACCGGCCTGTACGCGGCCGGCGGCCTGCTGTACCGGTGCCTGTGGAGCGCCGAGGGCAGCCCGGCCGAGCTGGTCGCCTACGACCCGACCGGCGTACGGCGCTATCACCGGCTCGACGACGTCTCCACCCCGCACGACATCCTCGTGGTGGACGGCGACGTGCTGGTGGTGGCCACCACCCAGAACGAGGTGCAGCGGGTGGCGCCCGACGGCGAGGTGGTGTGGCGCTGGCGGGCCCCCGGCGAGGTGGACAGCTGGCACCTCAACAGCCTGGCCGTGGCCGGCGATCGGATCCTGGTGTGCGGTTTCGGCCCGTTCCTGCGCCGGCGCGGCTGGGACGAGAGCGGCAAACCGGCCACGGGGCAGGTGGTCGACCTGGCGACGGGCGAGCCCGTGCTGCAGGGCCTGCGCGCCCCGCACAACCCGCACTACAGCGACGGGACCTGGCTCGTCTGCGATTCCGCCGCCGGAGACCTGGTGCGGATCTCCGGCGAGACCCGGCGGGAGATCGGGCGGCTCGGCCTGCCCGGCTGGCCACGCGGCCTGGCCGTGACCGACGACTACCTGTTCGTCGGGGTCAGCCCGCACCGCTACCTCACCGACTCGGTCGAGACGGCGGCCCTGGCGGTGGTGGACCGCCGGGAGTGGCGGGTGACCGGGCTGGTGGACCTGCCCGCCCGCGAGGTGTACGCGCTGGCGCTGGTGCCCTCGTCGCTGGCCGGTGGAGCCAGGCGAGGGTTCGACGTCAACCACACCAGGGCGCACGAGCAGGGCCAGCGGCAGATGTTCGAGCGGCTGGGCCGCAAGCCGGGCAGGCTGTGGGCGATCGGCGACCGGCTGCCCGATGAGGACTGCCGGGCGGAGATCACCCTCGCCGGGCCGGTCGAGGGGCAGGCCGAGACGGGCAGCCTGATGACCGTTCCCTGCCGGATCGGCAACACCGGCGCGGGACTGCTCACGCCGGCGCCGCCGTACCCGGTCAGAGTGCTGCACCGCTGGTACGACGCGGACGGGCGGGAGCTGGCCGTGCGGCCGATCGCGGCGGCGCTGCCGCGCTCGTTGCCGCCGGGAGGCATCGTCAACGTGCCGGTCAGGGCGCGTGCACCAGGCGAACCGGGCGACTACCGGCTGCGGATCACGCTCACTCAGGACGGCGGCGTGCCGTTCGACGAGCTGGACCCGTCGGCGGGCGCGGACGTGCCCGTGCGGGTGGTCGCCGATGGGCCGGCCGCCGAAGCGCTGGCCGCCTTCGGCCTGCGCCCGGAGGAGGTACGGGCCGCGCGGACGGCGGGCAGCACCGTGCACGACATGATCCGCGCGCTGCTGACCCGGCCGGGGGGCGGTGTCAACGGGCTCAGTGTGGGGCTGGTCGAGGACGCCGGGCGTCCGGCGTTCGTCAAGACGCTGGCCACGGTGCTGAACGCCGCGGAGCCGGCCCTGGAACACGCCGTCGCCCAGGCCGTGCCCGCGTCCGGCGACGTGCTGCTGACCGGCGCGGAGGCCATCGCACTGGCGCTGCACCGCGCCGGCGCCGGCATCGCCTTCGCAGGCGCCGGCATCGCCCGCCCGCCTGGCGGCCCCCCTGTCCCGAACGGCGACACCTCCCTCCCGAACGGCGACACCTCCCTCCCGGATGGCGACACCTCCCTCCCGGATAGCGGCACCGCCGGTGCGGGTGCTGCTGCTGTGGGTGAGGCGATGGCGCGGCTGGGGCGGTTCGTCGGCGCGGGCGGAGACCGCGAGGCCCTGGTTCAGGCGGGCGGCGCGTGCCTGCTGCGGCCGGGCAACGGCGTGGCCGTCCTGGCAGGTGCCCGCGGTCTGGCGGGCGTGCTCGGCGCGCTCGCCGATCTCCGGCGTGACGGGATCGGCACGATCGTTGTGGTCGGGCGGCCCGCCATCGGGTCTCCGACGTCGCCACAGGACGGCGAGCCCGATCTGCTTCCGGTCTCCGGCGCCTTCGCCAAGTCCTGGCACGAGCTGAAGGGTGTGCCGGGCGACGCCGAAGGCCGCCGCGCGGCCGTGGACGCCCTGATCGCCGTGTTGCAGCAGGCGTTGGACGACAGCAGGCGCCCGCCTTACGGGCCGGTGATCGTCGCCGTCCCGCAGGACGTGGCGGAGGCCGCGTGGGTGCCGCTGACCGCGCTGTCGGCCCTGAACCGGCCGATGAATGCCGCGCCTCACAGCTCCAGCGACCCCGTCCCAGAGACCAGCGCCTCAGAGACCAGCGCCTCCGGGATCGCGCGGGCGATCGGTCAGGTGGCCGGGCGGGCGGCTCGGCAGGTGGTGGTGGTGGACGATGGCCGGCTGCTCGGCGGCGCGCTCCCCGAGGAGGACGGCGGGCCGAAGGTGCGCGTCGCGAGCGGTCTCACCAGCGGCGGCGTGGCCCTGGCCACCGGCCTGGCCCTGGGCGAGCCGTCCGTCAAGGTGTTGTGCGCCGTGGGCGGCGAGGAATGGGGCTTTCTCGTGCAGGGGCTGGTCGCCGCCGTGCGGGAGGCGGCGCCGGTGACGTTCGTGGCCTGCCACGGCGGCGTGCCGTCGCGACGCCCGGCCGGTTCCCCCGGCGACCAGGGCCCAGGTGACGCCCTGGGGTACACCGAGGTCGCCGGCGCGCTGGGGGTGCGGAGCCGGCGCGTGGACCTGGGCGACCGGCTGGACCGCGACCACGTGGCGGCGCAACTGGAGACGTTCGCCGCCACACTGCGGACCATGGCCGCCCACCCCGGGCCGGCCCTCGTCGAGCTGGTCCTGCCCTCCGGCCCCGAACCGCCGGACGGGGACCGAGCCGGCCAGGAGCCCGAGCAGGACCGGACCGGCCAGGAGCCCGAGCGGGACCGGACCGGCCAGGAGCCCGAGCGGGACCGGACCGGCCAGGAGTCCGAGCGGCCAGCGACCGTACCGGATCGCTCCGGGCAGGAGCCGATGACGGTGGGGCTGAGAGATGCGTGAGGTCCCCTTGGGTCAGGCCCCGCTGGGGCCCTACCAGGACGTCCTCGGCGAGGAGCGGATGGAGCGGCTCCGCCGGGCCGTCGGCCGGATGGCGGGGCTGCTGGCCGGCCGTACCGTCTGGAACGTCAACTCCACCTCGGCCGGCGGCGGCGTCGCCGAGCTGCTGCACGTGCTCGGCCCGCTGTCCCGCGCGATGGGCTTGGACGTGCGGTGGCTGGTGCTCGACGGCGACGCGGGGTTCCACGTCGTCGCCAAGCGACTGGTCTCCCGCCTGTACGGCGCCGCCGGCGACGGCGGCCCGCTCGGTCCCGCCGAGCTGCTCCGCTACCGCCGGTCGATCGCCGGCGAGGCCGGCCGGCTGGCCGCGCTCGTCCAGCCGGGCGACGTCGTGATTGTGCACGACCCGCAGCCCGCCGGCCTGATCGAGACGGCCCGCCGGCGCGGCGCGACCGTGGTGTGGCGCTGTCACATCGGCAACGACCGGCCCAATGAACACACCGGCGAGGGCGGCCGGTTCGTGCGCGAGTTCGTGGCCCACGCCGACGCCAGCGTGTTCTCCACACCGGGGCACGTGCCCGGCTGGGCGCCGCTGCCGCGGATCATCCCGCCCTCGATCGACCCCTGCGGGCCGAAGAACGTGGAGCTCGCCGGCGACGTGGTGCTCGCCGTGCTCGGCGCCGCCGGGATCATCGCCGGCGGCGGCGACCACGGCGACCGCGCGCCCGTCACCGTGCGGGTCCCGATCGGTCCCGCCGTGCGGGTGCACCGGCCGGCGACCGTGCTGCGCGAGGGCCCGCCCCCGCCGGCGGAGCTGCCGATGGTGGTGCAGGTGTCGCGCTGGGACCGGCTCAAGGACATGACAGGCGTGCTGGCGGCGTTCACCGCCTCAGGCGTGGACGGCTACCTGACGCTGGCCGGCGCGGATCCGGCCGGCGTGGCCGACGATCCCGGGGCGATCGAGGTGTACGAGGAGTGCCGGCGCGCCTGGGAGGCGCTGCCGGACCGGGACCGCCGCCGCTGCCAGCTCGTCTGCCTGCCCATGGACGATCTGCGCGAGAACGCCGTCATGGTCAACGCGCTGCAGCGGCACGCGCGCGTGGTCGTGCAGAAGAGCCTGGCCGAAGGCTTCGGTCTCACCGCGACCGAAGCCATGTGGAAGTCCAGACCGCTGCTGGCCGGCGCGGTCGGCGGCCTGCGCGACCAGGTGCGCAACGGCGAGAGCGGCCTGCTGCTGGCCGACCCGTACGACCTCGCCACCGCCGCCGCGCACCTGCGGCGCCTGCTCCACGACCCCCCGTTCGCGCGCAGGCTGGGCGAAGGCGCGCACCTCCGGGTACGCGAGCGTTACCTGCCGGACCGGCAGTTGCTCGACTGGACACGGCTGATGGAGTGCCTGACGACGACGAGGGCGGCGTGATGCGTAGATTGGGAAGCGAAGGACCGCTGGTGTCCGCACTCGGCCTGGGCTGCATGGGCATGTCGCAGTTCTACGGCGCGTGGGACGACGACGAGTCGATCCGTACCATCCACCGCGCCCTGGATCTCGGCGTGAACCTGCTCGACACCGCCGACATGTACGGCCCCTACACCAACGAGGAGCTGATCGGCCGGGCCGTGCGGCGCCGCCGCGACGAGGTGGTGATCGCCACCAAGTTCGGCAACGTCAAGGGCCCCGACGGCCGGGTGATCGGCGTCAACGGCCGGCCCGAGTACGTGCGCGCCAGTTGCGAGGGCTCGCTGAAGCGGCTGGGCGTGGACGTCATCGACCTCTACTGCCAGCACCGCGTCGACCCGTCGGTCCCGATCGAGGACACCTGGGGCGCCCTGGCGGAGCTGGTGGGTCAGGGCAAGGTGCGGCATCTGGCGATCTCCGAGGCGGCTCCCGAGACGGTCAGGCGGGCCCACGCCGTGCATCCCGTGGCCGCCGTGCAGACCGAGTACTCGCTGGTCAGCCGTGATCCCGAGCAGGAGCTGCTGGCGACGCTGCGCTCGCTCGGCATCGGGTTCATCGCCTACGCGCCGCTGGGCCGGGGCTTGCTGACCGGCAGGATCGCGGCGACGGACGACTTGTCCGGTGACGACTTCCGCCGTACGCTGCCCCGTTTCCAGCCGGGCAACCTCGCCCGCAACACCGAGGTGGTGGCGCGGATCGCGCGGCTCGCCCGGGCGCGCGCCGTCACCTCCGCGCAGCTCGCGCTGGCCTGGGTGCTCGCCCAGGGCGACGACGTCGTCGCCATCCCCGGCGCCAAGAACCGGTCCCGGCTGGAGGAGAACGCCGCCGCCGCGGACCTGGAGCTCTCCGCGGAAGAACGGGACCTGCTGGCGGAGATCGCCCCGCCCGGCTGCGCAGCCGGGGACCGCTATCCGGACATGTCCGGAGTGAACAGATGAGCGGGAGAACGAGATGACCCAAGAGCAATGGTGGCGCGAAGCCGTCCTGTACCAGGTGTACGTGCGCAGCTTCGCCGACAGCGGCGGGGACGGGGTCGGCGACCTGCCAGGGGTGACCGGCAGGCTCGATCACCTGCGGGAGCTGGGCGTCGACGCCGTCTGGTTGTCGCCGTTCTACCCCTCCCCGCTGGCCGACTTCGGTTACGACATCAGCGACCACGAGGCGGTGGACCCGGTCCTCGGCACGCTCGGCGACTTCGACGAGCTGCTCGCCGGCGCGCACGAGCGGGGCATCCGGGTGGTGGTCGACCTGGTCATGAACCACACCTCGGCCGAGCACCCCTGGTTCGCCGCGTCCCGCTCCAGCCGGTCCGATCCCCGGCGGGACTGGTACATCTGGGCCGATCCCGGCGAGTCCGGCGGGCCGCCGAACAACTGGCTCAGCTCGTTCGAGCGGTGCGGGCCCGCGTGGACGTACGACGAGCGGACCGGCCAGTGCTACCTGCACAGCTTCACGCCCGGCCAGCCCGATCTGAACTGGCGCAACCCGGAGGTGCGCGCCGCGATGGGCAAGGTGTGGCGGTTCTGGCTGGACCGGGGGGTCGACGGGTTCCGGGTGGACGTGGCGCACCGGCTGGTCAAGGACGCCGGGCTGCGCGACAACCCGGCCGAGCTCGCACACGCCAGGCGGCACGTCCCCCATCCCGAGGTGCGGATGCGCAACCTGGATCTGCCCGAGACGCTCGACGTGCTGCGCGAGCTGCGCGGCACGCTCGACGCCTACGGCGGCCGGCTCGCCCTGGGCGAGGTGCCCATCAGCGACGACCGGCGGCTGGCCGCCTACTTCGGCGGCGACGGCATGCACACCGTCTTCCACACCGCCTTCTGGGAGGAGCCGTGGCGGGCCGCCGCCTTCCGCGAGCGGGTGGACGGGCTGGCCGAGCTGGCCGCGGGCGGCGCGCTGCCGACGTACGCGCTGGCCACGCACGACATCTCCCGCGCCGCCAGCCGCTTCGGTCCCGGCCCACGGCTGCGGGTGGCGGCGATGATGCTGCTCACCCTGCGCGGCCTGCCGTGCGTCTACTACGGCGAGGAGATCGGCATGGCCGACGCCCCTCCGCCGCAGGCGCTGGACATCGACGGCCGAGACGGCCAGCGCGCCCCCATGCGGTGGGAGGCGGGCGGCCGCGGCTTCACCGAGGGCACGCCCTGGCTGCCTTTCGCGCCCGGCCGGCCGAACGTCGACGTCGCCGCCCAGCGGCACGATCCGGGCTCGCTGTTGAGCCTGTACCGGCGGCTCATCTCCTTGCGCCGCGCCTCGCCCGCGCTGAGGAGGGGCGGCTACCGGTCACTGGAGACCGGCGAGGACGTCTTCGCCTACCTGCGCACCGCGCCGGAGGAGCGGCTGCTCGTCGCGCTGAACTTCACGCCGCGACCGGTCTCGGTGGTCCTGCCGGAACTGCCCGCCACGGGCCGGGTCGAGGCCGCCACCGGTGCCAGGGAGACCGGCTCGGCGGCGGACCTGCGCCCGCTGTCCCTGGGCCCCGACGAGGGCGTGATCATCAGGATCGAGGGCCCGGCATGACCACCAACTGGGCGGGCAACGTCACCTACCGGGCAGAGCGGATCCACCGGCCGGCCACCCTCGCCGAGTTGCGGGCGCTGGTGGCCCGCAACGGCAACCTCCGCGCGCTCGGCACCCGGCACTCCTTCAACGACCTGGCCGACTCCCCCGGCGCGCTGGTGTCCCTGACGGGCCTGCCCGCGTCCGTGGAGGTGGACACGGCCGGGGCCACCGCCAAGGTGGCCGCGGGAGTGCGTTACGCCGAGCTGACCCGGCACCTGGACGAGCGCGGATTCGCGCTGCCGAACCTGGCCTCGCTCCCGCACATCTCCGTCGCCGGCGCCTGCGCGACCGCCACCCACGGCTCAGGCGTGCGCACCGGCTGCCTGGCCACCTCCGTGTCCGCCCTCGAACTGGTCACCGCCGACGGCGACCTGGCCCGCGTGACCCGCGGCGACGAGCACTTCGACGGCATGGTCGTCGCGCTGGGCGCGCTCGGCGTGGTGACGAGCCTGACCCTCGATCTGGTGCCCGCCTTCGAGCTGCGCCAGCAGGTGTACGAGGACCTGCCGCTCGACGCGCTGGACGAGCACTTCGACGAGCTGGTGTCCAGCGCCTACAGCGTGTGCCTGTTCACCGACTGGCGCGCGCCCCGGCTGACCCGGGTCTGGATCAACGAGCGGCTGGACGAGCCGGCCTGCGAGGTGGTCAAGCGACCCTGGTTCACCGCCCTGGCCGCCGCCGGGCCACGCCATCCCGTGGCCTCGATGTCCGCCGTGAGCTGCACCGAGCAACTCGGTGTGCCCGGCCGGTGGCACGAGCGGCTGCCGCACTTCAGGCCCGGCGCCGAGCCGAGCAGCGCCGGGGACGAGCTGCACTCGGAGTACATGGTCGCCGCCCGCGAAGCGGTCCCCGCGCTGCGGGCCCTCGATCGGGTCCGCGACCGCATCCACCCGGTGCTGCAGATCTGCGAGGTACGCACGATCGCCGCGGACCGGCTGTGGATGAGCCCCTTCTACGGCGAGGACTCGGTGAGCATCCACTTCACCTGGATCGCCGACACCGAGGCCGTGCTGCCCGTGGTGCGGTCGGTCGAGGAGCGGCTGGCGCCCTTCGGGGCCAGGCCGCACTGGGGCAAGATCTTCGCCATTGCGCCGGCGGCGCTGCGGTCGCGCTTCCCCCGCCTGCCCGACTTCGCCGATCTCGTGCGGGCGTACGACCCCGCCGGCAAGTTCGGCAACCCCTTCCTGGACCGCCACCTTCACCTGTGACCCGATGACGGGAGCCGACCTTGCCTACGACCCATCTCCTCTCGCAGCTCGACGCGCTGGAGGCCGAGTCGATCCAGATCATCCGTGAGATCGCGGCCGAGTTCGAGCGGCCCGTCCTGCTGTTCTCCGGCGGCAAGGACAGCGTGGTCCTGCTGCGGCTGGCGGCGAAGGCGGCGCGCCCGGCGCCGATCCCGTTCCCGGTGCTGCACGTGGACACGGGGCACAACTTCCCGGAGGTGATCGAGTTCCGCGACCGGACGGTGGCCGAGCTGGGCGTCCGGCTGATCGTCGCCTCGGTGCAGAAGTCGATCGACCGGGGCCGGGCGGCCGAGGAGCCCGGCAGGCCGGGCTCGCGTAACCGCCTGCAGAGCGTCACGCTGCTGGACGCGATCGAGGAGCACGGCTTCGAGGCGGCGTTCGGCGGCGCGCGCCGCGACGAGGAGAAGGCCCGCGCCAAGGAGCGGGTGGTGTCCTTCCGCGACGAGTTCGGCCAGTGGGATCCCAAGAACCAGCGGCCCGAGTTGTGGAACCTGTTCAACACCCGGGTCCGGCGGGGCGAGCACGTACGGGTCTTCCCGCTGTCGAACTGGACCGAGCTGGACGTGTGGAACTACCTGCGCAGGGAGTCCCTGGACCTGCCACCGATCTACTTCGCCCACCGGCGCCGGGTGTTCGAGCGGGACGGGCTGCTGTTCGACGACAACCCGTACGCGCACCGGCAGGACGACGAGCCCGCCCGCACGGCGACGGTCCGTTTCCGCACCGTCGGCGACGCCTCCTGCACCGGCGCGATCGAGTCGGTCGCCGCCACGGTGGACGAGGTGATCGAGGAGATCAAGGTGACCCGGATCACCGAGCGGGGTCAGGCGCGGGCGGATGACCGCACCGGGGAGACCGCGATGGAGGACCGCAAGAAGGAAGGCTACTTCTAGCTATGACGAACACCGACATCCTGCGCCTGGTCACGGCCGGTTCCGTCGACGACGGAAAGTCCACGCTGATCGGCCGGCTGCTGTACGACTCCAAGGCGATCTTCGAAGATCAGCTCGCGACGCTGGAGCGGATCAGCGCGGACCGGGGTCAGGAGCACACCGACCTGGCGCTGCTGACCGACGGACTGCAGGCCGAGCGCGAGCAGGGCATCACGATCGACGTCGCCTACCGCTATTTCGCGACGCCGCGGCGCACCTTCATCATCGCCGACACACCGGGACACCTGCAGTACACCAGGAACATGGTCACCGGAGCCTCCACCGCCGACCTGGCCGTCGTGCTCGTCGACGTGCGCAAGGGCGTGCTGGAGCAGTCACGCCGGCACGCCTTCCTGGCCAGCCTGCTGCGCGTCCCCCATCTGGTGGTCGCGGTCAACAAGATGGATCTGGTGGGGTACGACCAGGCCGCCTACGCGCGCGTCGAGGACGAGTTCACCGCGTTCGCCACCAAGCTCGACATCGGCGACCTGACCTTCGTCCCGATCTCCGCGCTGCACGGCGACAACGTGGTCGAGCGTTCGATCAACATGCCCTGGTACGACGGCCCGTCGCTGCTGCGGCACCTGGAGCACGTGCACATCGCCTCCGACCGCAACCTCATCGACGTGCGCTTCCCCGTCCAGTACGTGATCAGGCCAGGCCAGTCGGCCGACCCGCTGCTGCACGACTACCGCGGCTACGCGGGCCAGGTCGCCAGCGGCGTGTTGCGGCCCGGCGACGAGATGGTGCATCTGCCCTCCGGGCTGACCAGCGTGATCACCGGCATCGAGGGGCCCTGCGGCCCGGTGACCGAGGCGTTCCCGCCGATGTCGGTCACGCTGCGCCTGGCCGACGACCTGGACATCTCGCGGGGCGACATGCTCGCCCGCCCGCACAACCAGCCGGAGCCGGCCCAGGACCTGGACGCGATGGTGTGCTGGATGACCGGCGAGCGCGCCCTGGCGCCCGGCACGAAACTCATCGTCAAGCACACCACCGCCACCGCCCGGGTGCTGGTCAAGGACCTGCACTACCGGCTGGACGTCAACACCCTGCGCCGCGACACCGGAGTCGCGGCGCTGACGCTCAACGAGATCGGCCGCGTCCGCCTGCGCACCACCCGCCCGCTCTTCGCCGACGACTACGCGCGCAACCGGGTGACCGGCGCGTTCATCCTCATCGACGAGGCCAGCAACGCCACCGTCGCCGCCGGCGTGATCACCGGCATCCGGTGATCACGCTTCCTCGCGGGTGACGTCTCAGGGGGTCGGCGCGGTGTGGTCCTCGTCGTAGATGTCGGACGCCGATCTGACGATGAGCGGATCCGGCTCGCCGACGACCTCGAGGTTCTTGTTGTCGTAGTCGAACTGGCTCAGCACGTGGCGCATCGCCTCCAGCCGGCCCCGTTTCTTGTCGTTGCTCTTGATGACCGTCCACGGCGCCTCGGGGATGTCGGTGTTGAGGAACATCTCCTCCTTGCCCGCGGTGTATTCGTCCCACTTGTCGAGGGAGGCCACGTCCATCGCCGAGAGCTTCCACTGCCGCACCGGGTCCACCTGGCGGATGATGAAGCGGGTGCGCTGCTCCGACCGCGTCACCGAGAACCACAACTTGATCAGGTGGATGCCGTCGCGCACCAGGGCACGCTCGAACATCGGCGCCTGCAGCATGAACTCCCGGCACTCGGCCTCGGTGCAGAACCCCATCACCCGCTCCACCCCGGCCCTGTTGTACCAGGAGCGGTCGAACAGGACGATCTCCCCTGCGGCCGGCAGGTGGGCGAAATAGCGCTGCAGGTACCACTGGGTACGTTCGCGTTCCGACGGCTTCTCCAGTGCCACCACGGTGGCGCCGCGCGGGTTGAGATGCTCCATGAAACGCTTGATCGTGCCGCCCTTGCCCGCCGCGTCCCGGCCCTCGAACAGGATGACCACCCGTTCTCCGCGCTCCTTGACCCAGTACTGCAACTTCACCAGCTCGATCTGCAGCAGCCGCTTGCAGTAGTCGTAGTCCTGACGGGCCAGCCGTTCGGGATAGGGGTAGTGCTCACGCCAGGTGTCGACCCGCGTGCCGTCGGGCCGCAGCAGCACGGGGTCGTCGTCGTCGCTGTCGTCCACCAGGAGACCGGGGGTCGAGTCCAGCAGGGAAACCTGATCCATGACATCTGCATCTGCCCAAATCTGCCGCCCTGAACGACTTGTCAGCGGATCCGCGCGGGCCCGGCGACCAGGCTGCACGACTCACCCGGCCAGAGCCGCTCAACGACAGCGCATGCCCCTCTGATCTGCCCCGGTAGTCCCGTTCTGATCAGTGCCAGTAGTCCCGTTCGGGCAGCCGCAGGTACGCGTCCGGGTCGGTGATCGCGCGGGCATCGGCCGGGCGCAGGCCGGCCCCGGCGAAGCAATAGGCCTCGGCGTGGCCGAAGTACAGGTATTTGAGGAGGATCTCCTCGGCCGGGTCTTCGGGGGACACGTCGCCGCGGCCCGGGGCGGTGTCGCAGCCGACGACCTCGCCGTCGCGGCAGACGTGACCCTGGTTGCCGCTCTTGGGGTTGGCGTACATGCCGTAGGCGACCGTGCCGGCCGACAGCGCCTTCATGAGGACGGGAGTCGAGGCCATGTAGCCCCACTCCTGGCTGACGACGCAACCGCCGGGCACGTCGGTCAAGCCGATGAAGAGCATGGCCCCATCGTCGGAGGGATCGTCCATGACCTCTTCCAGCTCGTCCTCGTCGGCGGGTTCAGCGGCCAGGCGCCGTGCCGCCTCGGCGGCGCCGATCCCGCCGACGCAGGTGAGGCTGAACCCGTCATAGGGGAAGCTGCCCTCCAGAGCGCCGGCCAAGCGGCCGGCCTCCGTCACGGAGGCGGCCTCCGCCTCGGTCAGGCCGGCGTGACCGCGTGGGAACGGGAAGAACAGGCCGGGCGTGGGGCCCGCCAGGCTGAGCCGGCCGGGCGACCAGCCGCCCATCATGGGCCGCCACGGGTCCGCTCCGGCGGCGACCAGGGCTCGGGCGTTGTCCGGCCGGTCGTTGAAGATCGCCTCCCAGAGCGCCGTGCGGCCCTCGAACTCCGTGTCGACGTCATCGACCCGGGCGGCCAGCTCGGCGACCACCTCCGGCGAGCCCTGCTCCGCCGCGGCGTGCAGCGGCCGCTCGAAGGCGTAGGCCCCCTCGTTCGGGTCGGCACCCGCGTCGAGCTTGGCGCGAATGAAGGCAAGGTCTTCCCACCGAGGCCCCCTCACATGGGACCATCCGGCGATTTCATCAACGGTCATGACAGCTCCATCGAGATCATGCGCGTGGACACGAGCGAGGCCATCATGGCGGAGGGCACGGACAATTTCCGGCCGCGCCTCCACTGCGTGGGACATCCGCCGGCGCGCTACCCGGCGGCGCGCATCACCGACATCGCCTCCGTCAGGTGCCGCAACTCCCGCAACATGCCGTCGGCGGCGGAACTGAGGCGCTCGTCCACGGACAACCGGCCGTCGGCGGTCATGGACTGGCGGTGGAAGATGGTCACCGCGTCCCCGGCCGGCACCATGCGCAGCTTGACCAGCACCGGCTTGATCATTTCGACGGCGCGCATGCCACCCGACATGCCGCCGTAGCCGACCAGCCCGACCGGCTTGTACGCCCACTCGTCGTGCAGGAAGTCCAGCGCGTTCTTCAGCGGGGCGTTGAAGCCGTAGTTGTACTCCGGCATCACGAACACCAGAGCGTCGGCGGCGCCGATGGTCGCGCTCCAGTCCTTGGTGTGCTGGTGCACGTAGCGCCCGGTGGTGGCGTCCTCGGGCTCGTCGAGGAACGGCAGGCCCACCTCGGCCAGGTCGATCAGCTCGACGTCGAAGTGCCCGTGCTCGACGGCGTGCGCCGTCGCCCAGTCACCGATCGTCCTGCCGATGCGGGTCGGGCGGGTACTGGCGACGATGACCTTCAGCGTGGGCATGGTGCGTCTCCTCAGCAACAGGTTTACGTGTAAACTAGAGAGTGCCAGGATTTCGTTTACACGTCAACCAGTGCTAGCGTTCGACCATGCCCGAACCAGTGTCCGATCCCCCCTGGCTTGACGAGCGCGAGTTCCGCGCCTGGCTCGGCTATCGCCGGATGCGCCTGCTGCTCGACACCCAGATCTCCCGCGACATGCAGCGCGACTCCGGGCTCTCGGATGCCGACTACGACGTGCTGTCCGCGCTGTCGTCCCGGCAGAGCCGCCGCTGGCGGCTGCAGGAGCTGGCCGACCGCATGTTGTGGTCCAAGAGCCGGTTGTCGCGCCACGTCAGCCGCATGGAGGAGCGTGGGCTCGTCGCCAGGGAGGAGTGCGCCGACGACGGGCGCGGCGCCGTCATCGCGCTGACGGACGGGGGCATGGACGCGATCGTCGCGGCGGCCCCCCAGCACGTCGCATCGGTGCGAACCCACCTGATCGGCCTGCTCACCCAGGAGCAGCTCGACGCACTCGGCGACATCGCCGAGACGGTGCTGACGCGCCTGGGCGCCGAAATCCGCTGACCGGCGCACGGCCCCGCTGAAACGGCTCGGCGGCCGCCGGGGGCGCTCTTCCGCGGGCCCCTTCGACCTGGGCGGACACGTTCCCCCCGTCCCGTGCTTGACGTCCGCGCACGCCGGCCGCCATGATCGGCGGTGTTCATCCAGAGGACCCGAGGGACCTGGCCCGCCGACGGTCCGGCAACCTGCCACGGCAAGGTGCCAATGCCAGGAACGATGAGGAGTCGTCGCCATGCGCCCCTGGTTCGACGTGCCCGCGCTGCAGGGTTCCCTGCTCAGGCTGGAGCCGCTGTCGGCCGGCCACGCGGATGACCTGGTCCGGGCGGCGGAGGAGGATCGCAGCAGCTACGGCTTCACCCTCGTGCCCCGCGCGCGGGAGGTGCCCGGCTATCTGGCGGCCCAGTTCGCCCGCGTCGAGGAAGGACTCGTCCCGTTGGCGCAGGTCCGGCGGAGCGATGGCCGCGCGGTGGGCTGCACGGCGTACTGGGACCCCCGGTACTGGCCCGGCCGCACGGAGCTGCGCGCGGTCGAGATCGGCTTCACCTGGCTCGCCGCGTCCGCGCAGGGTCGCGGCATCAACGCCGAGGCCAAGCTGCTGCTGCTGAGCCATGCCTTCGAGCGGCTCGGGGTGGCGCGCGTCGATCTCAAGACCGACGCGCGCAACGAGCGATCCCGGCGCGCGATCGAGGCCCTCGGCGCCACGTTCGAGGGCGTGCTGCGGAGCTGGTCGCCGTCGTGGGCCCCCGGCGAGGAGGGCCGGCTGCGGGACTCGGCCATGTACTCCGTCGTCACCTCGGAGTGGAGCGCCGTCAAGGACCACCTGGTCGCGCGCCTCGCGAGACACCCGCGCCCCAGCTCTGGGTCAGAAGTTTCACCCGGCACCTCTGCGTACTGGTGAAACGCAGTGTGATGTACGACACTCGTCCTAGAACATTGTCCTAGAACCGTGTTCTGGGGCGTTTCCGCGTCCCATGCGCCACCCCGGGGAGCACTTACCGCGGAGGAGAAGTCATGGTGAAGACCGTTGCCCGCGAACGCCGCCGACTTGGATCCCCGCCGCCGGGCGGCATCAGCGCGACCGATCCGAACCCCTTCGGGTGGGGGCCGTTCGTCGTGCTGTTCGTCGTCGGCATGGTCGATCGCATCGAAGCCAACCTGATGGCCGGCGTGCTGCCCCTGCTGCAGGCCGAATGGGGCTTCAGCGACACCGCGGCCGGATCCATCCCGACCGCCGCGGCCCTGGCGGCCGCCGCCGTCGCGCTGCCCGCCGGTTACCTCGCCGACCGGCGCAGCCGCACCAAGATCATTACAGTGGTGGTGCTCTGCTGGGCCCTGGCCACCCTCGGCTCCGGCCTGGCCGCCGGCTTCGCCGTCTTCTACCTCATGCGCGTCCTGCTCGCCGCCGCCGAGGTCATCGACAACCCCGCCGTCGGCAGCCTGCTCGCCGACTTCTACCCCGCCGCGACCCGCATGCAGGTGTACGGCTGGACCCGGATGACCACCTACCTAGGGGGCGTCGGCACCCTGCTGGGCGGCGTCATCGGCCAGGCGTTCGGCTGGCGGGCCGCCTTCCTGCTGATGGCGATCCCGGGTGCGCTGACCGCCATCCTGGCCTGGCGGCTGCGCGAGCCGCAGCGCGGCCAGATGGACAAGATCATGGCCACCGCGGGCGTGCCTCGGCCGGCGCCCGGCGTTACGGAACCGCCGCAGGCGGGCGTCACCGTCAAGCCGCCCTTCTGGCCGCAGGTCCGCCAGGTCCTGGCCATCCGCACCCTGGTCCTCGTCTCCCTCGGCGTGATGATCCTCACCCTCGGCCTCGGCGGCGTCTACTTCTGGTTGCCGTCCCTCATGGTCCGCGTCTTCGGCATGGAGACCGGCGTGGCCAGCAGCATCAGCGGCGGCGTCAGCATCGTCGGCGTACTGGCCGGCACCGTGATCGGCACCCACCTCGGCAAGCGTCTGCACGGCCGGGTCAAGGGCGGCCGGCTGCTCATCGGCGGCTCCGGCATCACCATCGGCTCGGTCCTCCTCGGCGTCGCCCTGCTGATGAGCTCCCCGGTGGCGCTGGTGGTCCTCGTGCTGCTGGCCATCACGATCTCCTCCACCGCGATCCCCACCTGCACGGCCTGCATCGCCGACGTCGTGGCGGCCAGGTCACGCGGCCTCGGCTTCGCCGTCCTGCAGCTCCTGCTGACGATCGGCGTCGCCTTCGGCCCCCTCATCGTCGGCCTGACCTCCGATGCGACCGGCTCCCTCCTCCTGGCCATGTACGCGCTGATCGTGCCCATGATCCTCGGCGGCCTGGTGGTGCTGGGCTCGCGCGGTCCGTACGAGCGGGAGGCGGCCCGCGTCCTCGCCGACGCCCGCGACTCCTGACCGCCCATCGGGTACGCCCTGCGCACCCGGTGCGGCGGGTCAGTCACCCAGGACTTGGGGCTGCCGCCACACGTCACGGCCATGGCTCCACAGCTCGGAGGCATGGTAGGCGAACCGGTCGAACAGGCCGTCGTCCTGGTATCGCCGCAGGTGCAGCATGGGCGAGTCGTGACCGACGAGCTTGGCCAGATGGGGCGTGACGAGCATCTCCGCGTCGAACCGGAACACGCTCATGGCGATGTGCTCGTCGCCGTACCGCGCCTCGATGCCGGGGACGTCTCGGAGCTGCTCGATCTCCGACAACGTGATCCGGATGCGGGTGGAGACGGTCAACGGGACGTTCTCCACTTCTTCGCGGCTGCGTGTGACGTCGCTCTCCGGGTCGCCGATGAGGAACCGGATCTTACAGCCCTGCTGGGCTTTCCGCTTGAGCACCTTCGCCAGGTTCGGGTGTTCCAGCCACAGGAAGTAGTTCGTATACCCGGCGAACACGATCTCGTTGCGCGCCGCGTTGATGAGATTGCGCCAGCTTGATTTCGGGCATGCGGAACGATACGGATAAACGGCCAGCACTTCTTTATCCGGTCCTGTTTTCACCGTATGACGAATTGCGTCGGGCCATAGCACGGCTGTCTCAACTCCTAGTGCCTCTGCGGCGGCCCACTGGTGCCGCAGATGCGGGACGCGAGCCTCGTCCTGCACCCAGCGTTCCACCGTCTTGACGTCCACACCACACCGGCCGGCCAAGCTCTGATTCGTGATCTGGGCGTTCAGCATGGCGCTGCGCAGGGCGACGTTGGCCACGGTACCTCTAGGAATGGAGGACGTCAGGGACGTTTCAAGCTTAACGCCATAACGTCCTGGACGTCTTGATAACGCGGTGGGTTCGTCACTCTTCGGTAAGCACGCTGATCACATGTCTTCACCGGTAATTCTCGAAGACCTCCAGGAGGCTTTTCCTGGTTGGTGTATTTGGCGTAGTTCCGCAGGGCGCGTCTGGGCAACTCGGAACGGCCGGCGCCTGTCACCGTACGAGGTAGATCACGGCCTCTGCCAGACGATCGATGCCGACGACGTCGCCCAGCTCGCCGAGCAGCTGAGGAAGCAGGAAGCAGCGGAGCGGGCTCTGTGAGCGCCCCGTCGCCACGAGTCGGCTGCCATGCTGAGATCGTGACCATGCTGCACAGCCCGGCACAGACACGAGCGTCGGCCGCACGGCTACTCGGCCATCACGGGACGGTGGTCGCCGCGCTCCTCGGCGGCACCCTGGCCTTGCTCGAACTCGACGGCCGACCGCACGACATGCCCGGCGGGGTGCGGCGCTGGGCGGTTCACTGGGACGACCTCTTGGTGCGCACGGAACAGGCGAGCGCGACGCAAGCACGCAGCTACCGGCTCGGCTTGTCCGACCTCGAACGGACTGCCGTACAACATGCCGTACCGGCCGGCCGTGAGGTCAGCTTGTGCGGCGAGACAGTGCGCCCGTTGCCGACTCTCGGTTGGTGCCTGCCGTTTCTGCCCGCAGCCACGCGAGCCTGTCCGGCCTGCGCCCTTCTGACCGAAGGCGCAATCGAGGAGACGGCGCAGGAGGTTGTTCTTCGGGAGCCTTGACCATCGCCGACCTCACCCACGAGTTCTTCAGGCCGTACGCCATCACCTTCGACTACCGGAGCATGCGCCTGACCATCACCCGCGGCCAAGACCACCGAGCCGAGGGGGCGCGGACCCGGCTATCCTGAGGCCGCCTGGCCACATGATGATCACCGGAGACCGGCGCGGGAGGTGGGACATGCGAGAAGACCAGGAGCAGGGTCACCGGCCCGAAGCGCGCCAGGTGCGGATGATCGACGTGGCCAACTCGCTCGGCCTGTCCCGGGCCACCGTCTCCCTCGTGATGCGGAACAGCCCGCTGGTGTCGGAAGCGACCCGGAGCGCCGTCCTGACCGAGGCCGAGCGGCTGGGATACATCTACAACCAGGCCGCCGCCAACCTGCGGACCCAGCGCAACGACCTGGTCGGGCTGGTGATGCCGGACGTGATGAACCCGTTCGTCGCCGAGGTGTCGCTGGGCGTGCAGGAGGTGCTCGGCGAGGTCGGCTTCTTCGTCATGATCGCCAACACGGTCGACCAGGTGGACCTGCAACGACAGATCCTCCAGTCGCTGGTCGGGCACCGGGCGGCCGGCGTGGTCAGCATCCCCGCGCTGACCTCGACCGCGGAGCATTTCGCCGGCATCCGCCGCAGCGGTCTGCCGGCGGTGCTGCTGCTGCGGCACATCGACGGTGTGGAGCTGCCGTTCGTCGGCACCGACGAGGCGGCCATCGGCCGGCTGGGCGCCGAGCACCTGATCGCCGTGCACGGCTGCCGCCGGGTGGCCTACTTCGGCGGCGACCCGCTGGCGTCGCCGCGCGTCGGCCGGATGGAGAGCTTCCGGCGGGCGGTCGCCGAAGCCGGTGCCGGCTGGGACGCGAGCTGGTCGGAGCCGCTGGCGGCGACCGCGGACGCCGCCTACCACCGCGCCGCCGAGCTGCTCGCGGCCGGGCCGCCGCCCGACGGGGTGCTGTGTCACAGCGACAACGTGGCCTACGGCCTGGCCAAGGCGTTGCGGCTGGGCGCGCCCGGCGCGGCGGCCTGCGCGGTGCTCGGCATCGACGACCTCCACCAGTCGGCGATGTGGAACCCGTCGATCAGCAGCATCGCCACCGACCCGGTCGAGCTGGGCCGGGTCTGTGGCCGGGTGCTGCTGGCCGAGATGGGCACGCCGGTGGCGGGCAGCCGTACCCCTACGGCGCCCGAGATGCACGCCCGCGCGTCCTGCGGTTGCCGCTGAGCGACCCCGCCCGGGGCGAGAACTCCCTATTCCAGGGTTGACCTACAGGTTTATATCGGTAAAGTATGGCCTCGCCTGTTTAGATCGATCTAAGCTCCCCTGACCATGTGAGGGAGGCCGGCGGACTCGACCGAGGAAGGGGGGACGGATGTCCACGTTCGGGCGCACTCCACGGCAACCCAGGCCACGGCGCGCGCAGTGGCACCGGCGCGAGGACGGCGTCGGCCGCCTGATGTTGCTGCCGGCCCTGCTGCCGTATCTGGCCTTCGCGCTGCTGCCGATCGGCTGGCTCGTCTGGTTCAGCTTCCAGCGCTGGAACGGGTTCTCGGCGCCGCGGTTCACCGGTCTGGCCAACTACGAGCGCATGATCGGCGACGGACAGTGGTGGCTGGCGGTGCTGAACACGGTGAAGCTCGGGTTCGGCCGGTTGGTCATCGAGATCCCGCTGGCGCTGGTGCTGGCCTACGTGTTCTTCCGCGGGGTGCGCGCCGGCACCGCCTATCGGACGATCCTGTTCCTGCCGCACGTGTTGTCGCCGGCGATCATCGGCATCATCTTCGTCTTCCTGCTGCGCGAGAACGGCGGGCCGATCAACCAGCTGCTCACCGGCTCGGGCCTGCTGGAGACGCCGGTCCGGTTCCTGGGCGAGGCCGGCAGCGCGCTCGCCAGCCTGATCGGGGTCGGCGTGTGGGCCCATCTCGGGATCAACCTGCTGCTCTTCTTCGCCGGCATGATGACGATCCCGAACGAACTGCTGGAGAGCGCGTCGCTGGAAGGCGCCGGTCACTGGCCGACGCTGCGCCACATCGTGCTGCCGCTGCTGGCCCCGGTGACGCGGGTGGTGATCCTGATCTCGATCATCGGCACGCTGCGCAGCTTCGACCTGGTCAAGACGCTCACCGACGGCGGCCCGGCCGGTGGCACAGAGGTGATGTTCACCTATCTCTACCGGTTCTTCTTCGAACCGGAATCGGTGCCCCAGATCGGGTACGCCGCCGCGCTCGGCGTCACCGCCAGCGTGATCGTCGGCATCATCTCCGTGGCCTATCTGCGGATCAACCGAAGCGGGAGGACCGCGGCATGAGCACATCCGCCGGCACCGCACCCGCGGCCAGGACGGTCGCCCGGCGCGGACACCGCGTCCGCCCGCTGACGGTGCTGCTGCACGTGGCGTTGATCGCGGCAGCGTTGATCATGTTGTCCCCGTTGATCTTCGGTCTGTTCGCCTCGGTGTCGCCGCTGGACCAGATCCTCAGCAGGAACGGCGGCATCCTGCCCCGGGTCTGGGAGTGGGGCACCTACCTCCAGGCCTGGACCACGGCCAGCTTCTCCCGCTACTTCGTCAACAGCGTGATCGTCACGGCCCTGGTCGTGCTGCTGGACACGCTCGCCTCCAGCATGACCGGGTACGTGCTGGCCCGGCGCCGGCTGCGCGGCCAGCGATTCCTGGAGGGCGTGTACGTCGGCACCCTGTTCGTCGGCCTGACCACGGCGACGCTCTACCCGCAGTACGTGATCGCCGAGGCGCTGGGCCTGGACAACCTGCTCGGCATCGCGCTGGTCCAGATGGCCGGGATCATGCTGGTGCACATCTTCCTGATCAAGGCGTTCGTGCTCGGCCTCGGCACCGAGATGGAGGACGCGGCCCGGGTCGACGGTTGCGGGCTGTTCGGCACCTACTGGCGGATCGCCTTCCCGATGATGCGGCCGATCCTCGCCACCACGGTGATCCTCGGTTTCCAGGCCTCCTGGAACAACTACCAGGTGCCGCTGGTGTTCTCCCTCGCCGCGCCCGACCTGCGCACGCTGGTCGTGGGCGTGAGCGCGCTGCAGTATGACGCCGCCGACGGAATGACGCCGTACAACACGGTGCTGGCCGGGGCGAACATGGCGCTGGTGCCGATCGTGGTGATCTTCATCGTGCTGCAGCGGCACTTCGTGCGCGGCTGGACGGACGGGTCGGTGAAGGGATGACCCTGTTCGCCCCGGACGGCGCCCTGCTCCGCGGCTGGTCCCGCTGGTGGTTCTGGGCCTGGACCAGTTGCTGCTGGTTGCTGCTCTGCCTCCCCGTGATCACCGCGCCGGCCGCCACCCTGTGGCTGATCGCCCAGCAACGCCGGCACGCCGACGGCGAGGCCGCGCTCGGGCCGGGCGAGACGCTGCGCTTCCTGCGCCGCAGGCTGCTGCCGTCCCTGCGGCTGGCCGGCTGTCATCTCGGCATCGCCGGCCTGGTGCTCATCGGCCTGCTCGGGCCGTCACCCGGCGGACCTTACGGCTGGCTGGTGCTGATCACCAGCGTCGTGGCCGGAGTGACCTGGCTGCTGGTCGCCCCGTGGTCGCTAGTGATCTTCGAAGGCGGCGCCGTCGCGGCGCTGCGGACGGCCTACGTGCTGGCGCTGTCCCGGATCGAGCTGGCCCTGCTCGCGATGGCTTCCGTGGTCGCCGCCGCCCTCGCCGTGCCCTTCCTGGCGGCCCAGGTGCCCTACCTCGGCCCGCTGCTGGTGATCGCGCTGCCGGCGGCCCTGGCCGGCCTCCTGATCATGCTCCGCGACCGGGCCGCCATCCCCGTCGGCCGTATCGGCTCCGGTCCCGTTACTTCTGGTTGAGAAAGGCCCCCTGATGAGTAATTCCTCCTTGAGCCGTCGCGGCTTCCTCGGCACCCTCGCCGCCGGCGCCGCCGCCTCCCTGGTGGGCTGCGGCAGCTCGCCGAGCGGTTCCGCCGATCCGGGCAAGCCGGCCACGATCGTGATCTGGGACCGCGCCGGCGCGCACGCCAAGGCCCGGCAGGAGTTCTTCCGCGCCTGGAACGCGCAGCAGGGCAAGTCCCTCGGCATCGAGGTGCGCTACGAGCCGCAGGCGACGGACAAGTACGAGGAGATCGTCCGGCTCGGCTTCCAGACCAAGCGGGCGCCCGACCTGTTCCACAGCCCTTCGGCGCAGCTGGGCGCGTTCGTCGCGGCCGGCTGGGTCCGGCCGCTGCCGGACCTGGTGAGCAAGGCCGTGCTGGACAAGGCCGCGCCGTACCACCAGCGCAACGGCGAGCTGGTCTGGGACGGCGTGCCGTACGCGGTGCCGACCACCGCGTTCACCAACCGGATGCTGATCAACACCGAGCTGTTCGAGCGGGCCGGCCTGGACCCGGACTCGCCGCCGGCGACCTTCTCCGAGGTACGGCGGGCGGCGGCCGCGATCACCAAGATCGGCAAGGGTGACGCGTTCGGCATGGCGATCCCGATCAAGGCGACCGGGTTCCGGCAATGGAGCGTCGACATCCCGCTGATGGCGGGCGACCCGGCCGTGGCCCAGTTCGGGCTGTTCAACGCCGCCACGCAGAAGTACGAGTCGGCCAAGTACGCGCCGATGCTGGAGCTCTACCGAGCCATGATCACCGACGAGACCGCCTACCCGGGCGCCGCGACCCTGACCGGCGACGTCGCGATCAACGCCTTCGGCAAGGGCGAGGCCGGGATGTACATCACCAGCAGCGCGGTCGTCTCCTCGCTGGCCGCCCTGGGCAGCAAGGTCAAGGCGGTCGCGGTCCCGCTGCCGGTGCCGGACGGCCAGAAGCCGGTGCGGTCGCCCATGAACGCCGGCTACCCGTACGCGATCTCGACGACCAGCAAGAACCCGGAGAAGGCCGCCGCGGTGTTCGAGGTGATGGTCGGCGACGGCGTCCAGGAGGCGCTGGCGGCGAAGGCGGCGCCGCCGCTGAACGACGCCGTCTGGGACTCGGCCGCGATCAAGGACAACGTGCTGCTCCAGCAGTTCCGGCCGGCCGAGCTCGATCGGCAGTGGCCGAAGACGCCGGGCGGCCTGCTGCAGGTGGACGGCGAGAGCGTCGACCAGAGCGTGGAGAAGTTGTTGCTCGACCCGTCGGCGGCGCTCGGACCGGCGCTCACCGCGATGCAGGAGCGCATGCAGGCGGCCTACGACGCCGCCGTGAAGAGCGGCGAGATCGACCCGCGGGAGTTCCAGGCGTGACGGCGCCGAACGTCGTCGTGCTGCTGGCCGATCAGTGGCGGGGGCAGGACCAGGGCTGGCTCGACGACACGAGGGGACGAGCCTCCCAGGTCCGCACCCCGAACCTGGACCTGCTGGCGGCCGGTGGCGCCGCCGTCGCCGGTGGCCGCGCCAGCTCGCCGGTCTGCGGGCCGAGCCGGGCCAGTCTGCTCACCGGCCGCCTGCCGCACCAGCACGGCGTGGTCGCCAACGACCTGCCGCTGTCGCCGCGGCTGGAGACGCTGGGCACGAGGTTGTCCGGCGCCGGTTACCGGACCGGCTGGATCGGCAAGTGGCATCTGGCCGGACTGCCCCGGGACAAGTGGGTGCCGCCGGCCGCACGGCCGGGGATCGAGCACTGGATCGGGGTCGACTGCTCGCACGATCACGTCGACGGTCATTACTACACCGGCGCCGAGAGCCCGGCCAGGGTCGACTTCACCGGATACGAGCCGGAGGTGCAGACCGACCTCGCCCTGGAGTTCCTCGGTGCGCGGAACGGCCCGTTCTTCCTCACGGTCTCCTACAACCCGCCGCACGATCCGTACGACTCGGTGCCGGAGCGCCTGCGCACCGGTTACCCGATCGACGGCGTGCGGGTGCCGCCCAACACCTCCGGCGGCGACGAGCGGCGCGAGGTGCAGCGGCTCTACTGGAGCGCGATCACCGCGGTGGACACGCAGATCGGCCGGATCGTGGCGGAACTGGACCGGCTCGGGCTGCGCCAGAACACGATCATCGTGGTCACCTCCGATCATGGCGACATGCTCGGCGCCCACGGCCTGCGCGCCAAGCAGAGCCCGTACGCGGAGGCCGTCCGGGTGCCGATGGTGATCAGCGGACCCGGCGTGCCGGCGTACCGCCCTGCCGGGCTGCTCGGCCTGGTCGATCTCGCTCCGACCCTGCTCGGACTGCTCGGGCTGCCCCCGGTCGGGACGTACGGCCGTGATCTGAGCGCTGAGCTCCGATCCGGCGGGCCGCTGCGCCCGGAGTTGCTGATCGGCAACTGGGTCAGCTTCGACAACGGGTTCGACCAGGGGATCGGCGAATGGCGGGGCATGGTCACCGACAAGCTGACCTACGCGCGTACCGTCGACGGCCGGCCGTGGCTACTGTTCGACGACCGCGCCGACCCCTGGCAGACGCACAACCTGGTCGCCGACCCGGCGTCGGCCGGGCGGGTCGGCGCGGCCGACGCCCGGCTGGCCGCGCTGCTGGCGGAAGCCGGGGACACGTTCCCGCCGGCCGACCGGCTGCTGACCGAACTGGGCCTGATCGATGACTGGAACGCCCGCGAGTCCGCCCTGCGGGGCGACCGGGCCCGGCTGCTGTCGCGATGACCGTCAGCCCGCTTCGCAAGGAGAAAGACCCGTTCATGGCCACTCGCCCGAACGTGCTGTTCGTGATGACCGACCAGCAGCGGTTCGACACCATCGCGGCGCTCGGCAACAGCCATCTCGCGACGCCCAACCTTGATCGCCTGGCCGCCCGCGGGGTCGTCTTCGACAACGCCTACTCCACCAACCCGGTCTGCGTTCCGGCCCGCTACACGCTGCGCAGCGGCTGTGAGCCGACCCTGACCGGGGTGTACGACAACACCGTTCCGGACGGGGGGCACGCCGCGATCCGGGAGTGTTGCGGCCCGTACCTGGCCGAGGCGATGGGCGACCGCGGATACCGCACCTGGGGCGTGGGCAAGTTCCACACCGTGCCCTGGGACGCTCCGGTCGGCTACGAGGTGCAGCGGCACAGCGAGGAGTTCTACGCCAGCCCCGAGCAGCGGGCCGGGGACGCGTACGCGTCGTGGATCGCGACCGAGCATCCGGCCTACGACTGGATCGAGGCGCTGATGGGCGAGCGCACCGACATGTACTACATGCCGCAGCTCAGCCCGTTGCCGGCGGACTGCACGGTCGAGTCCTGGGCCACCCGGGAGGCGATCGGGCTGATGGCCGCCGACGACGGCCGGCCGTGGTTCGGGCTCGTGTCCTACATCGGCCCGCATCCTCCGTTCGCGCCGCCGCTGCCGTACAACCGGATGTACGACCCGGACCAGATGCCCGACCCGGTGTTGGGCGATCGCGCCATCGATCACCTTGATCAGCAGATCCCCTGGATGAACCACCTCGTCTACGCCGAGGACGTCGACCCGCACCGGGCCCGGACGTTGAAGGCCCGCTACTACGGCGAGATCAGCTACATCGACGGCTGCATCGGCGAGCTGCTGGACGCGGTGGAGCGGAGACCGGACGCGGACAACACCGTGATCTGTTTCTTCGCCGATCACGGCGACCTGCTCGGCGATCATCACGGCTGGCAGAAGGAGAGCTTCTTCGAGGCCTCCACCCGGGTCCCGTTCCTGATCTCCTGGCCGGAGCGGATCGCGGCCGGTGGCCATCGCTCGGAGCTGGCCTGTCTGACCGACCTGTTCGGCCTGGCCACCTCCGCCGCCGGGCAGCCGGAGCTGCGGCAGGGCAGCGACCTGCTCGGCCTGCTGACCGGTACGGCGCCGCCCCGCGAGACGCTCTTCGGCTACCACGGGCGGCCCGGCACCCGGCGGTTCAAGGCGATGGTCCGGCACGGCGACCTGAAGCTGATCTGGCTGGCCAACGGCGGGCACCGGCTGCTGTTCGATCTCGCGGCCGATCCGCACGAGGTCGAGCCGGTGCAGGCGGAGCGGCCGGCGGACGCCGATCGGCTGACCGCGCTGCTGGCCGGGCGACTGCGCTCCGACGGCGTGGCCGAGGCCTTCGACGGCGACGCGCTGCGGACCTTCCCGTACGCGGAATGGCCGTTGACCCGGATCCACCAGTTCGACCGGTCGCGAGGGGTGACCGGCTTCGGCGCCGATCGGTGAGATCCGGGCCGCGACACGGCAGTGCACGCAGCCTGAACAACCGTGCGCGCAGCCGTAAGGACTTTCCCGGCCACAGCGAGCACCCTTCTTCGTGAGATGAAGCGCAGGAGGACCGCGCTGTGGCGGGCGCGCCGCGTACCGGCGGTTCCTCGTGCGCCGCGCACGCCACCAGCGCGTGCGCTGATCGCGGCCGTTCACCGGGCCAGGTGAACCGAGGAAGGAATCCGTTGAGATCCAAGCTGATCATTCTGCTCTGTACGACGCTGATGGCGATGCTCGCCACGGTCACCGGGACCGGCATGGCCTACGCCGCCGGCGGCGACCCCGAGACGTTCATCGCGCAATCCCGCGCGGCAGGGCTGAGCGAGACGCAGGCCGCCGGCCTGCAGAAGAAGGTGGACGCCTACCTGGCGAAGCTGAAGGACAAGGGCGTCCAGATGTCGCCCAACCAGATCGACCTCAACGGCGCGGTCCTGAACGTCACGGTGCCGGGCGAGAGCCGGCCCCGTCAGCTCGGAGAAGTGACCACGTTCGAGAAAAACGCCTTCGAGTGCATCTACCGGGCGGATCCTGGATGGTTCTGTGCGTATGAGTTCGAGTACCGGACCGGCGACAACATCGGCATGTGGCGGTGCGGCGAATACGCGATCACGTTCTACAGCGTGGGTTCGTGGGAGAACAACCAGACGGCGGGCACCCGCCCCCGGCTCTACTTCACGAACCAGTCGAGCTGGCTGATGCCCGCGGCTTACAGCATTCAGCCCAACGGTGTGGCCTGGGAACCGGTGGCGCGCATCCGCAACTGCTGAGACGCGACACGGGGGACGTCCGGGTCGGACGTCCCCCCTGCCGGTCATCAGTCATCCAGGTTGTAACCGTTGTGGTCGCACCCCCTCACCGGGCAGGGGCCCGCCTGGGGAGCCGCGCAGATCTCGCAGGGCGGCGGCACCCCGGCCGGTCCGGTGTACTGGCCCTGCCCGCCGCTGGGCAGGTGCGTGCACCCGTATTCCGGCATGGACCCGGAGTCACACGTCCGCACGGGGTTGCGGCCGTCGCTGGTGAACATCTGCTGCAGGAAGTCGATGACGGGATCCACGAGCCCGAACTGGTCCAGCACGTCCAGGGTGAGGAAGACGACCCCCCACCCCCGGAATGAGCTGGCCGCCCTCCAGGATCGCGCCCTTGACGCACGCCTGGCTGGTCCAGCCCTGCGATTCGCAGTCGATGACGACGCCGATGGCGCCGGTGGCGAACCCGATGTCGCTGGTCGCCTCGACGAACCCGGTGATCCGGGCGCAGCCGAGGGAGTCGGTGCACAACTCCAGGCCGAGTTCGGTGGCGTCGAGCGCGGCGTCGCCGCCGTCGATCACCCGCTCGGCGAGGTCCTCGACGGTGAGGTCCTCACCGCCGGCGATGGTGCCGCGCTCGGGCCTGGGCCCGCAGGAGGGATGGGTGTTCCCGGAACTGCCTGGGGCGCACATGTCCTGGGCGGCCGGGGGCGGGTCGGGGGTCGACTGCAACGGGCTGGACGTTGATCCAGCCCTTGCCGTTGAACGTGCACTTGATCTCCCCCGTGGTGCACGCGTCGGGAATCAGGCCGCTGGGGTCGGAGAAGCTCGTGGGATTGCCGAGCCCGTAGGCGTAGGGGTTGATGGTCTGTGGCCGGGCGACGTCGAAGAGCGGGTCAGGGGAGACGAACCGGCCCATCGAGGGGTCGTAGTAGCGGGCGTTGAGGTAGCTGAGGCCGGTGGAGCCGTCCTCGAACTGGCCGATCCAGCCGCGGTCGGTGCCGGTCCTGTCGGTGCCGCGCGGCTTGCCGTACGGCTGGTAGGACCTGACGTGACTGGGCGTCACGGCGCCGGTGGGCACGGTGAGCTGCACCGATCCCTGGTTGTCGGTGGCCAGGAACTCCACGCCTAGCCCGATCGGGCCGCTCTGGGTGTTCTTGCCCGACACCATGCCGTCGACCGTGCCGGAGGAGTAGCCGAGGCTCAGCGACGGGGTCGGCCCCGCGGGCGCCTTCTGCAGCGGCACGTCGTAGGTGTAGGTGAAGTTCCCCGATCCCGTGACGACCTGCCAGTCGCCCGACAGTGTCAGCGGCGTCGCCTTGAACGAGCCCTCCTCGCCTTCGGGGCCGGCCGTGACGACGAACAGTCCGGCGGGAACGTCCGCGCTCAGCTTGGTGCCGTTCTTCACCGACGGCACGACCGGGCGGTCGGTGCCGTCCTTGAGCGAGGGCGCGCGCCGGCGGTCGCAGCCGGCGGTCAGGGCGCACTCCGGGAGCCGGACGAGCTTGAGCCGGTCGGCGTACCCCGCGCCATAGCGCTCGGCGAAGCCGCCGAAGTCGACGGAGACCTTGGAGGCCGCGGAGATCCGGAACACCAGCCCTGACAGGCTCGCCTGCTCGGCCAGCACCTCCACCCGCGCGGTCGTGCCGGCGGCCCCGCTCACCTCCAGCGGTCCGACGCGCTGCGGTTCCGCGCCCAGCTTCACCTCGGCCGACGTCGCGGCGGGTAGCCGGGTGCGTCGCGGCTCGGGTGCCGAGGTGCTGTCCACCTCGGGCGCCGACCGGATCGTCTTGACCGGTGGCGAGCCCGGCGGGGCCGCCGATCGCTCGAGCGCCGTGCGCCAGTCCGGCGCCGGCTCCGCGCGGCCGGCCACGGCCTCGACCGCGGTGCAGGTCAGGCCGCTGCATAACAGGGTGAGGACGATGAGGATTCTGCTGAGCACGACGACTCCGGGGGGTGGGAAGTCGAAACAGGCTCAGTCTGAACTTTCGCCGTCATAAGTCCGCCATAAGTGGATGATCTGGTCGGCCTCCGGTGATCCGACCTTGCGGAACAGGTCACGCGCGCGCTCCCGCAGCTCCCGCGCGGCACCGGGGTCGCCGTGCACCTCGCTCAACGCCCGGCACGCGCGGGCCTCCCACAGCGGGGTGTCGAGGTCGGCGAAGGTCCTGATCGCCGCCGACAGGTGATCGATCGCCTGGCGGAGCTCCCCGCGCCGATGGTGCACCATGCCCAGCGCGACCCGGATCCTGCCGTCGGTCAGCGGCTCGCCGAGTGGTCTGTTCAGCTCCAGGGCCTCCCGCAGGAGCCCGGTGGCCGCGCCCAGCGCCCCCGTCTCCAGGCGGATCAGGCCGAGACCGTAGCGTGCTTCGGCTTCTTCGCGGGGATCGCGCAGCTCTTCGGCGATGCCCAGCATCTCCTTGAACGCCGCCTCGGCCAGATCGATCTCCGCGCGCCCGAGGCGGAGCTGGCCCAGCCAGTAGAGCACCTCGGCGCGGATGCGCGGGTCGCCGGCGCGTCCCGCCTCCAGCGCCTGCTCCAGGTACGGCAGGGCGCGGTCGAACGCGCCGATCTCCACCAGGAGCTGGCCGAGTGATCTGAGCAGGAGGATCTCCGCGCCGCGGTCACCCCGGGCGCGATGAGTCCGCAGGGCCTCCTCGTGGCGGACGACGGCCTGCTCGTAGCGGCCGAGCATGCCGTCGACGTGGGCCGCCACCCCCAGGGCGTAGACCAGGCCGCGCAGCTCGCCGAGGTCGCGGAAGGTGTCGACCGCCTCCTCCAGCACGACGACGGCCTCGGCGTACTGATGCCGGTAGGCGCCCAGCAGTCCCAGGCCCATCAGCATGACCGCCGCTCCCCTGCGGTTGCCGCTCCCGCGGGTGGCGGCCAGGGCGCACCTGAGCGTCTCCTCCCAGTCGTCGTTGTGCGCCCGGGTGAGGAACAGGGTGTAGGAGCTCGCCACGAGATCCCAGCACAGCTCGTCCAGACCGGCGTCCGCGGCCTGCCGTACCGCCATGACGAGGTTGACCCGTTCTGTGTCGTACCAGGCCAGCGGGTCCTCGGCGATGGCTCTCTCCCGTTCCCGTACGGCGGGCGTCCATCGTGCGGCGGTGCTGTGCAGCGTGGCGAAGTCGCCTCCGGACAACACGATGTGCGCTCGCTCGGCCAGGGCCAGCCAGCCGCCCAGGGCCCTGGCCAGGGCCGGACCCGGATCCCGCGTGCCGCTCTCCTTGGCGTACAGGCGGATCAGGTCGTGCAGGTAGTACCGGGTGCCCGACACCGCGAGCAGATGCGCTTCCACCAGCTCGGCGATGAGCGGGCGCACCTCGGCGACCTCGATGTCGAGCAGCGCCGCGCAGGTCCAGGCGGCGACGTCCGGCGCGTGCAGGTGGGCCAGCGGGTGGAGCAGGTGTTGTGCCCGCTCGCTGAGGCCGCGGTGGCTGAGGGCGAGGCTGGTGCGCACCTCGAGGTCGCTGTAGGAGAGCTCGTCGAGCCGCCCGCGCTCGTCGGTCATCATGCCGGCCAGGCGCTCCAGCGGCCAGCTCTGGGTGAGGAGCCGCGCCCCCGCGATGCGCAGGGCGAGTGGCAGGCCGCCGCACAGCAGCGCGAGTCTGCGGGCGGCCCGCGGTTCGGCGGCGACGCGCTCCTGGCCCAGGATCCGGGTCAGCAGGGTCACCGCCTGGTCGTGGTCCAGGACCCCCAGCTCGATCAGCCGCACTCCCGGCAGCCCGGCCAGCCTGCGGCGGCTGGTGATGAGCACGCCGCATCCTCGTCCTCCGGGGATCAGCGGGCGGACCTGCGCCTCGTCCACCGCGTTGTCCAGCACCACGAGCACCCGCCGGTCGGCCAGCCGCGATCGGTATTCTTCGGCCCGCTCTTCCAGCCCTTCGGGGATGTCGGCCTCCGGGAGGCCGAGGGCGCGCAGGAAGCGGGCGAGCACGTCGGCCGGCGCCATCGGGAACGCCTGAAGGTTCACGTAGAGCTGGCCGTCCGGATAGCGGCCGGCCAGCCCGTGGGCCACGTGGACGGCCAGCGCGGTCTTCCCCGCTCCCCCCTGCCCGGCTATGGACACGACGACGACCGCGTTGGTGGTGCCGTCCTCGCCTAACAGCGCCCGCAGCTCGTCGGCGACGTCCTCCCGCCCGGTGAAATCCGAGATGTCCGGCGGCAACTGGCGCGGACGGACCGGGCTCACCACGGTCGGCTCGGGCTTCAGGGAGTCGTCGTTGGTCAGGATCGCCTGCTCCAGGCGCCGCAGCTCCGGGCCGGGCTCCAGGCCCAGCTCGGAGACGAACTCCAGTCGGGTGCGCTGGTAGGCCTGCAGCGCCTCCGCCGTCCGGCCGTTGCGGTAGAGCGCCAGCATCAGCAGGGCGCAGACGCGCTCCCTCAGCGGATGCTCCTCCGCCAGTGCCGCCAGCTCCCCTGCCACCTGGTGATGACGGCCCAGCCTCAGCTCGAAGTCCAGGCATTCCTCAAGGACCTCGACCCGCCGCTCCTGCAGCCGCCGCGCCTCGGCCACGACCAGGTGGTTGTCGAGATCCGGCAGCGGCTGGCCACGCCACAGGGCCAGCGCCGCGCGTAACCTGGCGACCGCCTTGTCCCACTGGTGTTGCGCGCTCGCCTGCCTGCTCTCCGCCACGTGCCGGTCGAAGGTGAGCGTGTCCAGCTCGTCGGCCATCGCGCGCAGGAGGTATCCACCGGGGCGGGTCTCGATCAGGTCGCCGGGAAGCCCGCCGCCGGTCAGGGTGTTGCGCAGCCGTCCCACCGCGTTCTGCACCTGCCGCCTCGCGCTGGCGGGCGCGGCGGCGTCCGGCCAGGCGGCCTCGATCAGCAGATCGATCGAGACCAGCTGGTTGGCCCTGAGCAGCAACACCGCGAGCAGTTCTCGCTGGCTGCGCCCGGATATGCGCATCAGCCGGCCCGCCGCCGTCACCTCCAGCGGGCCGAGAATGCCGAACCACGCGACGCCGTACACGTTGTCCTCCGACTACGCGCTTCACACGGCCACATGCCGCTCGCATCGTAACGAGAACACGTGCACAGATCTTGTCAGAACTCGCCGCATTGACGACGCCGAACTCTTCGATGAGGACATCGCCCGCTGGTCACTCCGTTGACGTCCGCGTGGTTCAGGCGGGGGTGCGCAGCGTGGCCGGCGCGGCGTTCTCGACGTCGCCGGGGTGGTCGGCGATGGCCTGGCCGCCCGGCTCCTGGTCCGCTACGTCCTGCAGATACCCGACCTCGCCACCTCCGGCGACGCCCGCCGTACCCTGGACGTGGTCACCGGCCTCCTCGAACGTGGCCGGCCGGCCGGCCTCACCAACCGGCGCCCGCACACCGGCCCGGCCGCAGACCCTCCGCAAGCCTGGGCACACCGGTCATCCGGCTCATCGCCCAGGCCCTGCGGGCGTGACTCCCGCGGCGGTCAGTCGCAGCCGCAGCCGTCGCAGCCGGAGCAGCAACAGTCCTCGCCCGGGCAGCAGGAGGAGCAGTTGCCGCAGTTGCCGCAGCAGTCGTAGCCGGAGCAGTCGAAGCGCCCGCAGCAGGAGCCCTCGCGCTCCTCGTCCCAGGCGGGCCGGTACAGGCCGCACGTGCAGCAGGTCAGCGCGGCGCACGCCATCGACAGCAGCCCGCCGGGATCCCGCTTCGGCGGCCGTCGTCCCGGCGGCGCGCCGGGATCGCCGGGCGGGTGGCCGGGGCCGGGCGTTCCGGCGGCGGCGAAGGCTCGGGAGACGGCGGTGCCGGTCTCCCGCACCAGCAGGGCGCGCGTCAGGCCGGGGCGGGGCAGGTCCAGCCCGTCCACGGCGGCGCGCAGTTCGGTGTGCGCGGCGTCGCAGCGGCGGCGCGCCTCGTCCAGGCCGGTGCCGGTGGCCGCCAGCGGGTTGTACGCCCCGGACGCCCGGTCGTCGGCCAAGTCCTCCACCGCGTCGATCAGGTGGGCCAGCCTCCCGAATCCGCGACCGGCCACCTCCAGGGCCTCGCGGTTGTGCGGCTTCCCCGCGAGCACCGCCGTGTGCGCGAATGCGGCGGCCACGGCGTCCTCGGCAGGCCCCGTCAACTCTCGTAACCCGGGCGCCGCGCCGCTCCCCGGGGGCGCCTGGGCGGGGGCGCGTTCCAGAAGGGCCTGGCGGCCGGCCGCCGCCGTCAGCGGGGTGGGGTCGAACCCCAGCGTGCCGGCCATGGCCGTGCCGGCCGAGGACCAGCGGCCCGCCAGGCGGGTGGCGCCGGCGGCCACCGGGCGGCGGGCGTACACGCCGTCGCCGTCCGCCACGTGGTCGCTCACCTTGCCGGCCGCCAGGAGCAGCGACACCGAGGCCGCCAGCCGTACCCCCTCGGACTCCACCACGTCGGCGCCCTTGAAGCCGCGTAGCGCGCACGCGCCTGCCCTCCGGCGCGACGTGGACGTGGGCGACTGGGCTTCGGTGAGGACGGACACGAGCAGGCCGTCGTAGTTGGTCACCAGACGGGACAGGTGTCCGTGCTCGTCGCGGAGCGCCAGGCAGAGCCCGCACAGGTGGCCCATCCAGTCCGCGTAGAGCCCTTTGCACAGGACGTGCTGACACGGGCGGACAATGCCGAACATACGTCCCCTTATGTGCGTATTGAAGCGCCAACCGTAGCACCAGACCGCGGCCGAGCCTGGCGGTACGGGGCAACGCGGCTGATACAAATGCGACATGAGGAAAAACGTCGGATATCCCCCCCAGCCGAACGTCCCGTCGGCCCGGCGTGTCTACAGTCGGACGTACCGCGTGTGGGCCCGCGTGCTCCTGTGGACGCCGATCGCGCTCACGGTGGCCGGCGTCGTCCTCGGCCTGGGGTTGTTCGTGGCCGCTGACGCCGACCCGACGTACGGTTCGTCCGCGCTCGGCTATATCGGCCTCATGGTGTGGGGTGTCCTCGCGGTCCTGTCACCGGCCCTGCTCGGATCGTTCATCGCCGGGCTGGTCATGCTGACCCGCACGCGCCGCTGAGGCTGATGGGCAGGGTCTAGGCGAAGGCCGGATCGTCGATCAGGAACCGCCAGGTGCCGTCGGGTTGCCGACGGGCGACCTCGCCGCTGCTGCCGGTGATTTCCCCGGGCGAGCCGGCCAGCTTGCCCCGGAACGTGGCGGACAGCAGCGCGTAGTCTCCGTGGACGATGACCTTGCGGGTGGTCCCCTCCATGTGCTCGATCGCGGAGACCAGGCCGGTCAGCATGGCGCGCAATGCTTCAACGCCTTCCACGCGGTTGCCGTCGAGGTCGATCGTGAGCGAGTCCGACTCGTACAGTGCCATCAGGCCGTCGATGTCCTTGTTGTTGACACCGGCCTTGAACAGCTCGTGCAGGTCCTCTGGTTGCTGTGCGTAGATCATGCCGGTAAGTGTGGTGGGCGCCGGACGGAACGGGCACCCCGCAGACAAGGGGGTAGTTTCGACGAGTGAACAGTGCTGTCCGGCGCCAGGCTCGGGGCGCCGCGTTCGAAGTGGCCGATACCGCGCCAGACGTCACCGGGCTGCTGAAGGGCACGGCCGCCGCACTGCGCAGGGCGTTGCCGGTGGAGGGTTGGTGTGGATTCACCCTCGACCCGGCCACGCTCGTCAAGACGGCCGGGGTGCACGAATCGGGCCTCTCGCCGACGCTGTTCGGACGGCTCTTCGAACTGGAGTATCGGCACGATGACGTCAACGGCTTCGCCGACCTGGCACGCGGCGGGTCGCCTGCGGCGATCCTCGCCGAGGCGTCCGGGCGGCGACCCGAGTCCAGTGCCCGCTTCCGCGAGATACTCCGGCCGACCGGGTACGCGCACGAACTACGGCTCGTCCTCCTGGATCGCGGCAGGGCATGGGGCGGGTTCGTGTTCCTCCGCGAGCGGCGATCAGCGCCGTTCACCACCGCGGACAGCCGGTTCGTCGCCGAGCTGAGTCATCGGCTCGCACGCGGCGTGCGGCGGGCGTTGCTGCGCTCCCAGCTCGGCGGGAGACAGGGCTCCGGCCTGCTCCCCGACCATCCGGGCGTGTTGCTTCTCGACGACGCCTACCGGATCGAGTCGATGACGCCGGGCGCCGAAGCACTGCTGGCGACCCTGATCGACGACGCTCCGTCACCCGCTCCGCTGCCGGCGGCCGTGCTCGCCCTGGCCGCCAAGGCTCGCGAGGGCGAGACGACGTCACTGCAGTTGCCCACCCACGCGGGCATCTGGGCGACGATGCACGGATGGCGGCTCCCCGCACCGGCGAAGGTGGCCCTGTCCATCCAGCGCAGCCGGCCCGAGGACGCCGCCGCGCACGTGCTGGGCGGTTACGGGCTCTCCGAGCGGGAAGGGCAGATCGCCGGGCTGCTCCTGGCCGGCTACTCCGCCGGTCAGGTGGCCGGTCAGCTCTACCTTTCCCCGCACACCGTCCGTGACTACGTGAAGTCGATCTTCGGCAAGACCGGTACGCGTAACCGCCATGAGCTCGTCTCCGCGCTGTTCTTCCGCCCGTACCGCTGAGGTCGCGGCCGGCTTCACCGCCGACCCGGCGCGCGCCATGCCCGAAGGCTCACCATGGCGCACAGGACATGCGGGCGGCGCGATCGGTCAGATGACCGGACTCGCACGGACAGGCCGTTCGCTGATGTTCTCGGTCAGGTTGCGGCGGCGGGTTTCCGGGGCGAGCAGGACGGCGATGACCGTGACCGCCGCGCAGACCACCAGCAGGAGGGCGATGGGCCAGGACGCGCCGCCGGCGCCTGCCACGAGGGCGGCCGCCACGAGCGGGGCGGGGCCACTGGTCAGCGCGGCCGTCGACTCGCGGGCGATGGCGACGCCACTGTAGCGGTAGCGGGTGTCGAACAGCTCGGTGAGCAGGGAGGCCAGCACGGCGAACATCCCGGCGACGCAGACGCCGTACCCCACCGTGACCGCGAGGATCACCAGCCAGGGGTGGCCGGTGTCGACCATCCAGAACATCGGGAAGGCGAAGGCGCACAGGAAGAGCGCGGCTCCGATGAAGACCGGGCGGCGGCCGAGGCGGTCGGACAGCAGCCCGAACAGCGGCGTGACCGCGATCGCGACCGCGGCGGCGAGCAGTTTGGCGGACAGCCCCACCGTGGCCGGCAGGCCGAGCGTCCTGGTCACGTACGACAGCATGAAAACGTTGAGGATGTAGGCGATCGCCCCGAAGGGGGCGTTGGCCGCGAAGGCGATCAGCAGGATCCGCGGCTGCCTCCTGGCGACCTCCAGCGCCGGGAAACGGCTCACGCCTCGCGCACGCTCGCGCTCGAACAGCTCCGACTCCGGCAGCCGGAACCTGAGGAACAGTCCCCCGCCCACGCCCACCAGGCTGAGCAGGAACGGCAACCGCCAGCCCCAGGTCTCGAACGATGGCAGCACGGTGACCGCGGTGAAGACCAGCGTGGCGGTCAGGATGCCGAGCTGGACGCCCGCGCCGGGCAGCGAGGCCCACAGGCCCCGCCTGCGGGGGTCACTGGTCTCGGCCACCATGACGAGGGCGCCCGCGTACTCGGCTCCCGCGCCGAAGCCCTGCGTCAGCCGGAGCAGCACCAGCAGGACCGGCGCCGCCAGGCCCACCTGGTCGTAGGTGGGCAGCAGCCCGATGCCGGTCGTGGACAACCCCATCAGCAGCAGCGTCACGACCAGCATGGGCTTGCGCCCGGTACGGTCGCCGAAGTGGCCGAAGAAGACACCACCGATCGGGCGGGCCAGGAATCCGACCGCGAACGCGGCGAAGGAGCCCAGGGTGCCCGCGAGGGGCATGTCGGATGGGAAGAACTGTTCGTCGAAGACGATCGCCGCGCCCAGGCCGAAGAGGGCGTGGTCGTAGAACTCGAGCGCGGTGCCGATGACAGCGGCCTTGGTCACCGGTCTCCTTGTCACATCTGCCTCCTGTCCTCAGGGCCGGGCACCCGCATCGGAAACGCCCGGCCTGATCGATCGCCGCATGGACGGCATGGGTGCCGCGCAGGCGTTGAGCGTGAGAATGCGGGGATGACGCTCTGGTCGCGTTACACGCCGCGGTGGGCAGCGGCGGCCCGGGGCCTGTCCCGGTGCACTCCATCCAAGTCGCGCGCCCGCGGCCCGGCCACGCAGAACAGCACGCAGAAGTAGCGCGGGAACTGTCAGGGCGCAGCGTTGGTCGCCAGGCCGCGGCAGCGGCTGCTCGCCTCGGCGTCGCCGACGGCCTCGTACACCTCGGCCGCCCGGGCATAGGTGCGGCGGCTCTCGCCGGTCCGGCCCTCCTCGGCCAGCAAGGCCGCGAGTGTCTCCAGGGAGCGGGCCTGCGGGACGGGTAACTGAGCCTGCTCCATCAGGCTGATCGCCTCGGTGAGCTCGCTGATCGCCTCAGACCTGCGGCCGAGCGATCCCAGGCATTCGCCGACGCGGGCCAGCGCGATCGGCCGGATGAACGCCGCGACGCTCGGCGTCACCCCCGACCGGTCGTCGTTCAGCAGGGCCAGCAGGTCGAGGTACTGCTCCAGTGCCTCGGTGTGGCGTCCGGCATCGCGAAGGCAGGTGCCGAGGGCGCCGAGACACTGGCAGTAGCGGTCGATGTCGCCGCCGGCCTTGAAGGTCTGCGCAGCGTGGAGTTCGGCCGCGATGGCCTCATCGAGCCGCCCGAGCCGTCGCAGCGCGCCCGCCGCGGTGTGGTGGGCCAGGGCGATCTGCGCCGTGGCGCCGCTGGGGGTGGCCAGGTCCAGGGCCTGGGCCGTGTAGCGCAGTGTGGTCTCCAGGTCCTCTCGTGGCACCAGATGGACCCAGGCCAGCAAGTTCACCTGACCGGCCTGCCGGGCCGCGTCCCCCAGGGCGGCAGCCGCCTCGGCGCCAAGGGTGAAGACCTCGTACCAGTGCGGCGCGTGCATCCACCGGTCGGAGAACCAGTGCATCGACTCGGCACAGTCGAGGACGGCGGCGGACCGGCCGATGCCCGCCATGTGACGTAACGCGCCCAGCCAGTTGTCCACGTTCAGGCGCAGCCAGTGGTCGGCCTTCTCCGGGGAGGACAGCTCAGCGACATCGGGGCCGGCTCGGTCAGGATCGCCGTACCCGGGCTCGAACCACCGCCCGGCGGTGGTGGCCATCCGCAGCAGCCACGACGTCATCGTCGCGGTGAGCGCCTCGCGCTCCGCCGCAGGCTCCTCCTCCCGGAGCCGGTCGCGGGCGAACAGCCGGACCAGGTCGTGGAAGCGGTAGCGTCCCGACGTGCTGTCCTGCAGCAGACCGAGGTCGACGAGCTCGTCGAGGGCGTCCCATGCCCCCTCGATCGACGTGCTGCCCGCCACGGCGGCGAGAGCGGCGTCGAAGGTGCGGCCCGGCACCAGGGCGAGCCGGCGGAAGACCCGTCGCGTGGAGTCCGCGAGCTGCTCGTAGGACAACCCGAACGCGGTGGCGATCTTCAGATCGCCCGCGCTGAGCTGGTCCAGGCGGCGCTCCTCGTTCGTCAGCCGAGCGGCGAGGTCGGCGGCGTTCCAGCCGGGCCGGCTGACCAGCCGATTTCCGGCGATCCGCAGCGCGAGGGGCAGGCCGCCGCACATCTGCGCGAGCTGCCAGACGGCCGGTCCATCGTCCGAGGCGCCGCGGTCTTTCAGGATTCCGGTCAGCAGTTCGGTGGCCTCCATCAGAGGCAAGGGCCCGAGGGTGAGCCTGCGCACCCCTTCCAGACCGGCCAGCAGGCGGCGGCTGGTCACCAGGGCCTTGCCCGCGCCGCCGCCCGGCAGCAGCGGCCGGACCTGCTCCTCGGAGGCGGCGTTGTCGAGCACGATCAGCGTGCGCCGGTCACGCAGCAGGGATCGGTACAAGGACGCACGCACGGCGACGTCGCCCGGGATCTGCTCATCGGCGATGCCGAGTGCGTGGAGCAGCATGCCCAGGGCCTCGTCGGCGGGCAGGGGCTGCGGAGACATACCGAACAGATCGAGGAAGAACACCCCGCTGGGGAAGTCCGGCCGGAGGGTGTGCGCGGCGCGGACGGTCAACGTGGTCTTGCCCAGCCCGGCAGAGCCGGTGACGAGCCCCACGCCCGCGGCGCCCGGCGCGTCCCCGGCGTGCACCAGCTCGTTGATCCAGGCCAGTTCCGCGGCTCGGCCGGAGAAGTCGTCAACGGAGCGGGGCAACTCGCACAGCCCGGTCGGACGGATCCAGCGGTCGCGCAGGCGGCCCTCGCGCGCCAGCTCGACGAGCTGTCCGCGGTCGGCGTCGCCCAGGCCGAGGGCGTCGGCCAGCGCGGTGACGGTCCGGTGTTGCGGGCCCTTGCTGCGTCCGCGCTCCATGTCCGACAACGTCCGGTCGCTCACCCCTGAGGCCTCGGCGAGCTGCTCCAGCGTCAGGCGTGCCGCGTGCCGATGGCGACGCAGCACCTCCGCGAAGCCGGGTGGAGTGGTGATCGAGCGCTCCTTCTCCGCGAGCCGGTGGAGATCACGCAAAGCTTACGGGGAAGGCCCGGTGTACCCAAGATGCGTGCGGCCGCGGAAACAGGATGCCCGCTCGGACGGCACGAGACGACGCAGAGGTCGCAGAGGTCGCAGAGGCTCCGGCGCGGTGCCGATGACAGCGGCTTCGGTCACCGGTCTGCCTGTCACGGCTGCCTCCCGTCGACGGTGCCGAGCACCCGCGCCAGGAAGCGCCCGGCCTGATCGATCGCCGCCTGGGCGGCATGGGTGCCGCGCAGGGCGTTGAGCGTGAGGAATCCGTGGATGACGCCCTGGTAGCGCACCGCGGTGACGGGCACGCCCGCCCTGCGCAGCTCGGCGGCGTAGGCCTCGCCCTCGTCCCGCAGCACGTCGGCCTCGGCGGTGACGACCAGGGCCGGCGGCAGCCCGGCCAGTTCCCGCGTCGTGGCCCGCGAGGGCGAGGCGGTGATCTCGGCGCGCTGGGCCTTGTCCGCGGTGTACTGGTCCCAGCACCAGCGCATGCCGTCGGCGCGCAGGAAGTAGCCCTCGGCGAACGTCCGGTAGGAGCCGGTGCCGCAGGACGCGTCCGTGGCCGGGCACAGCAGCACCTGCGCGGCCAGGCGCCCACCGGCGGCCAGGGCCAGCGCGGCGGCGAGATTGCCGCCGGCCACCGCGATCTTCGTGGCGTCCAGGCCGTAGGCGCCGCCGTACGCGCGCACCCAGTCCAGCGCCGCCTGGCCTTCGCCGAGCGCGACGGGGTAGCGGGCCTCGGGCGAGAGGCTGTAGTCGACGAACACTGTCGCCGTCCCCGACGCGCGGGCCAGCTCACGAGCCAGCCGCCCGTGGGCGTGCTCGCCACCGAACACCCAGTCGTCGTGGAGGTAGAGCACGGCAGGCAGCGGGCCCTCGGCGTTCTCGGGACGGAAGACGATGAGCCTCGTCCCGGCGATCGGCTGCCGGATGACGCCTGGCACGCGGATGTCCGGGGACTGAACATCGGCCAGCGCCCGGCGGCCCGCTTCGAGTGGCATGCCGTGCAGGTACGGAGGACTGGCTGTGGCATCGGCGAAGGCCTGGGCGGCCGGCGCCAGGACGGGTTTGATCATTGACTGCTCCAAGGGCTGGTGCGAAGCGCTGCCGATGCTAGGAGAAGTCAAGACACCAGTCATTCGTCACATGACGTACTTATGTGACAATTCGATCATGCGGGCTCCGGTGGAGGGTGTCGCGTGATCTCGCTCTTCGGGCGCGAACGCGAGGTCGAGCGGCTCGAAGGGCTCGTGGACCGGGTGCACGAGCGCGGAGACGCCCTGGTCGTACGCGGTGTGCCAGGGATCGGCAAGTCGGCCCTGCTGACCGTGGCCACCGAGCGGGCCGAGGCCCGGGAGGTGATGGTGGCCGGCGCGTCCGGGGTTCAGAGCGAGACGCATCTGCCCTTCGCCGGGCTGCACCAGTTGCTGCGGCCGATGCTCGGCGCCGCCGATCAGCTGCCCGCCCGCCAGCGGCAGGCCCTGCTCGGCGCGTTCGGGATGGCCGAGGTCGCCGACCCCGAACCCTTCCTGGTGGCGCTGGCCGTCCTCAACCTGCTGGGTGACGCGGCGGCCCTTCGGCCCCTGCTGATCGTGGTGGACGACGTCCAGTGGCTGGACCGGCCCACCACCGAGGTGCTGGGGTTCGTGGCCAGGCGCCTGCGATCGGATCGGATCGTCCTGCTGATGGCCCTGCGCGACGGCTACCCCACCAGCCTGGACGGCAGCGACGTGCCCGAGCTGAGACTGGGCGGCCTGGATCCCGCCGCGGCCGAGGCGCTGCTGGACGCCCAGGCCGCCGGACTCAGCGTCGGCATCCGCTGGCGCGTGCTGAGCGAGGCGGCCGGCAACCCGCTCGCCCTGGTCGAGCTGCCGCTCGCGCTGGATGCCGGGACGGTCACGGCCGAGGTGGGGATACTGCCGCTCACCGCGCGCCTGGAGCAGGCCTTCGCCGTGCGGCTGGCCGAACTCCCGCCCCACACCAGAGGGCTGCTGCTGGTGGCCGCGGCCAACGACGGCCACGACCTGGCCGACGCTCTCGCGGGCGGCAGGATCGTGACGCGCACCGAGCTGACCGCCGAGGCGCTGGCCCCGGCCGTGGACGCGGGGCTGGTGGAGCTCCATGAGCAGGCCCTCCGCTTCCGGCATCCCCTGGTGCGCTCGGCGATCTACCAGAAGGCCGGCCGTACCGATCGTCTGGCCGCCCACGCCGCGCTGGCCCGGGTGCACGGCCGCGACCCGGACCGCAGAGCCTGGCACCGGGCCGCGGCGATCGCCCATCGGGACGAGTCCGTCGCCACCGAGCTGGAGCAGGTGGCCGCGCGGGCCCGGCAGCGCGGTGCGATCCCGGTGGCGGTGACCGCCCTGCGCCGTGCGGCGGAGGTCAGTGAGGAGCCCGCGGCCGGTGCCCGTCGCCTGCTGACCGCGGCGGAACTGGCCTTCGAGCTCGGCCGCGGCGACCAGGCCGCCGAATTGCTCGCGCTGGCCAAGCCGTCGGTCTTCGGCGAGCTGCCGCGTGCCAGGGTCGTCTGGCTGGGCGAGGTGCTCGGCGAGGGGCGCAACGAGGGCCTCGCGCGGGTCCGGCGGCTGATGATGACGGCCGAAGTGGCGCAGGCGGCGGGTGACCGCGAGCTCGCGCTCACCTTCGTGCGGGCGGCGGCCATCCGCTGCTGGTGGAGTGACCCCGGCTGGGAGCAGCGCCGGCGCGTCATCGCCCTGGCCGAGCGGCTGGCGGCCGGCGACGACGACCCGGAACTGCTGGTCACCTTGGCCACGGCGGGGGCGGTGGAACGTGGGGCGGACGTCATCGAGCGCCTGACCAAGGTGCGCGACACCCGGCTGGACGGGGCCGTGACCCGGCTGCTGGGCCTCGCGGCGAGCACGGTCGGCGCCTTCGACCTGGTCGGCGACTTCATGGAGATCTCGATCGCCGACCTGCGGACCCAGGGCAGGCTGGGCCTGCTCACGCGGGCCCTCAGCACGCAGGTGTGGCGGCAGATCTTCTGCGGCGACTGGGCCGGGGCGCTGCTGGTCGCGGAGGAGGCCGAACGTCTGGCCCGCGAGACCGCGCAGCCGCGCCGGCAGGCCTCGGCTCTGGGGATGCTGGCGTTGCTGGCCGGGCTCCGCGGTGAGGAGGAGCGCGGCCTGGCGCTGGCCGCCGAAGGGGAGCGGGTGCTCGGCACCGTCGCCATCAGCTCGGCCGTGGCGGTGATCGAGCATGCCAGGGGCGTGATCGCGTTGTGCGCCGGGCGGTACGACGACGCGTTCGGGCACCTGTGGCGGCTGTTCGAGCCGGGCGACGCCGCCCACCACATGATCTGGCGGCAGTGGGTGATCAGCGAGCTGGCCGAGGCCGCCGTCGCGGCCGGCCGGCCGGAGCCGGCCAGGCGGGCGGTGGCGGAGCTGGAGCAGGTGGCCGCCCGGACCCCGTCTCCGCTGCTGCACTTGGGACTGCGGCACGCGCGTGCGTTGCTGGCCGACGACGCCGACGCCGACGCGCTCTACCGCACCGCGTTGAACGCCGACCTGGCGCGCTGGCCCACCGCCCGGGCGCGCCTGCTGCTCGCTCACGGCATGTGGCTGCGTCGCCGGCGGCGGATCCAGGAAGCGCGGGTGCCGCTGCGGGCCGCCCGCGACGCCTTCGACGTGCTCGGGCTGCTCGCCTGGGGGGAGAAGGCCCGCCAGGAGCTGCGGGCCGCGGGCGAGGCCAGCGACCTGCGCGTCGCGCCGGCCGCCGAGCTGCTCACCGCGCAGGAGCTGCACATCGCCAGGCTGGCCGCCGCCGGGTTGTCCAACCGCGAGATCGGCCAGCAGCTCTACCTGTCGCACCGCACCGTCAGCACGCACCTGTACCGGGCCTTCCCCAAGCTCGGTATCACCTCGCGCACGCATCTGCGCGACGCCCTGGGATATACGTCACGCGACTGATACCCCGGTCCGTCACGCGCGACGTACCGTCGGCGCGTGCCGTCATCTCGCCAGGAACTCCAGCACGAGCTCATTCCACTGCTCGACGTGAGTGAGCGGAGCACCGTGCGGCGCGTCGGGAATGGTCACGAGCGAGCTGCCCGCGATCGCCCGCGCGACACGCGTCCCGCTGTCCTCCAGGGGCACGAACGCGTCCCTCTCCCCTTGAATGATCAGCGTGGGCACGGTGACGTGGGTCAGGTCCGGGCCGGGCTCGGCGTCACCCCACGCCACCAGCGAGTCGGCGGTGCCCTTGGGGGAGGCGTCCGCGGCCTGCCGCAGCAGGTACTGACGTGTCGGCTCGTCCAGCGTGTTGTGCCCGTCGACGGCGAAGAATCTGAGCAGCAGGTCGTCGAGCATGGGGATGCGGTGCCGCCGCGCGGCGCTCCGGAGCTCGTGCGCGAGCGGGTCCGGGTACAGCACCGGGCTGCCCAGCACCAGCCGGGCCACCCGTCCCGATGCGGCGGCGTAGCCGACCGCCTCGGCGCAGCCGGTGGAGAACCCGACCAGCGCCAGCCCGGTCAGGTCAAGGCTCTCGATCAGGGCCGCCAGGTCGGCGGTGAAGGTGCCGGCGTCGTAGCCCTGCCAGGGCCGGCTGGAACGGCCGAAGCCGCGGCGGTCGTAGCAGACCACCCGGTGTCCTGCCTCGGCCAGCGGACCGATCTGTTGCTCCCAGAACCGGAGCGACAGGGGCCAGCCGTGCACCAGGACGACGGGCGGCCCGTGGCCGACGTCCTCGTAGAAGAGGTTCACGTCCGTTCCCACCTGTAGTCGCGGCACCCGCCCAGCATGCCGCCGGCGGGAATCGCGGCAATCGGTCACCTGACTGCATCGAGGAGACGAACACATGGACATCATCGGCCGGGCCACAGAGCTGGGCGCACTGCGGCGGACGATCGACCGTGCCCCGGGAGTCCAGCCCAATGTCGTGCTGCACGGCGACCCGGGCGTGGGCAAGTCCGTGCTGCTGCAGGCCACGATCGCCTACGCCGAGCGGCAGGGCGTCAGAGTGGTGGGCGGCAGCGGCTTCGAGAGCGAGGTGCAGCTCGCCTTCGCCGGGCTGCACCAGCTCTTCGCACCCGTGATGGGGTATCTGGATCGGGTGGCGCCCTTCCACCGTGACACCTTACGCCGCGCCCTGGGCCTGCGGGACGGGCCGGCGCCCGACCGGCTGGCGATCTCGGTGGCGTCCCTGGCGGTGCTGGCGGCCGTGGCCGAGGACGGGCCGGTGCTGATCGCCGTGGAGGACGCCCATTGGGTGGACCATCCCACGCGCGAGGTGATGATGTTCGTGCTGCTGCGGCTGCAGCCGTACGACCTGCGGGCCGTCTTCGCCCGCCGGCCGATGACCGCCACCGAGCGCGTCACGCCCGGCATCCACATGCTGGAGGTCGGGCCGCTCGCCGACGAGGCGGCCGGGCACCTGCTGGACCTGCTCCACCCCGGCCTGCCGCCGTCGGTGCGCGAACGTGTGCTCGCTGAGGCCGCGGGCAACCCCCTGGCCATCATCGAGCTGCCGCAGACCTCCGTCGGCGTGGAGTTGCTGCCCATCGGGGCGTCCCTGCGCACCCGGCTGGAGACCGGTTTCGCGGGCCGGCTGCTGGAGCTGCCGCCAAAAATCCGTACCACGCTGCTGGTGGCCGCCCTCGACGGCGACCGGCTGGAGCATCGGGCCGAGCTGTCGCCCTACGAGCTGCTGGAGGCCGAGCGGGCCGGCCTGGTGACCCGCGACTCCACCCCGTCCGGGCTGCGCTTCCGCCACCCGCTGGTCAGATCGGCGATCATCAGGACGGCCTCGCCGGAGGAGACGCGCGAGGCGCACGCCGTCCTGGCCGAGCAGCACCAGGACGACCCCGAGCTGCGCATGTGGCACCTGGCGGCGGCCACCGTCGAGCCGGACGAGCGGGTGGCCGCCGAGATCGAGAAGGCCGCCCGCGCGGTGAGCCGCAAAGGCGGCAGCGGGCCGGCGGTCAAGGCGCTGCGGCGGGCGGCCGACCTCACCCCGGACCCCGCGGCGCGGGCCGTGCGGCTGGAGCAGGCCGCCGAGCTGGCGGGCGAGTGCGGGCAGCTCGACCTGGCCCAGAACCTGCTCGAGCAGGCGCGCCGCCACCTCGACGACCCGGCCAAGGCCCTGGCCACCAGAGCGCAGATCCTCATGCTGCGCGACGGCGACCTGGACGCCGCGCGCCGCCTGCTGCGCGGCACACCCCGGGCGGGGACCCTGGTCAGGGTGACGGCTGCTTCGTACGCTCAGGATCCGCAGGAGTGGGAGGAGGTGACCGGCGTGGTGACCGGCTGCGACGACGAGCTCGTCCGCCTGCTGCACGACGTCTTCCTGGGCCAGGGGTCGGCGGCGCTCGTGCGCACGGCGCTCGACGCGCTGCCCGCCGACGCCCCGCCGGGCCGGGTGGCCGCGCTGTGCCGGGCGGCCACCTGGATGGACGTGCTACCGGACTACCGGGACCGTATCCGGGACCTGATCGACGGCGAGACCGGGCAGGGCGCGGTGACGCACGCCGCCAGCGGTTACTGGCTCGCCGCGCATGACCACTTCCTGGCCGGCCGGTGGGAGGACGCCGAGAGCGCCGCCAACGCCGGGCTCGACCTGTGCGTCCGCCACGACCTGGACCTCCTGGCCCACGACCTGCGCTGCAGCCTCGGCTGGCTCGCCGCCGCCCGCGGCGACGCCGACAGCGCCCGTGAGTACAGCAAGACCGTGGAGCGGTGGGCCGGGCCGCGCGGCAGCGGCCTGCACCTGTCCCTGTCGGCCCGCAACCTCGCGCTGGCCGCGATGGCGCACGGCGACTACGACAGCGCCTATGCGTACTGGACGAGCATCAGCCCGCCGGGCGTCATCCCCTCGTACGTGGCGTTCGCGCCGTGGGCGGTCTTCGATCTGGTGGAGTCGGCGGTGCGTACCGGCCGGCCGGCCGAGGCCAAGGCGCATGCCGCCGCGGCCGCGAACCTGGTCGAGCGGGCGCCCCGGCTGCGCCTGCACGTCATGGCCGCGCAGGCGCTGGTGGCCCCGCCCCAGGAAGGGGTCGCGCTGTTCCGGGCGGCGCTCGCGCTGCCGAGGACCGAGCGCTGGCCGTTCGACCACGCCCGGGTCCGGCTCGCCCTGGGCGAGCTGCAACGCCGCCGCCTGCAGCCAGGGGAGGCCCGGCCCGAGCTGCGCCGGGCCGCCGACCTGTTCGCCGGCATCGGCGCCACGGCCTGGCAGCAGCGGGCCGAGCAGGAGCTGCGGGCCACCGGCGTGGCGCTCACCCGGCGGCTCAACGCCGCGCACGGCCTGACCGCCCAGCAACTGGAGGTGGCCAGGCTGGCCGCGTCCGGGCTGAGCAACAAGGAGATCGGCGAGCGGCTGTTCCTGTCGTCCCGCACCGTGAGCGCCCACCTGTACCGCATCTTCCCCAAGCTCGGCATCACGTCACGGGCCGCACTGCGTGACGCACTCGAAGGGGTCAGCCCAGATGTAGTCAATTAACCGATTCCTGGCACCCGGTGGGCACCGGATGCTCGTGCTGCAACGACGGCACCAGAATCGAAGGAGCAACCCGCCATGACCGTCCCCCGCAGCGGAATGAGACTTGGCCTCGCCGCCCTGACCCTGATGCTCGGCCTGACCGCCACCGTCGCGCCCGCCTCTGCCGTCTCTGCCGCGCGGCCCGGGGCCGTGGCCACGACGGCCAAGCCGACCGTGGTCCTTGTGCACGGCGCGTTCGCGGACGCCTCCGGCTTCAACGACATGATCGCCCGGCTGCAGGCGGCCGCATTCCCCGTGATCGCGCCGGCCAACCCGCTGCGCGACGTGGCCGGGGACGCCGCCTACATCTCCAGCATCCTGGACACCGTCACCGGGCCGATCATCCTCGTGGGCCACTCCTACGGCGGCATCGTCATCACCAACGCCGCCCGCGGCCATGACAACGTCAAGGCGCTGGTCTACCTGGGCGCCTTCGCCCCCGACAAGGGCGAGAGCGCCCTGCAGCTGGCCGGCCAGTTCCCCGGCAGCGAGCTGGGTCACGCGCTGCTGGCCCGCGACTACAAGCTGCCCGACGGGACGCCCGGCGGCACCGACGGCTACATCACCGCCGAGAAGTTCCGCGCGGTCTTCGCCGCCGACCTGCCCGCGCACCAGACCCGTCTGATGGCCGCCACCCAGCGGCCCGGCAGCGTCGGCGGCCTGTCCGGCGGCAGCGGCGACCCGGCCTGGAAGACCATCCCGTCCTGGTACCTCATCCCCACCCAGGACAAGGTCATCCCGCCCGCCGCCCAGCGGTTCATGGCCAAGCGCGCCGGCAGCACGGTCAAGGAGATCCGCTCCTCGCACGTCGTCATGACCTCCCACCCGGACGCCGCCACCGCGGTCGTCCTGTCCGCCTACACCACCACTCGATAAGGAGCCCGGCATGAAACCCGACACGATCGTCCTGATCCACGGCTTCTGGGTCACGCCCCGGAGCTGGGAACACTGGATCACCCACTACCAGGCCCAGGGCTACCAGGTCCTGGCCCCGGCCTACCCCGGCTTCGAGGTCGAGGTGGAGGCCCTCAACGCCGATCCCACCCCGATCGAGCAGGTCACCGTCCCGCAGATCATCGAGTCGCTGGAGACGCTGATCCGCGGCCTGGACACCCCGCCGATCATCATCGGTCACTCCGCCGGCGGCGTGTTCACCCAGATCCTGCTCGACCACGGCTACGGCGCCGCCGGGGTGGCGATCAACTCCGCCCCCACCGAAGGCGTCAAGATCATCCCGTTGTCCCAGATCAAGGCCACCTTCCCCGTACTCAAGAATCCTGCCAACCGCCACAGGGCCGTCGGCCTCGACTACGAGCACTGGCGCTACGCCTTCACCAACACCTTCCCCGAGGACCAGGCCCGCGCCACCTACGAGCGCTACCACATCCCCGCCTCCGGCAACATCTTCTGGGGCAGCGCCCTGGCCAACATCCACCCCGGCAAGGACGACAACTGGGTCGACTACCACAACGACAAGCGCAAGCCGCTGCTGTTCATCGCCGGCGAGAACGACAACCTCATGCCGCCCAAGATCCAGCGCTCCAACGCCGCCCACTACAAGTCGCCGAAGACGATCACCGAAGTGGCCGAGTACTCCGGCCGCTCCCACCTGATGCCCGCGCAGGACGACTGGGAGAAGATCGCTGACCACGCCCTCACCTGGGCCCTGAACCACTCCTGACCTCGGGGGCCGGCTTCCGGACTCGAGCCTCCGGAAGCCGGCCCGCGGAAGGACGCGTCCCCATGACGAAGGCCCGGTTCACCCACATCGGCGGCCCGACCGTGCTCATCGACTTCGACGGCTGGCGCCTGCTGACCGACCCGACGTTCGATCCCCCAGGCCGGACCTACGCCTTCGGCTGGGGAGCCTCCTCCCGCAAGCTCACCGGCCCGGCCATCGCCCCCGACGACCTGCTACCCATCGACGCGATCCTGCTCACCCACGTCCACCACGGCGACAACCTCGATGACACCGGCCGGACCCTGCTGCCGGCCGCCGGCACGATCGTGACCACCTCCTCGGGCGCCCGATCCCTGCCGTATCCGGCTCGCGGCCTGCGAGCAGGGCAGGCGACCCGTCTGCGAGCCCCCGGACGCCCGCCCATCGACATCACCGCCACCCCCTGCCGGCACGGCCCCCCGTTCAGCAAGCCGATCGTGGGCGAGGTCATCGGCTTCGCACTCACCTGGCCCGGACAGGTCCACGGACCCCTCTGGATCACCGGAGACACCGTGTACCACCGCGCGCTGCGCAACACGGCCACCCGCCTGCGGGCCGGGACGATCCTGCTCCACCTGGGCGGCGTCGGCTTCCCGATCACCGGGCCCCTGCGCTACACGATGACCGCCAGGCAGGCCGTCCGCCTGCACGAAGGGATCACCCCGCGCACCGTCCTGCCCGTCCACTACGAAGGCTGGCAGCACTTCCGGGAGAACCGGGAAGGCATCGAGCAGGAACTCGCCAGTGGCTCGTCCACTCTCCGTGAGAGCCTCCGCTGGCTCCCCAGGGGCGCCTCGGCCGACATCGCCGTGTGACGGAAAGGGCCCGCATTCGCAGGTGGGGTGCGCCGGCAGCGCAGGGGCAGGCTCGTGGACGGCTGGGCGTTCGTGACCCGGCCGCCCGCACGTTCCCCGCCGCTGTCGCAGGTCAGTTCCGGATGAGGACCTTGAGGGCTCGGCGTTCGGCCATGTCGCGGTAGGCACCGGGGACGTCGTCGAGGCCGGCGGTGCGGTCGAAGACGCGGCCCGGGTCGATGGTGCCGTCCAGGATGTCGGGCATGAGCTCTTCGATGTAGGCGCGGGCCGGTGAGACACCGCCGGTCAAGGTGATGTTCCGCATGATCAGGTCGGCACCGACCGGGCCCTGCTCGTACTGCGGCCCGCCCAGGCGGCTGATCGTGCCGCCGTCGATGACCAGGACGCGGTCGCCGCGGGTCACTCCGGCGGTGACGGCGCCGTGGTGGCCGGTGCCGAGCACGTCCGACAGGGTCAGCAGGGACGGCAGCAGCGGGGAGTCCTCCGCCACGGGCAGCTTGACCAGGGTTCCGTCGGCCAGCGGAACGCGGACGGCTTCGCCCTGGCCGCCGTCGACGCCGTCCAGGCCGTAGCGGCCCCCGTGGCGGCAGGAGGAGTGCGGCCAGGGTCACCGACTACACCAACAAGGCCGCCGCGCTCAAGACCGCGATCAACGCCCGGCTCTGGAACGCCGGCGCTGGTCTCTGCCAGCACACCAGCACCCGGCCCGGCGTGTTCCCGCTGGGGACAGGCACCGACGGCGAACGGATCCCTGGCCGTCAGGTGGGCGCAGGACACCACCGGTCAGTTCCATCTCCAGGTCACCGTCCCGTCCAGCACCAGCGGTGAGGTCTGGGTGCCCCTGGCCACGGCAGCGCAGCACCAGCTCCGCCCTGACCACCGGCGCGACGTTCCTGCGCCGCAGCGGCCTGTACGACATTTACGCCGTGGGCGCCGGAACCTTCTCCTTCAGTTCCTCGTCCACACCGACGGGCTGACGTCACGGTCGGCGCAGCTCTCGAAAGAGTCTGCAGACTGCGGTCCTCTTGACGGCGGGGATTTTCCTTGTCTACTGGTAGGAAGACTCTGAGAAATGGTGATCGCATGACGTACGGGAACTCGGGACGTGCAGGGGCGGACGAGCCGGGGCGGGAGGACCGGCCGGACCGGCGTACGCTGCTGCGCATGATCCCGGCGCTGGGCGGGATCGCGCTCGTGGGCGGCCCACTCGCGGGCCGGGCAGCGGCCGCGACGGACCGGCGCGCCGTGCACGCGGGGGCCGGCCGGGCAGGGACGAGCCACGCGGGAGCGGGGTACGCGGCCGGGCCGATCGTCAAGCCGCTGCCGCCGGAGGTGTTCATCTCGTACGGGACGAACGCGGAGACCCGGTGGGAGGCGCTGCGGGACGTCGGGTTCCACGTCCCGAACGACCGGTTCTTCGTGCGCAACCACACGGCCACGCCACTGATCGACGCGGCGACCTGGCGGTTGCGCGTGCACGGGTCCGGGGTGCGGCAGGCGCAGGAGTTCAGCTACGGGCACCTGCGGTCGCTGCCGTCGGTGACCCTGGACGCCGCGATCGAGTGCGCGGGCAACGGGCGCTCGTTCTTCGCCTCGCAGCAGGGACAGCCGGCGTCGGGCACGCAGTGGCGGCTCGGCGCGGTCGGGGTGGCGCGCTGGCGTGGCGTGCGGCTGGCGGAGGTGCTGCGCCGGGCGGGGCTGTCGAGAGAGGCGGTGGGCGTCCTGCCGTCGGGGCTGGACGCCGACTTCGTCAGCGGGGGCGAGAACCTGGGCCGGGTACGCCGGCCGCTGCCGATCGGCAAGGCCCTGGACGACGTGCTGCTGGCCTATGAGATGAACGGCGAGCCGCTGCCGCCGGATCACGGCTTTCCCGTGCGCGTGGTGGTGCCGTCGTGGATCGGGATCGCCTCGATCAAGTGGGTGGGCGACATCGAGGTGTCCGCCGAGCCGCTCTCCTCGCCGTGGGACACCCGCTTCTACCGCTTCTTCGGCCCCGGATATCCGGAGACGGGCAGCGCGCCGCTCACCGAGCAGGTCACCAAGAGCGCCTTCGAGCTGGGGTGGGAGGCGAGCGTGCCGGCCGGCTCGCCGTACACGTTGCACGGCAGGTCGTGGTCGGGGCACGGGCGGATCACCCGGGTGGAGGTGAGCACGGACGGCGGCGCGCGCTGGCGGCCGGCGAAGCTGCTGGACGCCGGGCGCGGCACGGCGTGGACGCGCTGGCGGGCGGCCTGGCCCGACCCGCGGCCCGGCCGTCAGGAGCTGCTGGCCCGGGCCACCGACGAGACCGGGGCCGTGCAGCCGGCCACCACGCGATTCAACGACTTGGGCTACCTGTTCGGGGCGGTCGTCGCCCATCCGGTGCAGGTGGCCTAGCGCCGCCGGAACGGGTGGAAGGCGTGGCGGCCTCGATGGGGGGCGGCCGCGTTCCCGCTCCCCCTGTGACGGTCACAGCAGTACGGTGGCCAAGCCGAGCACCGCGCAGATACCGAGGATGCGCAGCATCGGCCACTTCAGGACGAACGTCATCACGAGCGCGGCCACGGTGATGGTCAGAGCGACGGGGCTCACCGTGCCGAGGTCAGGGAGCCGCATGCTGAACGGCCCCCATGCCCAGGTGAAGACCTCGGCGAACAGGGTGTGCTCGGCGAAGTAGAGCGCCAGGTTGGCGATGACGCCGACCACCGAGGCGGTGATGCCGGTCAGCGCCGCGCTGATGGCCGCGTTGTGCCGCAGCCGCTCCACGTAGGGAGCGCCGAGGAAGATGAACAGGAAGCACGGCACGAACGTCACCCAGGTCGTCAGCAACGCCCCCAGCAGCGCGCCGCCCCACGGCGTCAGGGCTCCGGGGTCGCGATAGGCGCCAAGGAAGGCGACGAACTGCACCACCATGATGAGCGGCCCCGGAGTGGTCTCGGCCAGTGCGAGCCCGCGCACCATCTCCCCCGGGCTCAGCCAGCCGTAGACCTCCACGGCCCGCTGGGCGACGAACGCCAGCACCGCGTACGCGCCGCCGAAGGTGACGACCGCGGTGCCGGAGAAGAACAACCCCTGGGTGGTGAAGACGCTGTCCGTACCGAGGATGAGCGCCACCGCGGCCACCGGCAGCCACCAGGCGACCAGCCCGACGGCCAAGATTCTGCCTGCCGACCGCCCGCTGGGCTGGGCGTGGTGCAGCGCGTCGTCCGGGATCAGCGGGGCCGGGCCACCGTCACCACCGTGCCCGTTGCCGGCTTGGAAGACGTGCGGGGCCAGCCGGTGAACCTGCCACCCGATGAAGGCCGCGGCGGCGACCACGACGGGAAACGGCACGCCGAACAGCGCCAGCGCCGCGAAGGCGGCCACGGCGAGGGCGACGAAGAAGGGGTGGGTGAGCGAGCGCTTCGCCACGCGGATGACGGCCTGGGCGACGATGGCCAGCACGGCCGGGGCGATCCCGGCGAACAGCGCCGTCACCGCCGTGGTGTCCTGCCACAGGATGTAGACGGCCGACAGGATCAGCAGCGCGAGCATGCCGGGCAGCACGAACAGGGTCCCGGCCACCAGCCCGCCCCGGGTGCCGTTCAGCAGCCAGCCGACATAGACGGCCAGTTGCTGGGCCTCCGGTCCGGGCAGCAGCATGCAGTAGTTGAGTGCGTGGTTGAAGCGCTGCTGGCCGATCCAGCGCTTCTCCTCCACCAGCGTGCGCTGCATGACGGCGATCTGCCCGGCCGGGCCGCCGAACGTCTGCAGCGAGATCAGGAACCAGGCCCGCACGGCCTGCCGGAACGGGATCACGTCGCGGGTCGCTTCCATGGTCATGGCGGCCTTTCAGCGGGCGGGCGGGTGGGCGGGCAGGCGGACGGCCGGGCTCACGCCGGTTCCCGCCCCAGCAGCAGCGCGCGCCGGTGGAATTCGTACAGGCCGTCAAAGATCGGCCCGGTGATCTCCACCACCCGCTCGTCATCGCAGATCATCGACAACCCGCGCAAGATCACGTCCACGCCGCGTGCCTCCGGCGCGTCGAACCGCTCGTCGTCGATGTCGGCCTCATGCACGATCTCGGCGACCTTCCACAGAACCGGATCGTCGAGCTCGTAGCGGCGCAGAACCGTCTCGAAGCTGCAGTCGTCCCCGTGATGCGACAACTCGGCCCCGCGCATGTCGAACGGCGTCGCGTCAGCGGGCACCAGGGCGGGATCGTCGACGAACACGAACTCCGGCTCAGGATCGAGGTGCCGCCGGATCAACCAGGCGCACGCGGCCCGGTCGATGTGCACTCCCGCCCGCGTCGCCCACCTCATCGGCCGCCCTCCATGACGGCTGTCTCCGTCAAGGCGCGCACGGCCCGCTGCGCGGTCTCCTTCTCCGCAGGCGGGAAGAAGTCGCGCCGTCCGATCCTGCGCAGCTCGGCCTGCAGCCGCTTGATCGTCCGGCTCCGCTCCCCCGGCCGGGCCCGCGCCGCGACCGCGGCCTGCTCGGCCACCGCTCGGTACTCGGCCGCCCGCGCTTCGCGCATCTCGGCGGCGATGGCCTTCTCCTGCGCCACGTTGCCGGCGACGGCCAGCCACACCGTGGCGCTGCCCTCCATCTCGCCGATCTCCTCAGCGATCCACTCCAACTGCTCACGGGTACGGGCGTCGCCGGGCAACGCCACCAGCCCGTCCCCCAGCCGCGCCACGCCGAGCCGGTCCAGCTTGCGCCAGATCGTGATCCGCAGCGTCGAGGGCTGACGTGGAATCCGGTACGCCAGCAGCACCCACTGCCCCGCCGTCTCCGTCACTCAAGCCTCCACCGTGAATGCAACTGTAACCATGGTTTCACGGTATCTGTGGTCACGAAACCTTTGGATGGTCACAGAGACCAGGAGGGGCGGCGGTGCCGGTGACTAGCCGCCAGCGGTGGGCAGCGCTGAGAGGTTGCCGTTCGAGCTGCCGACGTACACCAGACCGTCGGCCACGATGGGTGTGGTCTGCACGTCGCCGCCGACCCGGAAACTCCATCGCGCCGCCCCGGTGGCGGGGTCGAGCGCGTGCAGCGTCCCGTCGACGCCGCCGACGTAGACGGTCCCCCAGGTGACCGCAGGGCCGGCGCCGACGCCCTCGCCGACCGGGAAGCTCCATCGTTGCGCCCCGGAGGCCGCGTCCAGCGCGTGCACCCGGGCGTCGGCGCCGCCGACGTACACCAGTCCCTCGGCGGCCGAGAGGCCCAGACCGGAAACGAGGTCGTCACCCGGGGCGAGGAAGCGCCACGACCGCCTGCCGGTGGCGGCGTCCAGCGCGTACGTGGCGCCGCCGCCGGCCCGGACATAGACGGCCCCGCCGGCCACCACCGGAGGAAAGTGCACGGCCCCGTCAACCCGGGAGGCCCAGCGGCCCTTTCCGGTGGCCGCGTCCAGGGCGTGCACCTGGCCGCTCGCGCCGGCGGCGTACACGACCCCGTCGGCCACCACCAGCTCGACGCGCTCCCCGCCGCCGGCCGCAAAACGCCACCGCTGTTCGCCCGAGGAGGCGCCCAAGGCGTACACGGCGCCGTCGTCGGTGCCGAAGAGAACGACGCCGCCGGTCACTACGGGCTCGGTGTTGAGCGCGAAGCCGTCGGGCCGGAACCTCCACAGCTCCTTGCCGCTGCTCGTGCCCAGGGCGACGACCTCGAAGTCCTCGGTGACCGTGTAGAGCACATCGTCCGCCACCACGGGGCCGGAGTCCGCCTTGATCCTGTGGCTCCACCGCCTGCGGCCGGAGGCCGCGTCCACGGCGACGACCTTGCCGCCGCTCTGGGCGTACACGGTTCCCTTCACCAGCACCGGCCTTCTCAAGAAGGGGCCGGCCGTCTGGACGATCCATCGCGCCGCTCCGGTGCGGGCATCGAGAGCCCGCAGCGTGCCGTCGCCGCTGCCGGCGTAGACGACGCCCTCGGCCACCACCGGCTCGGTGTAGACGATTCCGTCGGTGGGGTGGCCCCAACCGGCCCTGCATGGGGGGAGGGGTGCGCGGACGCCCGGCTGGTAGCGCGCCAGCAGGTTGTCCCGCAGCAGCGGGACGACGAGCCGGAGCGCCCGCCGCGAGGCAGAGCTCAGCCGGACGATGACCGGGCCCACGTTGACGACCGTCACGCCGACGGCCCCGGACGCCGGCATCTCGGCATAGGAGAAATGCCGGCCGCTCTCGTCGAAGGGATCGAAACCGTAGGTGTCCTTGGCGTAGGCGGCCGCCCCGGTGAAGAGGCCACGCGCGTCCGCGACCGAGGAGGACACCCACTCGACCGAAAGCGTGAAGACGGGCGCGTCGTCCGTGGGCGGCACCCAATCGCATGCTCCTGGTTTCGGCAACGTGACTCCGGACAACGTCTTCGCCGCGGGGACGGCGCGGTAGCCTTCCGCCACGATGCCCAGGTCACCGGTGGTCAGCAGGGAACAGGCGTCCGGCCAGGCGCTCACGGGGACACCGCCGAACAGGACGCGTTCGGTGGAGAGCCCATGGACGAGGCGGTAGGCGGTGATCAGACCCTGGTGACGGACGAAGGCCATGTCGCGGATCGTCCCGACGAGGGACGCGGTGGACGAGGGCAGGGCGAGCGGCAGTCCGCCGATGCGGCCGGTGCCGGTGTCCAGCGAAAGCAGATAGGCGGGCATGGGCCAGGATCCGCTCAGGTTCAGCTCCCCGAACTCGTCGATCGTCGGATAAGCGCCGACGAACAGCGGCCGGTTCCCCTGCGTCGGACCGGTGGCCGCGACGGCTTCGCGGACGGTGGACAGCCGCCGGCCGTCTGGCGCGAAGAAGAAACCCTCGTCTCCTGAGATGGCGTAGACATATCCTTCCGGACCGGCCTGGACGTCCAGCTGTGGCGGGTTTCCGACCTCTGGATCGTCCGGCAGCGAGAAGGCCGACGGCATCGGGCGCGTCCATTGCGGTCGCAGGGTGCGCGGATCCACGGAGGCGAGCTGAACGCGGCTTTCGGCGCAGTAGCTGAGGAACATCAGCGACTGATCGGTCGCGGCGCCCACGAGGTCGCAGTGTCCCGGATGGACCGCACGCGTCTGCGTCCTCCCGGACCGGGGATCGAGTGAGAGCAGGTCGAACGGCTCTGCCGTCCGCTCGACGATGACGATGCCGCGGCGGGTCACCATGACCTGCGGCCCGTTGTACGTACCGACACCCTCAGACATCTCCTGAGCAGAGATGACGATCGTTCGCTGCCACAGCGCGGCGCCCGTGGCCAGGTCGTAGCCGTACAGGCCCTGACCGGGTATGTCGGCCGCGCCCTTCGACACGACGAGCGTTCCGGGCGTCACCCAGACGCCGGTGATGGGAGCGGGGAAGCCGGGGTCGATCGGAACGTTCCGCAGGATCTCACCGGTACGCGGATCGTGGACCCGCACCGTGCCCTGCCGCGTCGCCACGGCCAAGGCCTGGCCGGACACCGCGGCGAGCGGCGTGGCGGCGTCGTCGCCGGTGGGCGTCGACCAGGCCGGGCGCCACGCGACCGGCACCAGAGGGAGACGCGGCCCGTCGGCGACCAGGCCGGCGCAGGCCAGCAGGAGCGCCAGCAGGACGGAACCCGTGCGGAGTCCTTGCACGTCAGCACCCCTTGGCCGTCGGGTCTACCTCGCATACCTGCTCGCCGGAGAGCGGCTCCCAGCCGCCCAACGAGGAATCGCCGTAGTAGGAGCGATAGGACGTGGCGGCCCCGGTGAGCCGGAACGGGCTCTTGTCCGGCCCGTTGATCACTATCTGCTCGGTCCGGGCCTCCGCCAGCACGGTGACCAGGAGATCGAACTCGTAATACGCCTTCTTGCCGCTGATCGTCATGCTGAGCGTGACCCGCTCGTCCCGTTTCAGGTCGATCTGCTTCTTCGCGAAGTAGGGGACCTTCAGATCCTGGTCCGTGGTGAAGCGGGGAGCCTTCTGATCCAGGTCGGCGGCGAGTTCGATGGTGTCGGTCTCCCCGGCGCTGCTGGCGCTCAGCAGTGCGCCGTCCGACACCGGCCCTCGGGTGAGGATGCGCGGCTTCATGTCGACGATGCGCAGGCTGCTGCGGTTACCGACGAGAGTCACGATGACGTTCATGGTGTCGATCAGGGCCTGGTGGTGGCGGGTCAGGACTGCCTCACGTGCCTTCTCTGCCGTGCTGGCCCTCAGAGCCACGCGTTCGCCAGGGTCGGTCACCGGCTCCCTCAAGACGGTGTCCTGCGCTTCGTACTCGATGGCCACGTAGCCGACCGTGATCGGGGGTCCACCGCCGATCCGGTCGAAGGTGTCCGGTCCGCGCGCGCCGAACCACGTGGTGAACACGACCCCGATCGCCGCGATGATCACGGCGCTGAGGATCCCGGCCAGCCACGTCCACGTCGCCTTCCCTCGCCCGGACCCGGCCGGCTGCTCGGCCTGCGGGGCTGCGGTCCGGGCACGTTGGGCACGCTTTTTCTGACGCACTTTGGCCATGTGGGACGTCCCCCCATGAGCGGTGTACGGCCGGCCGCCGAAATCTCTCCCCTCGCTATATATCGGTACGCGGGCCGTAGCGTTGCGCCATTGCGGGATTTCTTCGGCGCCGGCTCGCCCGGTGCGTCTTGTAAGGATCAGGTACTCGCGGGGCACGAAGACCAGGTGGCGTTCATCAAGGATCAGAATCCGGTCCAGGAGTTCGCGGCGCAGGATGCCGATGACCCGTTCGCGGATGGCGTTCATCCTTGGCGTTCGCGGCAGCGTGGTGACCAGCCGCAGCCCTTCAGCTTCGAAGACCTGTCGGAAAGGCGGAGCTCGATCCGTATCTGGCGGGCCGGCGTAAGCGTGTGGTGCCGACGCTGGGGCATCTGCCTGTCCGGAGGATCACCTACAGTGTGGTGGATCGCGCTGTCCACGGCTGGATCGCCGACGAGTGCAGCCGATCCACGATCAAGAACAGTCTGGCCGTGCTGGTCCGCGCGATGGAGCAGGCGGTACGAGACCGCGTCATCGACCAGGTCTCGATGGTGCCGGCCAGTCGTTCGAGTTCATGCAGGCCGGAGGCGGCGCACCGATCGTAGAAGCCGGAACAGCCGGCTGGCGATCACGATCCGGGCGGGGTGCGTGCGGGCCAGCGCGAGCACATCGAGCAGGTCTTCCGATGCGGCGCCCTGCCGGGCCGACTTGGCGGCAGTTCCTGACCGCTCAAGCCCACGCGATCATCACGTGTGACTTCCTGATGGTCGAGACCGTGCTGCGCAAGCGGCTGTATGTGCCGGTCTTCATCGAGCACGGCACCCGGACTCATCTCACTGCGAGGCTGACAGTCGGATTAAGCATCCGGCCCTACACCGGCCGTCTTCTCGCGGCGGCTGCGGGGCCGCCGCCCTTACCTGAGGGGCCTCGGTGATTCCGGACAGCCGTCCTATGGGCGTAGCCTATGCGGCTGTTCGAGTTGAGAGGAATTCGTTGAGTACCTCCAGGGGCGGTCGGTAGCCGAGCGCCGAGTGCAGGCGCCGGCGGTTGTAGAACCCTTCGATGTAGCGGATGACCTGCCGTCTCGCTTTGGCTCGGGTGGTGAAGACGAAGCGGTGCAGCCATTCGTTCTTGATCGCGCTGAAGAACGACTCGGCCATCGCGCTGTCCCAGCAAACCCCGGTGCGACCGACCGAGCGGCGGATATGCAGGCCGGTCAGGAAGCGGCCGAACTCATCTGAGGTGTAGTTCTCGGGTTCAAGGAGTCGTTGCAACACTGCCTGTCAGCAAGCATAGATGCTCGTTGAACGCCTCGGCGGGAGTACGCCAGCCGAGTGTCTTACGGGGGCGGCTGTTAAGTGTGGCGGCGACTGCGTCCAGATCGTTTCGGCTGTGCCTGCTCAGGTCGGTGCCTTTGGGAAAGTACTGCCGGAGCAGACCGTTAGTGTTTTCGTTCGTGCCGCGCTGCCAGGGACTGTGCGGGTCGCAGAAGTAGATCTCCAGCCCGGTGTCGATGCGCAGTAGAGCGTGCTGAGCCATCTCCGCGCCCTGGTCCCAGGTCAGCGACCTGCGCAGCTGCTCAGGCAGCGTGATGATCGTGGCCGCGATGGCGTCGCGCACAGCGTCGGCGCCGTGTCCTGCGAGCGCCGGGCCGTTCTTGACCCGCTCGCTCTCGCCGTGGCCGTCCATCCGGGGCAGGTGCAGCAGCATCGTGTACCGGGTGGTGCGCTCGACAAGTGTGCCGATCGCGGAGCTGTCCAGACCGATGATGAGGTCGCCTTCCCAATGCCCGGGCACCGCCCGATCGGTGGCCTCGGCGGGCCGCGCACTGATCAGCACCTCCTCGGTGACGAACTTCTTTCCCCGGCCACGGGTCCGGGCCCGGGGCACTCGCAGTGCCCGGCCGGTGCGCAGGCAGGCCGTCAGCTCGCGACGCAACGCGGCCCTGGATATACAGGGCCTGGTAGATGGCCTCGTGCGAGATCCGCATCGTCTCATCCTCAGGAAAGTCGACCAGCAGCCGGTTCGCGATCTGCTCCGGACTCCATGACGTCGCCCAGCGCCGGTCCTGGCGGCGCCCGTGCCGTCGCCCGACCCAGCGGACCTGCGGTCCTTCCACCTCGCTGCCATCCGGGGCGCGGACCGTGCCGGCCAGCCGGTCCTGCACATCGGCGGGTCGCCAAGAGGACTCCGGTCAGGGTGTTGGGAATCGAACGTATCTCGACATGATCATTAAGGCGAGTGACGGTGCGACAACACACCGCTGGAGTGGCCAGGGCAGGGCTGTCCGGGACCCAGTTCGGGAGTCCACATCTGGACAAACTGGTCGATCAGGACCCCAACTTGACTCTTTATCGTTCATCGATATCATCGACAAACGATAGCATCGAACAACGATATGGAGCCGATGCCGTGCCCCTCGACAAATCCACTCCCCTGAAGTGGACGGCGATCGTCGTCCGCCTTCTCCTAGTGCTGTTCGCCGCGACGATGGCCTACGAAGTCGGGCGTGCAGCCTTGACCGGCGGCGAGAACGCCTTCGGTTCCCGCGGCGTCCAAAGTCTGGTGTGTGTGCCATCGCCGAGCATCCCCGACGTGGAGGGAAACGTCTTTGAGGATCCTCAAGGCCGAAAGGCCGTGGCGGGGAGCAGCGGTGTCGATGACAACCCCTATCCCGTGGGGAAGGGAGTCGAGCTCCGCTATCCGCTGCGTCAGATCTGCATGGACGACTCCAGCCTTGGCACACAGTTGCTCTATCAGACCTCGCGGTTCGCCACCCCGCTCGTATTGCTCATCGCGCTCTTTCTCCTCGACCGGCTGATCAGAGACGCACGACAGGACAGCGGTTTCGATGAGGTGGTCGTCCGCAGGCTGCGGTTCCTCGGCGTGTTTCTTATGGTCGGCACAGTCGCGGCGTCGCTCTGTACCACCATCGTCGAGACCGGCCTGGCCGTGTCGATGGTGGCCGGGACCGTCAGAGAGGTGGGGTGGATGGCTCTGTACGGCTGGGCCTTCCCGTGGGCGTCCCTGATCGCCGGGCTCGGGCTCGTCGTGATGTCCAAGGTCGTCCGCGTCGGCGCGCACATGCGCGAGGAACTCGAAGGAACCGTCTGATGCCACCCGCCGGCAACCCCGAGCACGCCATCGAGGTACACCTGGATCGATTGCTCGAAGAGCGCGGTATGACGGTGGTCGAGTTGGCCGACAGGGTGGGGATCACCAACGTGAACTTGTCGATCCTCAAGAACAACCGCGCCAAGGCGATCCGGTTCTCGACGCTGAGCAAGATCTGCGAGGTCCTCGGCTGTCAGCCCGGCGACCTCCTGTCCTTCACACCCCGCTCTTCAGGTTGATTGCGGACAGTCCCGAAGTCGCGGCGAATAGCGTTCGGTGCGGTAGTGAGGCGGGGGCCGCACCGAGCGCTATCTGCTCACCGGATATCTGGTGCAGACCGAGCTCAATCTCGACGTCCCGGCGAAGACAGCGCCGTTGACGAGCCAGTACAGGACAGAAGACCTTCACCGACCCCCGCCTCTGCGCCGCCATCGTCGACCGGCTCACCTTCAACGCCACCATCATCGAGAACGGCACCGACTCCTACCGGCTCGCCCACACTCGCGCACAACAGGCAGCGGCCCCATCCTGATCCTTCAATCCCACCACACCACGACCGAGAGGCCCCGCTGCGCGGCCCCCTCATAAAGGTCCCGCAGAGCGGCGAAATGACCAGTCAGATACTCGCCTGGATCACCGGCGAACCCCTTGCCGATCAGCCCGCTCACATCCGCCAGATCATCAGACAACGCGCCCCGCAACGCCCGCCCGTCTATTGCGCGAAGTCCTCGCACGACATCCACGACGGCTCTTGCGCTCAAGGCCATCACCGGCCCATAGTCCCCGGTGCCGATCTGAACCTCGCCCTCCAGCGCCCGCTTCACCGCACCCAACACGGCAGACCCGGGATCGAGGTGTTCGCATACCCGCAGCAGCGGCGGCCCTGCCCAATCTAGATCCAAGTAGTCGTCCGGCTGACCTGCCTCAAACGACAGGATCCGCTCCAGCCTCTTGGGCATCGGGCGAACCTTGGCGAGTTCGACGTCTGAGACTCGGGCGAGCTGTTGCGTGATGGCCATGACTGGAGTCTGCCGATCCGATCTCTGAACCCCCAAGCCGTCTTGTCGGGTGGGGCCAAATTCTTCCGTGATCAAAGGCGCCAAGATCGCCAAGTGGGGCCACAATTCGCCGTGCTCTGGGGCCACTTCTCGTCCTTCAAATCAGGACGGGGTTGCCTGGATGAACCCTCCAGGCCGGTGGCGCGTCCCTTTGATATGAAGAGATCGCGTTTGACCGTCATCGCGCTGCTCGCGTCGTTGTGCGCCTGCGGCCAGTCTGGTGCTGGCCCGGTGCACACTGTGGACGGGACCGAGACGATCGTGTTGCCGCGGGCCGATCAGCCCAAAGCGCATCGGCCCACGCTGGAGCGGCTCAAGCGAGAGGCGGCGTCGTCGGGCCGATCCCTGGAGGAGGTCGTCAAGCGGTACGCGACCCGGGTGGCTGCTACCTCGTCGCCCAAGCCGACGGACTTCGAAGGGTACGACCCTGCGGTGACCGACCCGGACGTGGTGATCGACGGCATTCCCTACGCCGAGCTGATCGACCTCGGGGCCCTCGCCAAATCGGAGGGCATCTCCTACGAGGAGGCCATCGACCGCTTCGGCTCACAGTCGTCCAACAGCCGGGTGATCGACAAACTTAATGCGGAGTTCCCTGACGAGATCTCCGGCGTCAGATACGTCGACGACCAGCGGGGGCTGCGCGTCGGCTTCAAGGGTCCCATTCCGACTCGCGCGATCGAGCTGGCCAGGACCCTCCCCATGGAGGTCACCCTGATCGGCGGCAAGGGATTCTCGGCCTCGGAGCTCCGGCGGGCCCAGGACACGGTCGTCGCCTGGCTCCGATCCCGTCCTGAGGTGGCCACGATAATGGCGCACCCAGATGAGGAGACCGGCCAAGTCAAGGTCACAGTTCAGCCGAAGGTGATGCCGGACGATGCCGAGGAGTTCAAGCGTGGGCTTCAGCTCCCGCAGCTGGACAATCCGCACATCACCGTCGGGGTCACGCTCTCCTCCGATTCGGTCGCCGTTCGACCGCAGTGAGAGCCACCGAAGCCCCCGGCGCGCACACGGCCCGAACTCAAGCTTGATCCTTCACTCCGCTACCTGGCGGCTGGGGACATGTTCGGGAGCGGAGGGCCTGCAGCATCGAATCCAGGCTCACGTTCCCCGGCATCGCCTTGATCAGCGACAGGACCGAGCCCTCATCCTCGTCCAGATCGTCATCGCTCTCCTCGGTCTCCACCGCGGTGTTGCCGGCGGCCACCAGGGCGAGCACCCGGGCCACCGTCACCGCGTCCAGCCGCGCCGCGATCCGGTGGAACCAGGTCTGCTCCGCGTTGTGCAGTGCCGACCGTACGATCCGAGTGATCCGCCCCGGCGAGGGCGGCTCGATCCGCTCCTGGCGGCACTGCTTGAGCAGTTCCTCGCGGACCCGGTCGGGCTGTCGTTCAGCGTGCGCGACGTTCACGGCCAGCCAGTCGGTTAGCTTGTCGGCGTCGGCGACCGAGCACTCCCGGAAGCCGAGATGGTCGCGGATCTCGCCGCGATGACGCTCGATCGTCCGGCCTGACCAGTCGTACAGGCCCAAGCTGCCGGCCGGCGTCTTGGTCTGCTTCGCGACGTAGTCGATCACCTCGTCAGAAAACTCCGCCCGCCCGCGCGGGAAGCGCCCGTGCTGCGTGAAGTACTTCAGCAACAGCGCGAAGGCCAGACGCGTGCCTTCCTGCTTCGCACTGACCAGACCGACCTCATCGCTCAGCACAGTGAGGTGCCCAGGAGATTCCGGACAGTCGGCTACATAAAAGTTGACAGAAGTCTGGAAGAGGTAGGTACGTGACGAGGCGTCGTAGGCAGTTCTCGCCGGAGTTCAAGGAAGAAGCCATCCGCATGGTGCTGGAGGGCGATCGGACGGTCGCGTCGGTGGCGCGGGAGTTCGACATCAACGCCAGCACTCTGGGCAGCTGGGTGAACCGGCATCGGATTGTGAGCGCTCAGGAGGAACCGCGGCCGGTCTCCGGGCCGGATCGGGCCAGGATCCGGGAGCTGGAGCGGAGAACGCCGAGCTGCGCGAGAAGTTGATTTTCCTGAAAAAAGCGGCCGCCTTCTTCGCGGCAGAGACTCGATGACGCTCGCCAAGTACGAGCTCATCGACGCGGAGAAGGCCGACCACAGATCGCCCGAATGTGCGGCTGGCTGGGCGTGTCCCGCTCGGGCTATTACGAGTGGCGTGAGCGGCCGGCCTCGGCCACCGCGCAACGCCGCACCCTGCTGGCCGC